>DATASU010000065.1:0-33090 GCA_036269095.1 Solirubrobacteraceae bacterium
CGCCATCTCCGCATAGGCCTCGTACTCGAGCGCCGGTACCTCACGCGTCACGCCCTGGAAGGTCACGACGGCGCCCGCTCGCCGATCGCGGACGCGCGCGGTGACGGCATCGGCCGCGAGTGGCTGCGAGCTGATGGCGACGTGGATCGATACCGGCTCGGCGGCCCCGCCCGAGACCGGAGGTATCAGCGCAAGTTCGTCGTCCGCCTCCAGGCGGGTCTCTGCCGAGGCGTACTCGCGGTTGACCGCCAGCACGGCCCGCAGGTCTCCGGTGAGCCACTCCAGAGCGCTGAGCGCATCGCTGACATGGGCGCCCTCCGGGAGCTCGAGCTCCAGCAAGTTTGTGCCGGCGCGCTCGCGCAGTGCGGCGAACAGGCGTATTTGCACGCGCATCCGGGCAAGCGTAGAGACAGCCAAGCCGTCAGCGAGCGACCGTCGTGAGCCGGTCAGGAGAGGAACCCTTGAACAGCACAGCCACATCGGGACCACCTCGGGACTCGGAGGGCCTTCACCGCGGAGTCGGTTTCCTCGGGCTGCTGTGGAGCTCGGAGGGGTCGCTGATCGGGTCGGGCTGGTTGTTCGGTGCGCTGACGGCCACCACGATCGCCGGTCCGTCGGCATTGATCGGGTGGGTGGTCGCGTCGGCGATCGTGGTCGTCCTGGCGCTGATCCACGCCGAGCTCGGCGGCATGTTCCCGGTCGCCGGTGGCACCAGCCGCTTTCCCCACTACGCCTTCGGCAGCCTTGCCGGTGGCACCTTCGGCTGGATGGCCTACATCCAGGCGGCGGCGGTGGCGCCGATCGAGGTGCTCGCCGCCGTCGAGTACCTCTCCTCGGCGCACTGGGCGTCGGGTTTCTACAACGCATCCAAGGGCACTCTGCACGGTGTCGGCTGGGCGGTGGCGATCGGGCTGCTGCTGTTCTTCGTGACGCTCAACGCGCTCGGCGTGCGGTGGTTTGCTCGGATCAACAACGTCATCACGACGTGGAAGATCGTGATCCCGCTGCTGACGATCGTTGTCTTCCTGACGACCCATTTTCACGGCGGCAACTTCTCGGGCGGTGGTGGCTTCTTCGTTCATGGCGCGGCGCTCAAATCGATCCTGATTGGTATTCCGAGTGGCGGAATCGTGTTCTCGCTGCTCGGCTTCGAGCAGGCGGTGCAGCTCGCCGGCGAGGCGAAGGACCCACAGCGAGACGTGCCGCGCGCGGTGATCCTCTCGATCCTGCTCGGCTGCGCGATCTACATCGGGGTGCAGGTCGCCTTCATTGCCGCGCTGAACCCGGCACTGCTGGCGCACGGACACACCTGGACGAGCCTCGCGCACCCGGGCCACAGCGCCGCGCTGCAGGCGCTCAACGAGGCGCCGTTCTACTCGGTGGCCAAGGTTGCCGGCCTCGCGTGGCTGGCGACGCTGCTGCGCATCGACGCCGTCGCGTCGCCGAGCGGCACCGGCCTGATCTACATGACCGTCACCTCGCGGATCAGCTACGGCCTCGCTCGCAACGGCTTCGTCCCGCAGATCTTCGAGCGCACCACGCAGCGGCGCGTGCCGCTGTTCGGGATCTTCTTTGCCTTCGCGCTCGGCTGCCTGTTCCTGCTGCCGTTCCCGAGCTGGTCGAAGCTCGTCAACCTGATCACCGAGGCGGCCGTGCTGATGTACGCGGGCGCGCCGCTCGCACTCGGCGCGCTGCGTCTGCAGAAGCCCGATATGGAGCGCCCGTTCCATCTTCGCGGTGAGCGCGTGTGGGCGCCGATCGCGTTTGTGTGCTCGAACCTGATCGTCTACTGGGCCGGCTGGGCGACTTACTCGACGCTGATGGTCGCGCTGTTGATCGGCTACCTGCTGTTCTGGCTCTCCTCGACCTTCAAGCTCAACGAGCGCACACCGAGGGTCGACTGGGAGGCGGCACCATGGCTTGCCGCCTACCTGATCGGAATGGGCCTGATCGCCTATTTCGGCACCTTCGGCCCGGGCGGCATCCTCGGCGGCTCGGGTGTCTTCAAGCACGTGCTCAGCGAGGGCGGGAACAACGACCTCGGACTGTGGGGCGGCCTCGGAGCCTCCGCCGGCTGGAGTCTGGTGATCTACTTCTGGGCGCTGTCCCGCCGGCTGTCTGAGGCGAGGGTCGATGAATACGTACAGGACGTGTTCCCGGCAGCCGAGGCGGTGGACTGATCGGCGTGCTCCAATGCGGCGTCGTTCTGACGCGTTAAGCAGACATTTGTATAGAGACCAAACCTTCTGGGGTCTCGTATGCTGCGCGCATGGCCCGTGCCGATCGCCGGGCCCGTCTACTTGGAGGAGCACTGATGGGAAGTCGCAACATGATTGGAAGGGCGCTTGCCGTGGCGGGCGCATCGGTAGCCGTCGCCGCATTCACCAGCGTGCCGGCGGTGGCGTCGACGCACGCCCACGCAGCCGCCGGTGGCGTTGCATCGATCGAGAAGCTCGTTCCGGCGGCCGTCAAATCGTCGGGCTTGACCGTGGCGTCCGACGCGACCTATGCGCCGGACGAGTTCACGCAGGGCAGCACGATCGTCGGTATGGACCCTGACCTGGTGAAGGCGCTGGGCAAGGTGATGGGCGTCAAGGTGAAGGTCACCAACGTCACATTCGACGACATCCTCTCGGGCATGGTCGCCGGGCGCTACAACATCGGCGCCTCCTCGTTCACCGATACCAAGGCGCGTGAGAAGCAGGTCAACTTCGTCGATTACGCCAACGTCGGTGAGTCGTTCTACACGCTCAAGAGCGGTGGCGTGAGCATCAAGGGCATCAGCTCGATCTGCGGGCTGACGGTCTCGGTTGAGACCGGCACCACCGAAGAGACCGATGCCAAGACACAGCGCGGCAAATGCACCAAGGCCGGCAAGAAGGCCGTGTCGGTGTCGCCGTATCCGACACAGAGCCAGGCCAACCTCGCGGTCTCGGCCGGGCGTGCGCAGCTCGGCTTCGCGGACACGCCGGTCGCCGACTACCAGGTCAAGCAGTCCGGCGGCAAGTTCAAGATCGTCGGTGCTGCCTATGCGCCCTCCCCCTACGGCCTGGCGGTCTCGAAGAGCAGCGGTCTCACCAATGCCGTGCACGCCGCGCTGCTGTATCTGCAGAAGCACGGCACCTACCAGCAGATCTTCAAGAAGTGGGGCCTCACGGGCATCGAGGACACCGCTTCGGGCATGAAGGTCAACGGCGCGATCAGCTAAGTCGCTCGAAGTTCAGTAGCAAAGTAGTGAAGGATCGGCGAGAGTTCGCACCGCCATGGGCGACATCGAGCTAACTCCGAGCTCACCGGAACGGCCTGACGACATCAAGGCCGTTCCGGTCCGCCGATATGGCCGCTGGATCGCGGCGCTCATCGTGCTGCTTTTCTCCGCGTCGTTCGTCCGCTTCGTGATCGCCGACTCGGCGATGAAGTGGAACATCATCGGCCAATACCTGTTCGATCCGCGCATCACGGCAGCGGTCGTGCGCGTCGTCTACCTCGCAGCGCTCTCGATGGTGATCGGCGTCGCGCTCGGCGTGATCCTCGCGGTCATGCGGCTTTCACCGAGCCCGATCCTGAAGACGGTGAGCTGGATCTACATCTTCGTCTTCCGTGGAACGCCGCTGCTGGTGCAGATCACGTTCTGGTACAACATCGCCGCGCTGTTCCCGCTCCCGCACCGCCTGATCGATATCGGCATCCCGTTCGGTCCGGCGCTGGTTCACCCCAACGCGAACCAGCTGATCACGATCTTCGTCGCCGCCGTGCTGGGGCTGGGGTTCAACGAGGGCGCGTACATGGCGGAGATCGTGCGTGCCGGCATCATCTCGGTGCCCGAGGGGCAGACCGAGGCCGCCGCGTCACTCGGAATGAGTCGCCTCCAGATCATGCGCCGGATCGTGCTCCCGCAGGCGATGCGGGTGATCCTGCCGCCGACCGGCAACGAATTCATCTCGATGCTGAAGAACACCTCCTTGGCGCAGGTGATCGCCTACGCCGAGCTGTACTTCGTCGCCGAGGACATCGCCTCCGTGAACTTCGACGTTCCGCAGTTGCTGATCGTGATCTCGATCTGGTACCTGGCGCTCACGAGCGTCGCGTATGTCGGCCAATACTTCCTCGAGCGCAAGGCTGGGCAGGGGTATTCGCGCTCGCAGAACGCGACGATGAGAGAGCGCTGGCTGGCTGTTGGAAGCGGCCGGCGATGAGCGACGTGATGGTGCGCGCGGAGGGCGTGCACAAGCGCTACGGGGCGAACGAGGTCCTCAGAGGCATCACGCTGAGCGTCAACCGCGGCCAGGTGATGTGCCTGCTCGGCCCGTCCGGCTCCGGAAAGTCGACGTTCCTACGCTGCATCAACCACCTTGAGCAGATCAACGCCGGACGCCTCTCGGTGGACGGAGAACTGGTCGGTTACCGCGAGGGCAACGGCAAGCTCTACGAGTTGCATGAGCGTGATGTGGCACGCAAACGGCGGGAGATCGGCATGGTCTTCCAGAGCTTCAACCTGTTCCCGCACATGACGGCGCTTGAGAACGTGACGCTCGCGCAGACGCAGGTTCTGAAGCGCAGCCGCGAACAGGCGGACCGTCGGGCTCGCGAGTTACTCGACCGCGTCGGTCTGACTGACAAGTGCGACCAGCATCCGGTGGCGCTCTCCGGCGGTCAGCAGCAGCGCGTCGCGATCGCCCGGGCGCTGGCGATGGACCCGAAGCTGATGCTGTTCGACGAGCCGACGTCGGCGCTCGATCCCGAGCTGGTCGGCGACGTGCTCGATGTGATGCGCGACCTTGCCAAGAGCGGCATGACGATGATCGTGGTGACGCACGAGATCGGCTTCGCCCGTGAGGTCGCCGACACCGTCGTGTTCATGGACGGCGGGGTCGTGGTCGAGTCAGGCCCGCCCGCCGAGGTGCTCGGCGCACCCAAGCACGAGCGCACCAGGTCGTTCCTCGCCAAGGTCCTGTAGCAGCGTCGCGCCGGCACCCGTGAGTTCAGGCGGCGCGCAGGTCGGTCTGCGCGAAGTGATCGCCCTTGAACACGCCATGCAGCAGCGGCCGCTCGCGCCTGCAGGTCGTCGATCGCAACGGTGCGATCGACCGCCCCAGCCACCAGCAACTCCAGGTCTCTGCGGGCGTCGGCCCCCTGCCGTGCCTCGGCGACGATCAGCGCCTCGGCCAGTGAGACCGCCGAAACGGCGACCGTGTCGGCGCGCAACGTGGCGCGGAAGCGCTCAGCCTCCGGCTCACCGAACACCACCGCGAGTAACGCAGAAGTAGCGGCCGCGATCACGAAGGACGCCACGCCGCCGGTGGTGAGTCGCCGCCTGTCCGTAAGCTGCGATGAGTGTCAGAGCGCGAGCATCAGTCAGTCGCGCCGATCGTCGGGCCTGACGATCCGCGACGCTTCACCGATTCGGGGATCGAGGTCAATCCGGCCTACACCGCTGTGGACCTGCCGCCTGATCTGGTCGAACAGCTCGGCGAGCCCGGTGAGTTTCCATTCACGCGCGGCATCCATGCCGAGATGTACCGCCGGCAGCTGTGGACGATCCGCCAGTACGCCGGTTACGCAAGCGCGAAGGAGTCCAACCAGCGCTACCGCTACCTGCTCGAGCGCGGCTCCACCGGGCTGAGCATGGCCTTTGACCTGCCCACCCAGCTGGGCCTCGACTCCGACGATCCCCGGTGCCTGGGTGAGGTCGGCCGCACCGGTGTGGCGATCGACACGCTCGATGACATGCGGACCGCCTTCGACGGGATCCCGCTTGACCGGGTGTCGACGTCGATGACGATCAACGCTCCGGCGAGCGTGCTGCTGCTGCTCTACGAGCTGGTCGCCGAGGAGCAGGGCGTACCCGCCGCCGAGCTGCGTGGAACGGTCCAGAACGACATCCTCAAGGAGTACATCGCACGCGGGAACTTCATCTACCCGCCCGAGGGCGCGGTGCGGCTGACCACCGACCTCTTCTCCTATTGCAGGGAGAACGTCCCGAAGTGGAACACGATCTCGATCTCGGGCTACCACTTTCGCGAGAAGGGCGCCTCAGCCGTGCAGGAGCTCGCGTTCACGCTCTCCAACGGGATCGCCTATGTGCAGGCTGCGATCGACGCCGGCCTCGCGGTCGACGAGTTCGCGCCGCGGCTCGCGTTCTTCTTCAACGCCCACAACAACGTGTTCCAGGAGGTGGCGAAGTTCCGCGCCGCTCGCCGCATGTGGGCGAGGATCATGCGGGAGCGCTTCGGCGCCGAGGACGAGCGTTCCTGCAAGCTGCGTTTCCACACGCAGACCGGCGGCGTGACGCTGACCGCGCAACAGCCCGAGAACAACATCGTGCGCGTCGCGCTTCAGGCCTTCGCCGCGGTCTGTGGCGGCACTCAGTCGCTGCACTCAAACGGATACGACGAGGCGCTTGCGCTACCGACCGAGCATGCGGCCAAGATCGCGGTGCGCACCCAACAGATCCTCGCCTTTGAATCCGGCGCCGCCGACACCGTCGACCCGTTTGCCGGCTCGTACTTCGTCGAGGCGCTCACCGATGAGGTCGAGCGCCGTGCCACCGAGCTGATCGTGAAGGTGGACGAGCTCGGTGGCGCCGTCGCGGCGATCGACTTCATCAAGGCCGAGATCGAGGAGTCGGCGTTCGGCTACCACGAGCGCTACCGCACCGAGCAGGACATCGTCGTCGGCGTCAACCGCTTCGTCGAGGATGACGTCGAAGTCCCCGAGATCATGCGCGTCGACCCCGCCGCCGAGCGCGAGCAGGTTGCTCGGCTCGCGGCGTTCAAGCAGAGCCGCGACCAGGCGCTGGTCGCCGAGCAGCTCGAGCAGGTTCGCGCGGCCGCGCGTGGAACCGGAAACATGCTCCCGCCGCTTCGGCGCGCGCTCAGCGGCCGCTGCACCCTCGGCGAGGTCTGCGGAGCGATGCGCGACGTCTTCGGCCGCTACCAACCGACCAACTGATCAAAGGAACCTCGTTGCTTGCCCCAGCCGTCTTCTTCTGGCAGATCGCACTCGCCGTGCACATCATCTTCGTCGTTGCCGCCTTCGGCCTGTTGCTCGCCTACCCGTTCATCGTGATCGCGGTCGAGCGCTTTGATCGCCGCTCGCTGCCCGTACTTCTGCGGGTCCGCCAACTGCTCGGGCGCAGCCTCGTGAACCCGGGCCTGCTGATCGTGGTCATCGCCGGCGTCTACCTCGCGGCTCACGCGCATCAGTGGCATGCGTTCTACGTGCAGTGGGGCATCGGCGCGGTGCTCGTCATCGGCGCGCTCGAGGGTTCGTTCGTGGTCCGCCAGTCCGGCAAGCTCGCGGACCTCGCCGAGCGCGACATCAACGCCTCCGCGGCTGGTGCCGACGTTGCCTGGAGTCCGGAGTACATCGCCGCCCGCACCCGCGCCGATCAGGTCAACGCCGTGCTCGCGATGCTTGTCGTGGTGACGATCTTCCTGATGGTCGTGCAGTAACGGCGCATGCACCGGTCCGCAAGACCCGCCCTTCTGGCCGTTGCGGTGGCCGCACTGGTCGTCGCGGCCGCTGGCGGTGGATCGGCCGCGGCACGACCGGTGGTGCCCGGATGTGTGGGCGCAGTTGGCGGCGGAGCGAATCTACCCGCGGCAGATCCCAGCTTCGCCAAGCTGGGCGGCGAGCCGTTCGGCGTCGCCGCCATCCCCGGCTACGCGTTCGTCGCGAATACCGCGGGTGAGCTGGATGTGCTCGCAGACAGAGACAGCGCTCCGCGCCTGGTTCACAAGATCCCTTTGGCTGCGGCCGGCGGCGACGCTCTGGGAATGACCGTTACCGCAGAACGGCGCTATCTACTTATCGCGGATCGCGACGGTGCGATCGTCGTCGATACTGCGCGGGCGCAGGCAGGAGACCGGGACGCCGTGCTCGGGACCCTGGACAAAGGCTCCGGAGGAGGGTTCGGAGGCGCGATCGAGGTCGCGGTCTCGCCCGACGGCCGATATGCCTTCGTGTCACTCGAGGATCTGGCGCAGATCGCCGTCTACAGGCTGGCTGCGGCTGTCGCCGACCACTTCAGCAAGCCAGAATTTGTCGGAGCGATCCCGGCAGGAGAGGCTCCCGTTGGTCTTGCCGTGTCACCGAACGGACGCTGGCTCTACTCGACCAGTGAGCTCAGCGGTCCCGGCCACCGCCTGCTGGGTCGTGGAAGGGACGGCTCGCTGAGCGTGATCAGCGTCGCCGAAGCCGAGAAAGACCCCGCTCACGCCGTCAAGGCAACGGTCGATGCCGGTTGCTCGCCGGTACGCGTGGCCGTCTCTCCGAGCGGCCGTGACGTCTGGGTCACTGCCCGCGGCAGCGATTCGCTGCTCGCCTTCTCGGCGGCGAGGCTCGTTGCGGACGCGAAGGACGCGCTGCTCGCAAGCGTCCGCGTCGGTGCCGCGCCCGTCGGGGTGGCGGTGGTCGATGGCGGGAGCCGTGTCGTCGTCGCCGATTCGGACCGCTTCGGCGCAGCCGGGCGGAATTCCGCGCTCACGGTCGTCGACGCGAACGCTGCGCTGGCCGGTCGACCGGCACTCGTCGGGACCGTCAGGGCCGAGCGGTTCCCGCGCGACGTCGCCGTCGAGCCGGCCGGCACGATCCTGCTCGTCACCAACTTCGGGTCCGGCACGCTGGAAGCGGTGCATGTCGCGGACCGCGCGCAGGAGTCCCACGGCTAGAGCGCGAAACCCAGTGCTGATGACTGAACTGACAGCCGTCCGGACCCTCGTCAAATCCGCACCGGAGTTGTGGGCCGTCTGCAGCGATGCAGACTCGCTCGCGCAGCACCTCGGGGCGTTCGGCGAGATCCGCATCACCAGGCTCGAACCGGAGACCACCGTCGCCTGGGAGGGCGAGCGCGCAAGCGGCACGGTGCGGATCGAGCCGTCGGGCTGGGGCACCAAGGTGACCGTCACCGCGGACTCGAGCGATGCGCTCGACGCCGTGCTCGACAGCCTTGGCCAGGCACACCACCGTCCGTTCTCGCGCTAGGGCAGATACCGCGGCGTGGCCCGCGTCCCGAAGGTTTCTGGGGCGGCGGGGCCGCGGCCGCGTGGCCGCGGACGACAGACCTGAGGACATCGATGGGGATCACGGCGGTCTTCAGTTCTGAAAAGAAATCTTGCAGCGCACCGGCAATCGGGAGATCAGGGCATGGAGTAGCCGGAGGCGTCTGCCATGAACGCGGGCGCCCAGCGGGGCGCCCGCCGGTACAGTGCCGGGGGTTATGACGGACGTCCATCCCGAGACGCAGGAGCACGCGCTCGAGACCTACGCCGAGAAGCTGCGGCAGCTCGAGGTGCTGAAGTACGAGGCGATCCACGCCGGTAGTGCGGCGGCCGTCGAGAAGCAGCACGCGAAGGGCAAGTACACGGCGCGCGAGCGGATCGAGAAGCTGCTCGATCCGGGGTCGTTCCAGGAGCTCGACGTGTTCGTGCGGCATCGCACGATCGAGTTCGAGATGCAGCGCAACCGTCCGTACGCCGATGCGGTCGTGACCGGACACGGCACGATCGACGGTCGCCGGGTGTGCGTGTTCTCGCAGGACTTCACGGTGATCGGTGGCTCGCTGGGTGAGGTCGTCGCGGAGAAGATGGTCAAGGTGATGGATCTCGCCGAGAAGGTCGGCTGCCCGATCATCGGGATCAACGACTCCGGCGGCGCCCGCATCCAGGAGGGGGTGGTCGCGCTCGGCGGCTACGGCGATGTCTTCTTCCGCAACGTGCGCGCCTCGGGTGTGATCCCGCAGATCAGCCTGATCATGGGACCGTGCGCCGGGGGCGCGGTCTATTCGCCGGCGATCACGGACTTCGTCTTCATGGTCAAGGAGACCTCGCACATGTTCATCACCGGACCCGATGTGACACGGACCGTGACCGGTGAGGACGTCGGGATGGAGGAGCTCGGCGGTGCGCTGTCGCACAACACGCGCTCCGGTGTCGCGCACTTCGCCTCCGATGATGAGGATCAGTGCCTCGAGGACGCGCGCTACCTGCTGTCGTTCCTGCCGCAGAACAACCTCGAGACGCCGCCGCGGGTGAGCCCGAGCGACGACCCTCAGCGCCAGGATGCGGCGCTCGACACGATCGTTCCGGACAGCCCGAACCGGCCCTATGACATGCGCGAGGTCGTGCACCACATCGTCGACGACGGCGAGTTCTTCGAGGTGCAGGAGTTGTTCGCGCGCAACATCATCTGCGGCTTCGGGCGGCTCGACGGGCAGGTCGTCGGCGTCGTCGGCAACCAGCCCGCGCAGCTCGCCGGGGTGCTCGACATCGAGTCCTCGGAGAAGGGCTCACGGTTCGTGCGCACCTGCGACGCGTTCAACATCCCGATCGTCACGCTCTGCGACGTCCCCGGGTTCCTGCCTGGCACCAACCAGGAGTGGAACGGGATCATCCGCCATGGCGCGAAGCTGCTCTACGCCTACGCCGAGGCGACGGTCCCGAAGCTGACGGTCATCACCCGCAAGTCCTACGGCGGCGCGCACCTGGTGATGGGATCGAAGCAGCTCGGCGCCGACATGAACTTCGCCTGGCCGACGGCCGAGGTTGCGGTGATGGGCGCAGAGGGGGCGGTGCCGTTCATCTACGGGCGCGAGCTCGCCTCGGCCGACGATCCCGAGACGCTGCGCACCCAGCGCATCGACGAGTACAAGGCGCACTTCGCCAACCCCTACATCGCCGCCGAGCGCGGCTACATCGACGACGTGATCATCCCGCACGAGACCCGACCGAAGCTGATCGAGGCGCTGCGGATACTCGAGACCAAGCGCCAACCCGGCCCACGCCGCAAGCATGGAAATATCCCGCTTTAGCCCGGAGCCCTCGGCTGAGGAGGCCGCGGCAGTGAGCGCCGCGATCGAGCAGTTCCGGCGCGACACAGCACCGGCGCCGCTGCCGCCGCCGCGCCCGAAGCCGAGCCCCTGGAAGGGGGCCGCGCTCGCCGAGGGCGTCGAGCGCATGCCCGACTTCGCCGACTGGCTCTAGGCCGTTGCGACCCTAAAAGCGGTTGCCGTAGTACTGGCGCGCGGCCACCTGGCCGCGGCGGTCGTATCCGTAGCCCGCGTTCAGGTCCGGCACGAGGCTCCAGGAGCCTTCTGACGAGCCATCGGCCGAACTCAGGTCGTCGGCCGAGAACGGACCGGCGCCGTCGGTGTCGAGGCCGACGCTGTTGCGGTAGAGGAAGACGCGGAAGACCTGGTTGATCGCTGTGTCAAACGCTGCGATCGCGATCACGCCGGCGCCGCCGGACGCAAACAGGATTGCGCCCAGCGTTCCCTTCGTCGCCGCGCCGCCGATCAGCAACACGACAAACGGCAGCGTCACGAACCACGTGACGATTGCGGTGCTGGCCAGCCCCGCGGTCTGTTCCGCCCAGCGGTCGCGGAACAGCCTCGCCGAACGCCTGAGTGTTGCGACCGGCCCGAGATTCTCGTAGGCCAGCACCGGAATCGCGAACAGGGTGGCCAACGACCACGAGACGTTGGCCACCAGCGCCGCGATCTTGCCGCCCAGCGGTACGCGCTCAGACACAAGCGTCAGTAGCGCGCCCACGGTGCAGACCATCAGCGACCAGGCGGCGACCACCGCGATGCGCCGTCGCGCGACCCGCCAGCCGGCGGCGACGCTGACGTGTTCACCGTTCAGGCGCGCCGCGAGCATCGCCGCGAGGGCCACCCCGAACAGGGTCGTCACGAACGTGAGCGGATAGGAGGCGAGCAGCGAAGCCACCAGGAACGCAGTGCGGTGGCGCAGTCCGATCCAGTGCGCGGCGAGTCCGAACGCCAGCGCGCCGACGGCGAAGTTCAGGACCGTCGACAAGATCGGGAAGGCGAGCAGCCGGCGGTCTGCGCGTAGCACCCGCCAGCTCATTCGTCCCAGCCTGAGCGCACGCTGGCGGCGCGACTCGGTTCCCGAACGGATTCCGCCCACGGCCCGAGTATATGGACGGCCAGGCACCCAGACGAGCGCCGGAGCGGTACCCCGGATGCTGAAATACCTATAAGCCGGTCCGGATTTGGTATTTTGTGTTTTGGCCCGGCTCCCACGCCGGACCTGAACTTGACGCCCACCATCCAGAGGAAGACCGATGGCCCCGCACGCCTCGCTGGAAGCTGAAACGCACGGACACAGCCAGCCGAAGGAGGGTTCACTGGAGAACCCCGAGTTGCTGCAGAACGTGCCCGGGCATGTGATCCCGATCCTGCAGCACGAGTTCGACGACTTCTCGACCGAGGCCGGCAGGTACCTGCAGGGCCAGGTCGAGGAAGCCGATTTCATCAAGTTCCGGCTCAAGCAGGGCGTCTACGGCCAGCGCCAGGCCGATGTCCAGATGCTCCGCGTCAAGCTGCCGATGGGGGGCGTCACGCCGGATCAGCTCGACGCCTTCGCCGACGGGATCGATCGCTGGGTGCCGCTGCGCAAGGGCCATATCACCACGCGCCAGAACATCCAGATGCACCACATCCCGCTCGCCGACGCCGCCGAACTGATCCGGGAGCTCGGTGACGCCGGGCTCTCGAGCCGTGAGGGCTGCGGCAACACGGTGCGCAACGTGACCGGCGATCCGCGCGCGGGCACGCTGCCGGGCGAGCTCTTCGATATCACCCCCTACGCCGCGGCCTACGTGCGCTACTTCGTACGCCACCCGACGACGCAGGCGATGCCGCGCAAGTTCAAGACCGCCTTCACCGCGACCGACGCCGACAACGCGATCACCAAGATCCATGACATCGCGTTCATCCCGCGCGAGCGTGACGGTGTGCGGGGCGTGGAGGTCCGCGTCGGCGGCGGTACCGCGATCATGCCGCGGCTCGCGCCGCTGCTCTACGAGTTCGTCGAGCTCGACAACGGCGACTACCTCAAGGTCACCGAGGCCGTCGTGCGGATCTTCGATCGCCAGGACTTCCTGCGCGTCAACCGCGCCCGCGCCCGCATCAAGGTGCTGGTCGACAAGATCGGGGTCGACGCGTTCCGTGAGCTGGTCGACGAGGAGCTGCAGGGCGATTGGGTTGCCGAGCGCGACTTCTCGCTCGACGGGCTGCTGCTCGAGCACGACGAGCAGGCCAACGCCCCCGCGAAGCCACTCGGCAACAGCTCACCCAACGGCGATCAGCGCGCCTTTGACCGCTTCCTCGAGAGCAACGTCGAGCGCCAGCGCCAGCAGGGCTTCTCGACCGTCGAGGTGATGGTCCCGCTGGGCGACGTCACGCCCGAGCAGCTGCGCGGCATCGCCCAGATCATGCGCGAATACTCGGGTGGCTACGCACGCACGACGGTGCACCAGAACATCGTCCTGCGCTGGGTCCGCGACGAGGCCGTCTATGACGTCTGGAAACGGCTCAAGCAGCTCGAGCTCGGCGATCACGGAGCCGACGAGATCACGCACGTCGTCAGCTGCCCCGGCACCGACTCGTGCAAGCTCGGGATCACGAGCTCGATGGGGCTCAACAGCGCGGTCACCGAGCGGCTGCTGGCGATGGACATCGAGGATCCGCTGACGCGGCGCATCCACATCAAGATGAGCGGCTGCCCCAATGGCTGCAGCCAGTTCCACATCGCCAACATCGGCTTCTACGGGGCCTCGATCAAGGTCGGGCAACATACGATCCCCGCCTACATCGCGCACATCGGCGGCTCCTACGAGCAGGGCGAGGTGCGCTTCGGTGACCGGCTCAAGAGCCGTCTGCCGGCAAAGCGCGTGCCCGACGCGATCGAGCGCTGGGTGCGTTTCTACGAGGCCGAGCGCGCCGACGGCGAGGAGTTCAACGACTTCGCGGCGCGCGTCGGCACCCAGGCCTTCGAGGAGCAGGTCAAGGACCTCGCGATGCCGGTGGAGTTCTCCCTGGAAAACATGAACTACTTCATCGACTGGACCAAGAATCAGCCGTTCGAGGTGATCCGCGGCGAGGGCGAATGTGCCGTTTGATCGGCGCCCGCGCCTGTGCGAAGCTCGCACCGAGCAGCACTCTCCTGTAATTCGATCGCTACGCTGAAGAAGAACTCAATGTCCGCAACGACTCCCGATCTCGAGCAGGCGAGCGCCCAGGAGGTGCTCGCGTACGCAATCGAGCGTTTCCACCCGCAGTTGAAGACCGCCTGCTCCTTCCAGAAGGAGGAGACGGTGCTGGCGCACATGCTGAGCGAGATCGCGCCCGACGCGAAGCTGTTCACGATCGATACCGGTGTGCTGTTCCCGGAGACGCTCGCGACCTGGAAGCGCTTCGAGGAGCGCTTCGGCCTCGAGATCGAGGTGATCGACGCAGCCAGTCCGGGCGAGCCGTGGACCCGCCAGAACTGCTGTGGCCAGGCCAAGGTCGACGGCCTCGAGCAGGCGCTCGTCGGGGTCGAGGCGTGGGTCACCGGTATCCGCCGTGAGCAGTCACCGACGCGCGCGGGCGCCGCAAAGCTCGAGCGCGACGAGAAGCGTGGGATCTGGAAGGTCAGTCCGCTGGCCGACTGGACCACCAAGGACATCTGGAACTACATCTTCGCGCACGACCTGCCCTACAACCCGTTGCACGATCACGGGTACGATTCGATCGGTTGCGCGCCGTGCACGCTTCCCGGCAGCGGCCGCGACGGCCGCTGGGCCGGCGAGGACAAGACCGAGTGTGGTCTGCACGTCTAGTGCGAAAGCCCGCGGCCATGACTACACAGGTTGAACCAGACGTGACCACCCGCGCCAAATACGAGCTCTCCCACCTGCAGACGCTCGAGGCCGAATCGATCTTCATCATGCGTGAGGTCGCCGCACAGTTCGAGCGACCGGTGCTGCTGTTCAGCGGCGGCAAGGACTCGATCGTGCTGATGCGACTCGCCGAGAAGGCGTTCCGCCCGGGTCGCTTCCCGTTCCCGGTGATGCACGTCGACACGGGCCACAACTTCCCCGAGGTGATCGAGTTCCGCGACAAGCTCGTCGAGCAGCTCGGCGAGCGGCTGATCGTCGCCAGCGTCCAGGAGTCGATCGACCAGGGCCGCGTGCGCGAGGAGACCGGTCCGCGCGCGTCGCGCAACCGTCTGCAGACGGTGACGCTGCTGGACGCGATCGCCGAGCACGGGTTCGACGCCGCCTTCGGTGGCGCGCGCCGCGACGAGGAGCGCGCCCGCGCCAAGGAGCGCGTGTTCTCGTTCCGCGACGACTTCGGCCAATGGGACCCCAAGAACCAGCGCCCCGAGCTCTGGTCGCTGTACAACGGCCGCATTCGCAAGGGTGAGCACGTGCGCTCGTTCCCGATCTCGAACTGGACCGAGATGGACGTCTGGCAATACCTCGCCCAGGAAAAGCTCGAGGTCCCGAACATCTACTACGCGCACACGCGCGAGGTGTTCGAGCGCGACAACATGCTCTATGCGCTCAACGAGCACATCGAGCTGCTCGACGGCGAGGTCCCGTTCGAGGCCTCCGTGCGCTACCGCACCGTCGGCGACATGACCTGCACCGGCGCCGTGCGCTCGACCGCGATGACGCTCGATGCGGTCGTCGCCGAGATCGCGGCCACGCGGATCACCGAGCGCGGCGAGACCCGCGCCGACGACCGCGTCACGGAAGCCGCGATGGAAGACCGTAAGCGCGAGGGATATTTCTAGGAATGGCGCCGGTAAGTGAGCTGCTGCGCATCGCCACCGCAGGATCGGTCGACGACGGTAAGTCGACGCTGATCGGGCGACTGCTGCACGACACCAAGTCGATCCTCGAGGACCAGCTGGAGCACGTCGCTGAGACCTCCGAGCGTCGCGGCGACGGTTATCTCAACCTCGCGCTGCTGACCGACGGTCTGCGTGCCGAGCGTGAGCAGGGCATCACGATCGATGTCGCCTACCGCTACTTCCAGACCGGCGCGGCCGCCGGCGCGGGCGTCGCGGCAACCGCCAACAGCAACGGCACCGCGACGCTCGACTCACCCCCCGATGGCGGCTTCCGCGGCGGGCGCAAGTTCATCATCGCCGACACCCCCGGGCACGAGCAGTACACGCGCAACATGGTCACGGGCGCGTCGACCGCGGACCTCGCGATCGTGTTGATCGACGCCCGCCACGGCGTCAGCGAGCAGACCCGCCGCCACGCGTTCATCAGCTCACTGCTGCGCATCCCGCACCTGGTCGTGGCGGTCAACAAGATGGACCTGGTCGACTACTCCGAGCAGGTCTTCAACGAGATCGTCGACGAGTTCACCGACTGGGCCACGCGCCTGCAGCTCTCGGACGTGAACTTCATCCCGATCTCGGCGCTCAAGGGTGACAACGTCGTCGAGCGGTTCGAGAACATGCCCTGGTACCAGGGCTCGTCGTTGCTCTACCACCTCGAGCACGTGGTGATCGCGACCGACCGTGACTTCGACGATGTGCGCTTCCCGGTGCAGTGGGTCGTACGACCGATGACCGACGAGCACCACGACTACCGCGGCTACGCCGGACAGGTGGCCGCCGGGGTGATCCGTCCCGGCACCGACGTGGTCGTGCTGCCGAGCGGCCGCAAGACCAAGATCAAGGCGCTCGACAGCTTCGAGGGCGAGCTCGATGTCGCGTTCCCGAGCATGTCGGTGACGGTGCGGCTCGAGGACGACATCGACATCTCCCGTGGCGACATGATCGTCGACGCCGACGAGGCCCCGACGGTCGCGCGCGAGTTCGAGGCGATGGTCTGCTGGATGAGCGAGGAACCGATGCGGCCCGGCGGGCGCTACGTGATCCACCACACCACGCGGTCGGCCAAGGCGATCATCGACAAGCTCGAGTACCGCGTCGACGTCAACACGCTCGATCGTGATACCGAGGCCAGCCAGCTGGCGCTCAACGAGATCGGCCGCGTGCACCTGCGCAGCTCGGCGCCGCTGGTCGTCGACCCGTACTCGCGCAACCGCACGACCGGCAGCTTCATCCTGATCGACGAGGCGACCAACGACACCGTTGGCGCCGGCATGATCCGCTCCTCGCGCTGAGCCGCGCCGAGCCCCGCTAACTTCACGCCGGTGAACCGCCGGCTGCGCAACCCCGATCTGATCCCGATCGCGATCGCGGGGGGCGTCGGGCTGCTGCTGGCCGCGATCGACCTCGGCGCCCGCAGCCTCTGGTTCGACGAGGGCTCGACCTTCGCGATCGTCTCCCAGCACGGCTCCGCGCTGTGGCACGGGATCGCCCACGACGGCGGCAACATGCTCCTCTACTACGTGGTGCTGCACGTCGTCGTCGCCTGGTTCGGCGATGCCACCTGGGTGATGCGGCTGCCGTCGGTGATCGCCAACGGGCTCACCGGGGCGCTCGTGGCCGCCGTCGCGCTGCGCCTGTTCCCCGCCGATCGCCGGCTCGCCACGGCCGCCGGGCTGCTCGCCGTCGTCAGCCTGCCGCTCGTCTACTGGGGGCAGAACGTGCGCGGCTACGCCTGGCTGGTGACCTTCAGCGTGGCGTCGTTCCTGGCGCTGATCGCGATCCTGCAGACCCCGGCCGGACGCTCGCCGTCGCGCGTGGCGGTCAGTGCCTACGTGCTGAGCACCCTGGCCGCGCTCTACATCGGCTACGACGTCGCGCTGCTGATCCCCGCGCAGCTCGTGCTGCTGCTCCTCCAGCGTGAGCGTGCGCGCCTGGTGATCGGCTGCCTGGTGGTCGCGGCGCTGTTGAGCATTCCGCTGCTGGTGCTCGCCGCCGAGCGCGGCTCCGGCCAGCTGTTCTGGGTGACGCCGCTCAACTGGCAGGTCGCGGGGCAGGCGCTGCTGGCACTGCTCTCGGCGGCGTTGCTGCCGAACTTCCACCGCACCGCGACCACCGCCCCGGCCGCGATCGTGATGGGGCTCGCGGTGCTGGCCGGACTCGGTCTGGCCGCGCGCACGGTGCTGCGTGCGCGCGACGAGCGGTCGTGGCCGCTGCTCGTGATCCTCGCTTGGGTGCTCGTCCCGACGCTCGTGACGCTGATCGCCTACGCCGCCGGCGAGCCGATCGAGCTGACGCGCGTCACGATCCTCGAGCTGCCCGCGCTCGGACTGCTCGTCGCCTGGCTGCTGCTGCGCCCGCAGGGCAGGCCGCTGCTCGGTGCCGCCGCGCTCACCGTGCTGCTGGCGCTGCGGTTGCTGCAGGTGATCCCCGCCTACGGCGTCTCCGCGGAGCCCTGGAAGGCGGTCACCGCCTACGTGCTGAACGCGACCCCGGCGCGCGGAACGACCTGTGTGGCGTTCTATGCGCAGGACGGCCGCGAGGCTTTCGACTACTACCTGCTGCACACCACCAGGGCGCGCCAGGACCCCTGGCCGAATCTGCGTCCGGTGCTGCCGGCGCTGCCCTGGGGATCGGTGCGGTCATACGTCGAGGGCTACGCGACTCTCAATACGGGCCAGCGGGCCCGTATTGCAGCTGAATGCCCGCGGCTGTGGCTGATCACGAGCCATTCCGGGCAGTCGGGCGCGACCCACCAGTCGCTCGTCAACCTCGAGCGCTACCACGCGCTCACGGGCGGCCTGCAGCGGCTCTACCCGCATCACAGCCTGCGCGTCTTCGGCTGGGCCTCGCCGATCCGCGTGCGGCTGTTCAGCCGCCAGAATCTCTAGGGCCGCAGCCACATGCCGACGTAGGTGATCGGCGAGAGCACGACCGTCGCGAACAGCGCCCAGCGCAGCGCGCGGTTGTAGGCGCGCCCGCGCAGCGCCGCGCCGACGGCCAGCACGACCGGGAAGGCGACGATCAGCAGCCGGGGGTTCGGTGGCGTCTGCGCCGAGGTCAGGGCCAGCACGGAAACGCAGACCGCCCAGACCCAGGCGGTCAGCGGCACGCGCACGCGGTGCTCCCAGAGCAGCTTGAAGCCCCACAGCAGGAACGCGGTGCCGGCCAGCGCGAGCACGCCGTTGAGGTCGAACCCCCCGGGGCCGTGGTTGCCCACGCCCGAGACGAACAGCTGGTGCACGAAATGGATGGCCACGCGCGGCACCGCCAATACGGTGGTCGACTCCGACCATTCGATGTGCTGGGCGCGGTAGTCGGCCAGCGGCGAGCCGGTCCAGATCCACAGGTAGATGCCAAAGCCGATCGCGCCCGCCGGTGCCAGGATCGGAGCGATCAGCGCGCGCCGTGCCTCACGGTCGCGCCAGCCGCGCTTGTGGAGCTCGACCAGCGCCGCGGCGGCGCACACCGGCACAGCCGCCAGCGCCGCCGGCGCGACCGCCGTGGCGAAGCCCGCACAGACCCCGGCCCAGACCCAGCGCTTGCGTTGCAGCAGCAGCAGCGCAGCCGAGATCAGCGCGAGCGTCACACCCTCGCTGTAGACCATCGAGAACACGATCGTGCCCGGGAAGAAGCACCAGAACGCGATCGCGCGCCGTGCGCTCTGCTCGCCCCACCACTCCCGCGCGAGCTGTCCGATCAGCACGGTGGCGATGCCGCCGCTGACCATCGAGATCAGCAGCCCGGCGCCGAAGTTGCCGATCACGTGCGCGAACAGCCACATGATCATCGGGTAGAGCGGCATGAAGCCGAGCGTCGTGTAGGCGCCCGCGTGGCGCAGCACGTGGTGGAAGTACCAGTGCTCGCTCGTCAGCAGGTACCACTTGCCGTCCCAGTTCGACATCTCGCTGCCGAGCGTCGAGTGCGCCAGCGTGAGGCCCTCCCAGTTGTGCGCGCCGGCCAGCGCCGTGTGCGCGCCGACACCGTCGACGACGCCCAGCGCGACCGCCGCGATCACGAGGTAGAGCAGCCGCGAGGCGAGGTACAGGTACAGCGCGTAGCGGACCGGCGAGGTATCGCGCAGCGCGGCTCGGACGGCCTCCACGTTCCAGCGGCGCGCCTGTGCCGGTTGCGCCTGCTGAAGCGTCGTCACGCGGGAAATATTAGGGCGGCAAAGTCCGGCGTCGCAATCGGGACGGTAAAGTCCGGCGCCGCATGTTCACAAAGATCCTGGTTGCGAACCGTGGTGAGATCGCGGTGCGCATCATCCGGGCGTGCGAGGAGCTTGGGGTCGCGACGGTCGCGGTCTACTCGGAGCTTGATCGTGACGCCCCACACGCCAAGCGCGCCGATGAGGCATTTCTGCTGGGTCCCGGCCCGGCCGCCGAGTCGTATCTGAACGTCGAGAAGCTGGTCGAGGTGATCGGGGCCTCGGGTGCCGAGGCCGTGCATCCCGGCTACGGGTTCCTGGCTGAGAACGCGGGTTTTGCGGCCCGTTTGGAGGAGCTCGGGGTCACGTTCATCGGGCCGTCGGCGAGTGCGATCGAGGCGATGGGCTCGAAGACGCGCGCGCGTGAGTTGATGGCGGCGGCCGGTGTGCCGATCGTGCCGGGCACGACCTCCCCGGTTGCGACCGTCGAGGATGCGCGGCGGATCATCGCTTCGGAGATCGGTTACCCGGTTGCCGTGAAGGCCGCCGGTGGCGGTGGCGGCAAGGGCTTCCGCGTCGCGCTGTCCGAGCAGCAGCTCGAGGAGGCGTTCGAGGGTGCGGCGCGCGAGGGTGAGAAGTTCTTCTCCGACGCGACCGTCTATCTCGAGCGCTACCTGCCCGACCCGCGTCACGTCGAGGTGCAGATCCTGGCCGACAAGCACGGCAACGTGATCCACCTCGGTGAGCGCGACTGCTCGCTGCAGCGGCGTCATCAGAAGCTGATCGAGGAGGCTCCGGCCCCGGCCGTCGAGCAGGTCCCCGGGCTGCGCGAGCGGATCGGCAAGATCGGGGTTGATGCGGCGGCGGCGGTCGCCTACTCGGGTGCGGGCACGATCGAGGGGCTGCTGCAGGACGGCGAGTACTTCTTCCTCGAGATGAACACGCGCGTGCAGGTCGAGCACTGCGTGACCGAGATGGTCACCGGCATCGACATCGTCAAGGAGGGGATCCGGGTCGCGGCGGGTGAGCCTTTGTCGATCTCCCAGGACGACGTGGTGCTGCGCGGCCACGCGATCGAGTGCCGTATCAACGCCGAGGACGCCGCCAAGAACTTCGCGCCCGCGCCGGGCAGCATCGGCGCCTACACCGAGCCCTCCGGTCCGGGGGTGCGCGTCGACTCCGGTGTCGGCCCGGGCTCGGTGGTCTCGCCGATGTATGACCCGATGATCGGCAAGCTGATCGTCTGGGACAGCGACCGCGCTTCCGCGACGCGCCGCATGGTCAGGGCGCTCGCCGAGTACGAGATCGAGGGCCTGAAGACGCTGCTGCCGTTCCACACCGCGATCCTGCAGACCGACCAGTGGGCGGCCGCACAGACCTGCCGCGACCTGATCGAGGACCGCGCGTGGCTCAAGACGCTGGCGTTCCCGAAGGCCGAGAAGCCGGTCGAGGGCGAGCCCGTGAAGGCCGAGCAGGAGTACACCGTCGAGGTCTCCGGCAAGCGCTTTGCGGTCAGGGTCATCGGTACGCCCTCCGCTGGGGGGGTGGGCGGGATCCAATCCCCCAGCGTCGCTGCAGCTGCTCCGGCGCCGGCGGCGAGCTCGCCGGCGCGCTCCAGCCCGCGCCGCGCCGCCCGCGCCGGCTCGGCGGCGCCGTCGAGCAACGGCCACAGCGGTGACATGCTGACCTCGCCGCTGCAGGGGACGATCTTCAAGGTCGCGGTCGAGAGGGGCCAGACGGTGCAGGAGGGCGACCTGATCTGCGTGATCGAGGCGATGAAGATGGAGAACGAGATCACCGCCCACAAGGCCGGCGTGATCGCCGAGCTCGGCGCGGCCGTCGGTGCCGCGGTTGCGATCGGCGACACGCTCGCCGTGATCTCCTCCGAGTAGCAAGCGCGCCTTGCGAGCCCTGGCCGTCCATCAGGATGTGATCGTCGTGGTCTCGGGCGTCTGGCAGACGACCTGTACGGCCGTGCGCTCGGGCGATGAGGGCTTCGTGATCGACTCGCCGCTGCTGCCCGAGGAGCTCGAGGCGCTGCCGGCGCTGCTCGAGCAGGCGGGCTTCCCGGTCAGCGGGCTGCTCGCCAGCCACGGCGACTGGGACCACCTGCTCGGCAAGCTCGCGTTCCCCGCGGGCTCGCTCGGCGTCGCCGAGAGCACCGCGCAGCGGCTCGGCTCGGAGCTCGGCACGGCCCAGCGGGGGCTGCGCGAGTTCGACGCCGAGTGGTACGTCGACGGGCGCAAGCCACTCGGGCTCGGCGAGTTCCAGGCGCTGCCGGTCCCCGGCCGGATCTCGATCGGTTCCGAGACCGTCAACGAGCTCGAGCTCTACCCGGCCGACGGGCACACCGGTGACGGCGTCGCCTACTGGGTGCCGTGGGCCGAGGTGCTGATCTGCGGTGATTACCTGTCGCCGGTCGAGATCCCGATGATCTCGGGCCACAACGGCGGCACGCTCGAGGCATACCGTGAGACGCTGTTCCGGCTGTCACCGCTGGCCAACCGGGCGGCGACCGTGATCCCCGGTCACGGCGCGCCGCTGACCGGCGAGCGGGCGCTGGCGATCCTGGCCGAGGACCTTGCCTACCTCGACGCGCTTGCCACGGGTGGCGAGGTCACGCTTCCGGAAGGCCGGCGCTCGGCCACCCAGAAGCAGATCCACGCGCGCAACCTCGCGTCAGTGGCCCTCTAGCGCCGCCGGCGGGACACCCGGTCCCGACAGCGCGAAGTAGGGCACGAAGAAGTGCGCCAGCGGGCCGATCGAGAGCGCGTAGATCACCGTGCCGACGCCGACGTTGCCGCCGAGGATCCAGCCGACGGCGAACACCGTCAGCTCGATGCAGGTGCGCACGACGCGGATCTGATGACCACGGGCCGCCCAGCCCATCATCAGGCCGTCACGCGGGCCGGGTCCGAGCCCGGCACCGATGTAGGCGCCGGTTGCGACGCCGTTGAGCAGCACGCCGCCGAGCATCAGCAGCCAGCGCAGCGCCAGCGAGTGCGGTGTGTGGAAGGTCGCCAGCATCGCGTCGATGATCAGGCCGACGAGAATCCCGTTCGATACCGTGCCGAGCCCCGGCCACTGGCGCAGCGGGATCCACAGCAGCAGCACCGCGGCGCTGACGATCAGCGCCCAGGTGCCGACGCCGAGCCCGATCTGGCGCGAGAGGCCCTGATGGAAGACGTCCCAGGGGTCGACGCCGAGGCTGCCGAGCAGCAGCATCGACGCGCTGACACCGAACCCCAGCAGCCCGACGTAAAGCTGCAGCAGCCGCCGCGCGCGCGGCGGCCGGGGGATGAATCCGCTGAGGGCGTCGCTAGGCGACGTCGATCAGCTTTGCGGCTTCGCGGAGGTTCTTGACCTCGAAGTCCGGCTTCTTCTGGTTCGCCTCGAGCACCTCGCCGTGGCGGTTGACCCAGATCACCGGAATCTTCTTCTTGATGCACGGCTCGACGTCGTGGTAGTAGCTGGCGGCGATGTGCACCCAGCCCTTCTTGCCGCCGATGCGGCGCTCGCACTCGGTGAAGTGCGCGGGGTCCGGCTTGTAGGAGCGGACCTGCTGGGCCGTGACCACCAGGTCGAAATCATGCGGGATGTGGCGGCGCGTCTGGCCGAGCAGCTTGTCATCGATGTTCGAGATCAGCCCGATGTCGTACTTCTTGCCGACCTTGGTGAGAACCGGGTTGGTCTCCTTGAACGCGGGCCAGCGCTGTACCGATTCGGGGAGGAACCCGGCGCGCGAGGGCTCGAGCGGCCAGCCGAGGTCTTTGGCGATCTGCACGGCGGTGCGACGCAGCACCTCGGCGTAGAGCTCGTAGGAGCCGGCCTGGATCTGCTGCTGCACCGAGTGGAACAGCGGGATGATCTCCGCGGGATCCAGCGTGAAGCCGTCGCGGGCGGCCTCCTTGACGAATGCGTCAGCGGCGCCGGTCTCCCAGTCGATCAGCGTGCCGTATACGTCGAAGGTGACGAAAGTGATCTGCTTGGGAATGGCCATGGACCGGCCATGATGCCATTTTTTCGCTGCGTCTGACCGTCTGAGAGCGGTTTCCCAGACGGCGCGATTTCGCCGGCGGGGCCGGTGGCCCGCCGGCCACCGGCATTGTCTGAAGCCAATGCCTGCAGGGGGCGCGGGTCCGCCCGCACGGCTTTTCAATAGATTGCTTGGAATGGACCTGCTCGAATATCAAGGCAAGCAGCTGTTCGCGCGCCACGGCGTCCCGGTTCCTCAGGGCAAGCCCGCACGAACTGTGGAGGAAGCGGTCGCTGCCGCGGAGGTGATCGGCTACCCGTGCGCGGTCAAGGCGCAGGTGCAGATCGGCGGTCGCGGAAAGCTCGGCGGCATCAAGATCGCGGGCAACGCCGAGGAGGCCCGTGAGCACGCGGGTGCGATCCTCGGGATGGACATCAAGGGCCTCACGGTCTACGAGCTGTGGATCGAGGGCGCGTCCGAGATCGCCTCGGAGTACTACGCGTCGGTCGTGTTCGATCGCAGCGCCAAGGCGCCGTTGGTGATGCTCTCGACCAAGGGTGGCATGGACATCGAGGCCGTGGCCGATGAGGATCCCGACGCGATCGCGCGGCTGCACGTCGATCCGCTGCTCGGCTTCCAGCCGTTCCACGGGCGCCGGCTGGCGTTCGAGGCCGGGGTCGACGCCGACGTCGTGCGTCCGGTCGGCGAGATGCTCGCGAAGCTCTACACCGCGTTCGTGTCCGAGGAGGCGACGCTGGTCGAGGTCAACCCGCTGATCATCACGCCCGACCGCCAGGTCAAGGCGCTCGACGCGAAGGTCACGCTCGACAACAACTCGCTGTTCCGCCACCCCGACAACGCCGAGCTGCGTGATCTGTCGGCGGAGGACCCACAGGAGCGCATGGCCCACGACCGCGGCCTCACCTACGTCAAGCTCGACGGCAACATCGGCATCCTCGGCAACGGCGCCGGGCTCGTGATGTCGACGCTCGACGTCGTCAAGGGCGCGGGCGGCGAGCCTGCGAACTTCCTCGACGCCGGCGGCGGGTCGAAGTCCGACGCGATCGTCAGCGCGGTCGAGGTGATCCTCTCGGACCCCAAGGTCAAGGCCGTGCTGTTCAACATCTTCGGCGGGATCACGCGCTGTGACGAGGTCGCGCGCGGGTTGATCGAGGCGTTCGCGATCGTCAAGCCGCAGGTGCCGTTCGTGGTGCGCCTCGACGGAACCAACGACAAGGAGGGCCGGGCGCTGCTGGCCGAAGCCAACCTGCCCGGCGTCTACGCCGAGGCGACGATGGACGGAGCGGCCGCCAAGGTCGTTCAACTTGCCACCCAACCCACCGCCCCGGCATGAGCATCCTGGTCGACAAGAACACGCGCCTGGTCACGACCGGCATCACCGGCTCGGAGGGCACCTTCCACACGCTGCGCAACCGTGACTACGGCACCAACGTCGTCGGCGGTGTGACGCCCGGCAAGGGCGGTCAGAACGTCGACGGGATCCCGGTGTTCAACACGATCGCCGAGGCCGTCGACAAGCAGGGCGCCAACACCGCGATGATCTTCGTGCCGCCCAGGTTCGCGGCCGACTCGATCCTCGAGGCCGAGGAGGCCGGGATCGAGCTGATCATCGCGATCACCGAGGGCATCCCCGCCCACGACGAGCTGCGTGCCTACCAGGTGATCAAGAAGAACGGCCGTTCGCGGCTGGTCGGGCCCAACTGCCCCGGAATCCTCTCGCCCGGCAAGGGCAACGTCGGCATCATCCCGGCCGCGTTCTTCAAGGAGGGCAACGTCGGCGTGGTCTCACGCTCGGGCACGCTCACCTACCAGGTCGGCAACGAGCTCGCCCTGCAGGGCTTCGGCAACAGCTCGATCGTCGGTATCGGTGGCGACCCCGTCCCGGGCACCGATTTCATCGACGTGCTGCGCCTGTTCCAGGACGATCCCGAGACCGAGCTGATCGTGATGTGCGGTGAGATCGGGGGCGACGCCGAGGAGCGCGCCGCGGACTTCATCGGCGAGTACGTGACCAAGCCCGTCGTCGGCTACATCGCCGGCTTCACCGCGCCGCCCGGCAAGCAGATGGGCCACGCCGGGGCAATCGTCTCGGGCTCGCACGGGACCGCCGCCGCCAAGGCGGCCGCACTCGAGGCCAAGGGCGTGCAGGTCGGTCGCACGCCGACGCAGGTCGCCCAGATCGCGATGGATAAGCTGGGTAGGCCATGAGCTTCGAGGCTCGCCAATGACGGCGGCTAAGCCGATCTCCTTCGCCCGCGGTGCTCCGTCGCTGGACATCGTTGACATCGAGGGGCTGAAAGCTTCCGCGCAGGCGGCCTTCAGCGCCGACCCGGGCGGGCTCACCGGTTACGGCACCTCGGTCGGTTACGTGCCGCTGCGCCAATGGATCGCCGACAAGCACGGCGTTGCCGCTGAGAACGTGATCGTCACCAACGGCTCGATGCAGGCCGACGCGTTCCTGTTCGACGCGCTGGTCGCCGACGGCGACACGGTTGTCGCCGAGCTCCCGACCTACGACCGCACGCTGCTGTCGCTGCGCAACCGGGGCGCCGACGTGCGGCTGGTCGAGCTCGAGCCCGACGGCATCGACGTGGCCGCGCTCGAGCGCGTGCTCGTGACCGGCGCACGCCCGAAGCTCGCGCACATCATCCCCAACTTCCAGAACCCGGCCGGCTACACGCTCTCCGCGGCCAAGCGTGAGCGGCTGCTCGAGCTCGCCCGTGAATACGAGTTCATCGTGTTCGAGGACGATCCGTACGTCGAGCTGCGCTTCAGCGGCGAGCCGATCCCGACGATGCTGTCGATGGATCCCGAGAATGTCGTCTATGCGTCATCGTTCTCCAAGACCGTCGCTCCCGGCATCCGCGTCGGCTATCTCGTCGGTCCGCGGCCGGTGATCGCAAAGATCGAGAAGCTCGCGACCGGTACCTACATCTCACCGAACATGGTTGCGCAGGGGATCGTCAACCAGTTTGCGCGCTCGGGCGCGATCGAGCGCTCGATCGAGACCGTCAAGAACGCGCTGCGCGAGCGCGTCGAGGCGCTCTCCGCGGCGCTCGAGCGCGAGCTCCCCGACGCCCGCTTCGTCAAGCCCGAGGGGGGCTACTTCATGTGGGTCGAGCTGCCGCGCGGAACCGATGTGGCGGCGCTGTTCGACGCCGCCGCCGACCGCGGGGTCCAGTTCGTCAAGGGCAGCGACTTCGTGCTCGAGGGCTACGAGTCCTCGCTGCGCCTCGCCTACTCGGGCGTGACCCCGGCCGAGATCGAAGAGGGCGTCTCACGCCTGGCGCAGGCCTACGAGCAGGTGAGCGGCGAGGTCTCCACCGTCTGAGCAGCGCGTGCGCCGTGCGCGGCAGCGCCGGCTGTGTCTGGCAGCGCTAGCGGCCGTAACGGCCCTGGCCGAGCACCAGCTGCTCGGGTAGCGCGATCCGCGGCGGTGGGGAGGGGTCGGCGGTGACCGATACCGTCTCGGCAACGCTGATCGTGACGCTCGCCGGCCCGCCGTCGCCGGTGACGGTGATCTGCTCGCCGTCCTTGGACGTGATCGCTCCGCTGAGACCGGGGGCGATGCCGCTGTCCTTGAGGTAGTGCAGCAGATCCTCGGCCTCGTTCTCGAGCCGCAGGATCGTCACCTGCGCGCCGAGCTCGCAATCGGCGAGCGGCACGCCGTCGATCCGCTCACCGACCCGGATCGGGTGGCCGTGCGGACAGGTCAGCGCATCGCCGACGCTGCTGCGGACGTAGGCCTCGAAGCGCGCCGTCATCGCGTGCTCGAGGTGCTCGGCCTCCTCGTGCACCTCATCCCACGGGACGCCGACGATGTCGGTGAGGAAGCGCTCGATCATGCGATGGCGGCTGACGATGCGCTCGGCGTCGGCGCGTCCGGACTCGGTGAAGCTGATCGTGCGGTCGGGGTCGCGACGGATGTAGCCGTCGCGCTCGAGCCGGCCGATCATCTCCGACACGGTCGGCGCCGAGAGCCGCATCGCGCGCGCGACGTTGGCGGCGGTCATCGGCAGGCCGGCCTCGAACAGCCAGAACAGCGTCTGCAGGTACTCCTCTTCGGCGTCTGTGATCTGCGGCTTGTCTGGGAGCATGGCCGGTCGATCGTAGCTATTACGATCAACGGCCATGCCGCTCCCACTCGCGCCACCGATCGAACCTCAGCTCGCGCGCGGCAAGCCCGAGCTGCCGCAGGGCGAAGGCTGGGCCTACGAGCCGAAGTACGATGGCTTCCGCGCACTCGCGTTTGTCGACGGTGACGAGCTGCACCTGCAGTCGCGCGGCGGCAAGCCGCTGCAGCGCTACTTCCCCGAGCTGCGGTTCGTGCCGGGCCGCTACGTGCTCGATGGCGAGATCGTGATCGACGCGCACGCGGACTCCGACGAGCCCGAGGATTTCGACGCGCTCTCACAGCGCATCCACCCGGCGGCGTCGCGGATCGAGATGCTCTCCCAAACGACGCCCGCACGCTACGTCGCCTTCGACCTGCTCGCGCTCGACGACCGCGCGCTGCTCGAGCTGCCGTTCGCCGAGCGCCGCGCGCGGCTCGAGCAACTCGAGCTCGGCGCCGTGACACTGGCGCCGACGGTGGCCACCGCGGCCGACGCCGAGGCCTGGCTGCTGCGTGCCGAGGGTGTGGTCGCCAAGAGCCTGAGCGCCGCCTACGCGCCCGGCAAGCGCACCGCGATGGTCAAGGTCAAGCGCAACCGCACAATCGACGCGGTGGTCGCGGGCTACCGGCCCGGCAAGGAGCCGGGAACCGTCGGGTCACTGATCCTCGGGCTCTACGACGAAGCCGGTGAGCTGCATGTCGTCGGTCACTGCTCGGGCATCAAGTCGGCCGAGAAGCGCGCCCTGCGTGAGCGCCTGGCGGCCTACGAGAGCGGCAGCCGCGGGCGCGGCGACGCCAGCCGCTGGAAGAGCGAGAAGGAGCTCGAGTGGGTCTCGCTGCGCCCCGAGCTGGTCGTCGAGGTCAGCTTCGACCAATCGAGCGGTGGCCGTATCCGCCATGGCACCAAGCTGCTGCGCTGGCGCGAGGACAAGCCCCCGCGCGACTGCGCGCTCACTCAGATGCGGGAATGAATCCGTCGGACGTCGGCTGCCATTCGGCACTGCGGTTGCGGCCGCAGCGCTTGGCCTCGTACATCGCCTGATCGGCGGCGCGCATCACGCCCTCGGGAGTGAGAGCTTCGAGGCGGTCGAGGCAGACCAGTCCGATGCTGGCGGTGACGGCGTTGTCGCCGGGCACCGGCTCGCGGCGGCTGACGATCCCGCGGATGTGCTCGAGCAGTGACTCGGTGACCAGCCGGGCGTGGGTGGGATCGGCGTTGGGCAGCAGCGCCGCGAACTCATCGCCACCGAGCCGGCAGGTCACGTCGGTCGCACGCAGGCGGGCGCGCAGGCACTCGGCGAGCGCGATCAGCAGCTCATCGCCGGCGCCATGGCCGTGCGCGTCGTTGTGCTGCTTGAAGTTGTCGAGGTCGAACATCAGCAGCGCGCCGCTGACCCCGTAGCGCTGGCTGCGCGCGATGTGCGAGCTCAGCTCGCGGCCGAACGCGCGGCGGTTGAGCAGGCCGGTGAGCGGATCGTGGTCGGCCATGTGGCGCAGATGCTCGAGGTGGGCGCGGCGTTCGGTGATGTCTTGCACCTGGCCGACCAGATGCGAGGTGCCGTCGGCGGTCGTCACCAGCGAGACCCCGACCTCGGCCCAGATCGTGTGGCCGTCGGCGTGTATGTAGCGCTTCTCGCGCACGTAGTGCTTCTGGCCGCGCTCGAGCAGCGCCTCGAGCATCGGCACCTCGTCACCGCGGTCGTCGGGATGCGTGAGCTCGCGGAAGGTGCGCGTCAGCAGCTCGACGCGGGTCAGCCCGAAGATCTCGCAGAGCGCGTTGTTGACGCGCAGCGGGCGCCCGTCGAGCTCGGTGATCGACATTCCGATCAGCGCCTCGTCGAACGAGCGCCGCAGCTGCTCCTCGGCACGCTGCCGCGCGTCCTGCTCCGCGCGCTCATCGGTGACGTCCTGGGTGATGCCGAGCAGCCGCCCGGGCTCGCCGCCCTCACGCGGGATGTACTCGCCGCGCACGCGCAGGATCCGCACGTCGTCGGGATCGGCCACCAGGCGGGCCTCGAAGCTGAAGTTCTCGCTGCGAGTCAAGGCCGTCAGCGCGCTGTCGCGGTCGTCGGGATGCACCAGGTGCAACAGCTCCTCGACTGTCGCCGGCCCGAGGCTCGGGTCGCGCCGAACCAATCGGTACTGCTCCGCCGACCAGTCCATGCGGCCGGTGAGGTGGTCGACCGCCCAGCTGCCGATGCGACCGGCGGCCTGCGAGCTCTCGAGCAGATGCTGCTGCTCGACGACCCGCAGCCGGGCGTTCACCTCGTCGGTGACGTCGCGGATGATGATGCATGCCTCGAGCACGTCACCGAAGACGTCGACGATCGGGGAGCCGCCCATCGACATGATCACCTGGCGCCCGTCGCGCATAGTCCGCTGGATCTCGAACGCGTCGACGCTCTCGCCGCCGAACACGCGGTCGACGAAGGCGAGCTGGTTGCCGTGTTCGCTGGCCGGGATCAGGATCTGCACGGGCTTGCCCAGTACCTCGGCGGCGCCCCAGCCGTAGAGCGTCTCCGCCGCTCCGTTGAATCTGGTGATGACGCGGTCACGGTTGAGCGTGAGGATCGCGTCGGACGAGAGCTCGATCAGCGTCGCCAACGGCCGGCTGCCGTCGTGGGCGCTGCGCGCCAGCGCGTTGTTGAGGCAACGAGCAAGCCGCGGGGCGGTGAGATCGTCGGTGCCGCTGATCAGACAGTCATGCGCGCCCTGCTCGAAGGTCGCCGCGATCACGCGTTCGGTGGCGTTCGACGTGATCGCGATCAGCGCCGTGTCGACGGTCGTGGCGCCGACGAGCTGCAGCTCGTGCAGGCGCTCGGGGCCGCCGTCGGCGATATCGACGAGCGTCAGCTCCGACGGGAGCCGGCGCAGTGCGACGATCGCCTCACGGGCGTTGGCCGCGAGCTCGACCTGAAAGCCCCCTTCCGACTCCGCGCCCAGGGCAACGCTCAGCTCCCTGATGAGCGCGGGCTCGGTGCTCACAAGGAGGACACGGATGTCTGTCTCGCTGCTCAATGGTCCCGCCAGCGTTTGTGATGAAACGAGCTGAGTAATCTATTACACCGGATTCATCCGGTTACTGCCAGTTTTCTGCGACCTTTCGCGACGGCTGCACGCGCGGTGGCTCACCCGGCATCTTCGGGTAGTCCGGCGGGAAATTGAGCTCACCGCCCGGCAGCGTCTCCCACAGCTCGAGCAGCGGATCGAGTGAATGGCTGACCTCGTCCATATCCGCCCACGGGTTTCCGTCGGCCAGGTATCCGGGGACGGTCTCGAGGTTGAGCTCGGCGGGGCTCTCGATCGCCAGCAGCCGCTCCCAGGTCATCGGCGTGCTGACCGGCGCGCCGGGCCGCGGCCGCAGGCTCCAGGCGCTCGCGATCGTGCGGTCGCGGTTGTTCTGGTTGTAGTCGATGAAGATGCGCTCGCCGCGCTGCTCCTTCCACCAGTTGGTGGTCACGCCGGGATCGCGGCGCTCGAGCTCGCGCCCGAAGCCGATCGCGGCATGGCGGACCTGTTCGAACGTCCAGCGCGGCTCGATCCGCAGGTAGATGTGGATGCCGCGGTTGCCGCTCGTCTTCGGATAGCCGCGCAGCCCGAGCTCGTCGAGCAGTTCCCTGGCGAGCTTGGCGATCCGCTGGGCGTCGGCGAACGTGGTCCCGGGCTGCGGGTCGAGGTCGAGCCGCAGTTCGTCGGGATGATCGACGTCGGCGCCGCGCACCGGCCAGGGGTGCAACGTCAGCGCGCCCATCTGTGCGGCCCACACCAATGACGCCGGCTCGCTCGGGCACAGCTCCGCGGCGCGGCGGCCGCTGGGGAAGGTGATCATCGCGGTCTCGATCCAGTCGGGAGCGCCCTTGGGCAGGCGCTTCTGGTAGAAGCCGTCACCATCGTCGCCGGCCCCGGTCGAGAGCCGCATGCCCTCGCGGTAGCCCTTTGGCCAGCGCTCCATCGTCGTCGGGCGTCCGCCGACGGCCTGCATCAGCGGCTCGCCGACGCTCGCGAAGTACTGGCAGACGTCGAGCTTGGTGAACGCCCGCGTCAGCTCCGTGGCCTCATAGATGACGCGGCTCGGGCTGCTGACACGCACCGGCCGCCCTGCGACCTCGAGCTCCACGGCGTCATTGGGCATCTGTCTGACAGCATGCCGCGCGTGGCAAGCGATGGCGCAAGCGGCGTCCCAACCGAGGTGCTGGTCGCGCCCGACAGCTTCAAGGGCACCCACTCCGCGGCCGCGGTGGCGGCCGCGCTGCGGCGCGGATTGGTCGCCGGCGGGCAGCCGGCCGCAGTCTGCCCGCTGGCCGACGGCGGTGAGGGCACCGTCGCCGCGCTTGCCGACGCGCTCGAGCTCGAGCAGCTGCGCGCGGCCGTCAGCGATCCGCTCGGGCGTGAGCGCGAGGCGAGCTTCGGGCTCACGCCCGGTGGGGTTGCGGTCGTCGAGATGGCCGCCGCGAGCGGGCTGCCGCTGGTGGCCGAGGGCGAGCGCGACGCGATCACCGCCTCGAGCTACGGGACCGGCGAGCTGATCGCCGCGGCGATCGAGGCCGGTGCGCGCACCGTCTACGTCGCCGCCGGCGGCAGCGCCACCACCGACGGCGGTGCCGCTGCGATCGAGGCGCTCGAGCAGCGCGGTGGAACCGGCGGCGTGAAGCTCGTGGTGCTCTGCGACGTACGCACCCCGTTCGAGCTCGCGGCCACGACGTTCGCGCCGCAGAAGGGCGCTTCTCGCGAGCAGGTGCATACGCTCGAGCGGCGGCTCGACGCGCTGGCCGGTCGCTTCCCGCGCGACCCGCGCGGCGTGCCGATGACCGGCGCGGCCGGCGGTCTCGCCGGCGGGCTGTGGGCGCGCTTCGACGCGGAGCTGGTGGCCGGTGCCGCGTTCGTGCTTGCGGCCGTCGACTTCGACGTGCGCATGCGCGCCGCCCGCGCCGTGGTCACCGGCGAGGGCCGGCTCGACCGCCAGAGCCTCGTCGGCAAGCTGACCTCCGAGGTCGCGACACGCGCGCGCCAGGCGGGCGTCCCCTGCCACGCGGTGGTCGGCTCAAACGCGCTCGACCTCTTCGACCTCCGCATCCTCGACCTGCAACTGGTGCTCGAGGCCTCGACACTCGGCGAGCTCGAGGCCGCAGGCGCCGAGCTTGGAGCGGCGATCCAGGCCGAGACCGCCGCCGGCCGCTGACGTTCTGCT
>DATASU010000066.1:0-78545 GCA_036269095.1 Solirubrobacteraceae bacterium
TGGGGTCGCTCGATGGCGTCACTTCACGCGTCTCCTTGGTCTCGTCCTGCTTCTTCTCGGGCTTGGTTTGCGGCTACATGCGGCCGCCGACGCGCTATTCCCCCCGGAGGGGGAGGAGAAGAAGTCGAAGGTCGAGGGCGGACGCCATCGAGCAGAAGGCTACCGCGTGCGTCGGAGCAACGTCAAACCGAGACCCGGAGGGGGCGAGCAAGCAAGCCGCCCCCTCCGCAGTTAGCTCAGAGCGAAACCGCGACGCCGGCGACGAACCCGTCGCTGGTCGCGATCTCGCGGATCAGCGAGTCGGGCACGCCGCTGTCGGTGGTGACGATCATTGCCGCGAACGTCTCCTCGTCGGCACCCTCGGGCGCGCGCCCGACGATCGACGAGGCGATGTTGACGTTGTTGGCGCCGAACAGCGTGCCGACGCGGCCGAGCATGCCCGGGCGGTCGTGGTAGCGGAACATCGAGACGTGGTCCTCGAGCTGGACCTGGAAGCGCTGCCCCCAGGCCTCGAGCAGATGCGGCCGGTGCAGATTGCCGAGCACGGTGCCGGCGACGCTCGCGGTGTGGCGGCTGCTGGTCACTGTGACGCGGATCATGTCGGTGTAATCACGGACCTGTGACTGCTTCGCATCCTCGGTCGTGATCCCGCGCTGCTTGGCCAGTGCGGGAGCGTTGACCTCGTTGAGGTTCTCCGCCCCACCCTTTGCCGCAAGCACGCCCATCAGCACGTTCAGTCCGAGCAGTCGCGTGTCGCGTGAGGCGATGCCACCGAGGAACTCGACCTTGACGGTCTCGATCGCGGCCTCCTCATCGAGCGACGCGGCGATCTTGCCCAGCGCGCGAGCGAGCGGCACGAACGGCGTCAGCGCCTCGATGTCGTCATCGGGGATCGCGGGGATGTTGACCGCGGTGGTGACCGAGCCGCCGGTCAGCGCCGCGACGATCTGCTCGGCGGCCTGGAAGCCGGCACGGTCGTTGGCCTCGGCGGTGGAAGCACCGAGGTGCGGGGTGACGATCACGTTGGCGTAGCCGAACAGCGGGTGATCGGTGATCGGCTCGCTCTGGAACACGTCGAGCGCGGCGCCGGCGACCTTGCCGCTGTCGAGCCCGGCCTGGAGGTCCGCGTCGACGACCAGCGGGCCGCGGGCGACGTTGAGGATGCGCACGCCGTCCTTGCACTTGGCGATCACATCGGCGTTCAGCCAGCCGGCGGTCTCGGCGGTCTTCGGAAGATGCAGTGAGAGGAAGTCGGCAACGGCGTATACGGCCTCGGGCTGCGCGGCGCGCTCGACCCCGAGCTCCTTGTAGCGCTCACCGCTGACGACCGGGTCGTAGGCGATCACGTTCATGCCGAAGCCGCGGGCGCGCTCGGCGACGAGCTGGCCGATGCGGCCGAAGCCGAGGATCCCGAGCGTCTTCTCGTAGAGCTCGACACCGGAATACTTCGAGCGGTCCCAGCGGCCCTCGCGCAGTGACTGGTTGGCCTGTGGGACGTTGCGAGCCAGCGCCAGCAGCAGCGCCATCGTGTGCTCGGCGGCCGTGACGACATTCGAGAGCGGCGCGTTGGCGACGACGATCCCACGCTTGCTGGCCTCGGACACGTCGACGTTGTCGACGCCGACGCCGGCGCGGCCGATCGCCTTGAGGTTCGTGCCGGCCTGGAGCAGCTCGGCATCGAGCTTCGTGGCGGAGCGGATCAGGATGCCGTCGAAGTCGGGCAGGCGCTGCTTGACCTGATCACGATCCCAATCGAAGCCGAGCTCGACATCGAAGTGCTGCTCGAGCAGGTTGATCCCGGACGCGCCGACCTTCTCGGCGACGAGTACACGCTGACGGCTCATCAGTTCTGCTCCAGGACGTAGTCGATGCAGGCGGTGAGCGCCTGCACATCGGCGGGATCGGTGGCCGGGAACATCGCCACCCGCAACTGGTTGCGACCGAGCTTGCGATATGGCTCGACGTCGACGATGCCGTTGGCACGCAGCGTCGCCGCGACCTCGGCGGCGTCGACCTCGTCGCTGAAATCGATCGTGCCGACGACCAGCGAGCGCTTCGCGGGGTCGGCGACAAACGGGCTCGCATGCTCGTGCGATTCGGCCCAGCCGTAGAGCGTCGAGGATGACTGCGTCGTGCGCTCGACCATGCCGTCGAGGCCGCCGCCGGCGAGCATCCACTCGATCTGGTCGGCGAGCATGAACAGCGTCGCCACCGCGGGGGTGTTGTAGGTCTGGTCCTTGACCGAGTTGTCGAGCGCGGTGGTCAGTGACAGGAACTCAGGGATCCAGCGCGCGGCGCCGACCGTCGGCCTGTCGGCGTCGACCTGCGCGATCCGCTCGAGCGCCGCCGGGCTCGCGATCGCGAGCCAGAGGCCGCCATCGGAGGCGAAGCCCTTCTGCGGCGCGAAGTAGTAGAGGTCGGCGTCGGCGACATTCACCGGCAGGCCGCCGGCACCCGAGGTCGCGTCGATCAACACGAGCACGTCGTCGTCGAGCCCGGACGGCCGCACGACCGGGACCATCACGCCGGTCGAGGTCTCGTTGTGCGCCCAGGTGATGACGTCGGCGCGCGGGTGGGCCGAATTGACCGCGGCCTGCGGATCGGGCGCGTCGCCCGCAGACGTCTCGACAACGATCGGGTCGGCGAGAAACGGCGCCTTCTTGGCGCCGCTGGCGATCTTCGAGGAGAACTCGCCGTAGCTCAGGTGCAGCCCGCGCTCGCGGATCACGCCCGCGATCGCTGCGTCCCAGAAGGCGGTGGTGCCACCGTTGCCGAGCAGGATCTCGTATCCGTCGGGCAGGCTGAACAGCTCGCGCAGGCCGCCACGCACGCGGCCGACGAGTTCTCTGACCGGCTTCTGCCGGTGGGAGGTGCCCATCACCGAGCTGCCGCTGGCGGCGAGCGCCTGCAACTGCTCGGGGCGCAGCCGCGAGGGACCGGAGCCGAAGCGTCCGTCGCGCGGCTTGAGCTGCTCAGGAATAAGTACTTGGGTCTGGGGCACGGTCGCTCCTCGAGTGTCCTCGGGGTCAGAGGGAGAGTTGGGTGCCCAGGCGCGCGGCGGCGATCGCCCGTCGCTCCCCGGTGGATCTCCACCTTGACGCGCCAGTCACGGCGGGCTCTGGGAACGATAGCGAAGGCCGCTCTTCAACAGTTCCAAGCCACGGCGGATCGGCCTCACCTGAGCCGCGGGGCAGGGTGGTACAAATACGAACGCATGGCAACCGGTCAGGGACCCGACAGCGGAGCCGAGCCTCACCGATGAGACCGACGTCTGCTTCGTCCAGCGGGCTGTGGTTCGTCCCAGCCGCAATCAGAGCAAGGCTGAGGCCCTACCGGCAGATCGTTCAGCGGGTCAAGGCCGAACGCCCCAGCCTCCAGGGCCTCGCCTTCGGTAGATCGTGCTTCTCGCAATTCGGCGAGGATCAGTTTCTGGTGGCGCGGTTCGCCGATAAGCGCGACGGGTTCTACGTCGACGTCGGCGCTTTTCATCCGTTCAGATGGTCCAACACCTGCCTCCTCTATCAACGCGGCTGGCGGGGTCTCAACATCGAACCCGACCCAGAGGCCCTCGCAACCTTCGAGCTTCATCGCACCCGCGACCTCAACCTCCAGATCGCGATAGCCAACAAATCGGGCGAGGCGAGCTTCGCGCGTTCAGGTGAGTATGCGGGGATCGACGGCGAGGGCTATCTCTGGTCCGATCGTGAGGCTGAGCGCATCAAGGTCACGATGCGGCCGCTTGCAAGCGTGCTTGAGGAACACCTGCCGGCCGGGCAGGGAATCGACCTACTCGACGTAGATTGCGAAGGACTGGATCTCGAGGTCCTGCAGTCCAACGACTGGCAGAGATTCCGTCCCACAATCGTCCTTGCCGAAGCACACGGCACAGAGGGCACCGCGCTACTCACGAGCTTCATGGAGTCGGTTGGATACCAGCAGCTCACGCGGTTCCATCTCACACTCGTCTTCGAAGCGCTGCCCTCTGGCCTTCCGCCCCACGGATAGCTTGAGACGGAAGGCCGGTGGCTGACGGCCAGGACCGGCGAGAGTCCGCTACTCGTGGAAGGCGGTGTCGATCCAGGACATGTGTGAGCGCAAGTCCTTGCCGACGTGCTCAACCTGTGTCCGCGCCTGCTCATCGCGCATGCGCTCGAAGTTCTCCTGGCCCGCCTGATTCTCGGCGATCCACTCACGGGCGAACTCGCCCGACTGGATCTCGCCCAAAATCGCCTTCATCGCTTGGCGCGTCTCGTCCGTGACGACGCGCTTGCCGCGGGTGTAGTCGCCGTACTCGGCGGTGTTCGAGATCGAGTAGCGCATCCCGGCGAGGCCCTTCTCGTACATGAGATCGACGATCAGCTTGAGCTCGTGCAGGCACTCGAAGTACGCCATCTGCGGGTTGTAGCCGGCCTCCACCAGCGTGTCGAAGCCGGCCTGAACGAGTTCGCTGACACCACCGCAGAGGACGGCCTGCTCGCCGAACAGGTCGGTTTCGGTCTCCTCCTTGAACGACGTCTCAAACACGCCGGCGCGGGTACAGCCGATCCCCTTCGCGTAGGCAAGCGCCAACTGCTGCGCGTTGCCCGATGCGTTCTGGTGCACCGCGACCAGCCCGGGGATGCCGGTGCCCTCGGTGTAGAGGCGGCGGACCATGTGGCCCGGGCCCTTGGGTGCGACCAGCGCGACGTCGATGTCCTGCGGCGGAGTGACGGTCTCGTACAGCACCGAGAAGCCGTGGCTGGTGAGCAGCAGGTTGCCGGGCTCGAGCCCGCCCTGAATCTCCTCCCAGACCGCGCCGTGAAGCTCATCGGGGACGAGCAGCATCACCACGTCACCCGCGGCGGCCGCGGCGGCCGGATCGGCGACACGCAAACCGTGGCTCTCAGCCTTGGCCACGCTCGAAGAGTCGGGCCGCAGGCCTACAACGACCTTTACGCCGGAGTCCTTGAGATTGTTGGCGTGGGCATGGCCCTGCGAGCCATAGCCGATGATTGCGACGGTCTTGCCGTCGAGCAGGTTGAGATCAGCGTCGTCGTCGTAGAACATGGGCCGCAGGCTACACAAGCGGCGACGAAACACGCCGCCGACTGTCAGCGGGCGTCCGCGTGGTCAGTACTTCCAGACGAGGCTGGTCTGACCGGAGACGGTCGCGCGGTACTTGCCGTGCGCGAGCGACGAGGCGTTGAAGACGAAGACCTTGCCGGCACCGGCGTGCACCGACTTCACGGTCTTCCAGCCGTGTGAGCGCTTCAGCTGCACTTTGACGCTGCCACCGACGGGCGCGATCCCCCATGCCTGTGGCTTGCTGCCGTTCGTGGCCATGATCACGAACGGGAAGCTATAGGCGGTGAACGACGGCTTTGGCGTTCCGTTGCGGAAGTAGACGCCCGAGAAGTAGTTCACGTCGTAAGGCGGGGTCTGGTCGCGTACGAGATACCACATCGCAGCGCTCGCGCCCTCGTGCCAGAAGACGTAGAAGCCTTCCTCAAGCCATTTCGCCTGGGTCGCCGTGGAAACGGCCGACCGGTTCGGCGGGTTCGAGTCGTAGCCGAACTCGGTGACCCACAGCGGCTTCGTCTTGCGCGGCAGGAGCGTGCCCGCCTTGACCGCAGCCTTGATGACGGTCGTCAGACGGCCGAGATCGGGCGCCGACGCGTCGGCCTTATTGATCGCGTGAGTTGTCGGCGCGAACGAGTCATACGGATCCGCCGCGTCGATGTCGAAGTGAGCCGGACCGCCCGCGCACTTGACACGCTTCAGCGTCGCGCCGAGACAGAGCACGTTCTGCATGAAGGTCACCGGGTGCACGCGCTGCAGGCCGGTGAACGGCGCGTCACCGTATCCCTCCAGGCCACTGGTCAGCACCACGTCACTCCGGCTTCCCGCCTTGACGCCCGCGTAGAACGCGTTCAGCATGCCGCGGTAGATGGTCGCGCCGGTGTTGACAGCCGTGCCGTGCACCTTGGTCCACTGCGGCGCCAGGTGGAAACCGGTATTAGCCTCCGCCCACGCCTGCATGTAACGGACCCGCGGTAGGTTGCTGCCGGGAACCAGCGGGTTCGGATAGGAGCCTGAGTAGCGTTTCGCCAACGCCTCGCCGAGCGCACCATACGCAGCCGCGTTTGGCTCATAGCTTCCAGTCGAATACTCGTTGGCGGTGCCGCCGTTGGCCTCAGCCCAGCGTGGGGCGTCGGTCACCAGGAACACCGGTGTCAGGCCACCGCTGACGATCTCCTCGACGCGGCTGTCGAGCTCTGAGAAGTTGAATTGGGAGCCGGCGGGATCGCTGGGGTTCGCCCCTGCCGGCGGCGCGGCGGGCTCGATGCTCGGCCAGTCGACCTCGATCTGCACGAGCCTGCCCCCCGTCGCAAGCGTCTTCGTGATCCATGTCTGTGGCGTGATCCCGTCGGCGATGCCATCGAACCAGACGTCGTCGACAAAGCCACGCGTGAATGTTCCTGCGTGCGCCGGAGGCGCAAAGCTGCCGAGCACGACTGCCAACGAGACGAACAGGCCGATCACGGACAGGCGCCTGATCGACATCGCGGAGATCGTCACGCGAGGCATCATACGGGTGGAGTCATCGACCGGACTTGGCGAAAGGTTGAACGTCAGCGCTCAGAAGCGTTCGCTGAGCGCCAGGACGTTGTTCACGTAGCGCCGCGTCGACCGGTACATCCCAAAGCGCCTGACCGACGCGAGACCCTGGAAATACCCCGCCGCCGCCAGTCGCTCGTTGTCGCCGGTCAGTTCCAGCAGCTGATGCAGCAGCAGCACGCCGGCGCGCACATTCTCGCTGGCCGAGGCCTGGCCGAGCGGGTCGCTCGGGGTCAGGAAGCGGTCAATCCACCTCCACGTACTCGGAACGATCTGCATGACTCCCACGGCCCCGATCCTGGAGACCTCGGCGTTGTTCCAGCCGCTCTCCTGCCACGCCACCGCCTCGGCCAGCGCGGCCGGCACCCCGTTGGCAGCGGCGACAGCCGCGATCTGCGCCGACGACACCCGCTGCGCGGTGGGAACCGGAGCGCCGGCGACGACCACCGCGGTCGCGGCCCGCGTCGACGTGCTCGCGGTTGAGGCATGCACCGTCGTCGTGCGTGGCGGGATCCACAGCGTCTGGCCGGCGATCAGCTGCGCCTGTGGCGAGATTCCGTTGGCGTGGGCGAGCGCCGCGATGCTCAGCCCGTCGATCCGCGCGACCGACGTGAGCGTCTCGCCGGGCTCAACGACGTGGGCGTAGTTTGCAACGGCCGTGACCGGGAACAGCGCCGGCACCAGCACTGCGAGGAGAACAGCTCGAACTCGCATCGAAACAGTCTTGCGCTCGCTGGCGAGCGTTGAAAGCGCTGCAAAGGCAGGACCATTTTGGGAATCCGGCTGCGCCTGCAGGACTTTCCGACGCCGCGTCGTGACCGGCACTCGGACCGCCCGCCGGCCCGCCGGCCAGCCGGCCGGCGCGGTCAGGCGACGGCGACCGCAGCCAGCGAGCTTCCCGGCAGCGTGACCGCGCCGCTTTCGTCGATGTACTCGGCCGCGGCCGCGGCGACGGCCTCGCGCAGACGCTGACGCTGATCGTCGGAGAGCCGATCCCAGACCGCCGCGAACTGGCGTGACAGGTCGCGCGTCTCCCCCAGCCAGTCGAGCACGCCGGCGTAGCTGCGCACGATCGGCACCGACTCGGTGACGACATCGAAAAACGGTGCATCCTCGAGCAGCTCGGTCAGCTTGCTGGGATCCGCGAGCGCGAACATCCCGGGCCCACCCCCGGCAGCCGGCTCAACGTGCCCGAGCTCGACCAGCGTGCGCTGGACGATCGTCGCCCACGGGTTCGCCTCAGGCGGGTCCCAGACGGCGAGTGCCAGGCGCCCGCCGGGCTTGAGCACGCGACGGCATTCGCGCAGGGCAGCGGCGGGGTCGAAGATCAACATCACCGCCCAGCGGCAGAGGACGACGTCAAGGCTGGCGGTCGGCAGGTCGATCCACTCGAGCTGCAGTTGCTTGAACTCGACATTGGTGATCCCCTGCTCGTCGGCGCGCTCGCGTGCGACATCGAGCATCCCTGCCACCGCGTCACTGCAGATCAGCGTGCCACCCGGCTCGATCATGCGGGCGGCGATGAAGCCGGTATCGCCGGGTCCGGCCGCGAGTTCGAGTACCTGCTCGCCGGGCGCCGGCCGAGTGTTGGCGATCATCCAGTCGGAGATCGGCCGTGCGACCGACTGCGTGCGGTCGGCCTGACGCCCCCAACCCTTGGCGGCGTCGTCCCAGCCGTCGAGCAGCAGCTCGCGCTGTTCGTCGATGTTCTCCGCGGCCACTCGGTCAGGCTAGCTCGCGCCGCAGCAGCTTGCCCGACGCCGTGCGCGGCAGCGCCTCGGCGAAGCCGATTTCCTTGGGAACCTTGAAGCGCGCGAGGCGCCCCGCGGCGAACTCTCGCAACTCGGCGGGCGACACCGCCTGGCCGTCGCGAAGCACGACGGTCGCGACGACCCGTTCGCCCCACTCGTCGTCGCGCCGCCCGAAGACTCCGGCATCGGCGACGGCAGGGTGCTCGAGCAGTACCGACTCGACCTCGGCGGGCGCGACGTTCTCGCCACCCGAGACGATCGTCTCGCTGCGGCGCCCGATGATCTCGAGGCGTCCTTGGCGATCGTGGGTACCGAGGTCGCCGGTGCGCAACCAGCCGTCGGCGTCGAGCGTGTTGCGCGCGAAGTTCGGGCCGGTCACGACGACCTCGCCGTCATCGAGCCGCATCTGCACGCCGTGCAGCGGGATCCCGAAGGTCGCGATCTGTGAACAGCCCTCGGTCATTCCGTAGCTCGGCGCGACCGGCACTCCGGCGCGCTGCGCCCGCTCGAGCAGCGGCCGCGCGATCGGGCCCCCGCCGAGCAGTGCCCAGCGCAGCGACGGCGGGCGCTCGAGCCCGGCGTCGAGCAACCGTGCCAGCATCGTCGGAACCAGTGACACCAGCGTGATCTCACGCTCGGGGTTCATCAGCTGCTCGAGCACCGCCTCGGTGTCGAAACGCTCGTGCAGCACCACGGTCGTGGCGTAGAGCGTCGAGCGCATCAGGATCGAGAGCCCGCCGACGTGCGCGAGTGGCATCACGCACAGCCAGCGTTCGTTCTGATCGAGCCCCAATGCCAGCGCCGAGCCCACGGCGTTCGCCTCCCAGTTGCGCAGCGTCAGATGCACCGGCTTGGGGGCCGCGGTCGTGCCCGAGGTGAACATCACCGTCGCGATGCCGGGGTAGGGCAGTTCCCCGGCGACGATCCGCAGCGCCCGCTCCTCGGCTGTGAGGCGGGGGTCGAGTGGAACCGCGGGTGTGCCGTTCAGCAGCGCCGCGTGCAGTTCGATCGCGAAATCGTCGCCACCCTCGATGTACCTCGGCCCGACCTGCGAGTCGTCGACCGATGCGCGCGACGTGGCCGCCTGCAGGAGCTCCGCGTAGCTCAGCTCGCGTCGATCGGCGAACTCGAGCGCGACACGTCGCGGGTGGTAGCGGGCGGCGGCCCGAAGCCAGTCGTGCATCCCCGAAACGGTAGTCTCAGACGCCGTGAGCGTGACCTGGAAGGCTGCGGCCGAATACGAAGACATCCGCTACGAGCTCGCGACCGGCGAGGGCTGGGACCCGTCGCAGCCGACGATCGCGAAGATCACGATCGACCGTCCCGAGGTGCGCAACGCCTTCCGCCCCGAGACCGTGATCGAGCTGATCGACGCATTCGAGCGGGCGCGCGAGGACCCCGCCGTGGGCGTCGTCGTGCTCACCGGCGAGGGCCCGCTGGCCTTCTGCAGCGGCGGCGACCAGCGCGTGCGCGGCAGCCGCGGCGGCTACGTCACCGGTGCCGATCCCTCGCAGGCCGGCCATCACCACGAGACCTCCGGGCGCTTCCACGTGACCGACCTCCAGGTCCAGATCCGGCGCCTGCCAAAGCCGGTCGTCGCGATGGTCGCCGGTTACGCGGTCGGCGGCGGACACGTGCTGCACGTCGTCTGCGATCTGACGATCGCCGCCGACAATGCGCGCTTCGGGCAGACCGGTCCGCGCGTGGGCTCCTTCGACGGCGGCTTCGGCGCGAGCGTGCTCTCACGTCTGGTCGGTCCGAAGAAGGCCAAGGAGATCTGGTTCCTGTGCCGCCAGTACGGCGCCCAGGAGGCGCTCGAGATGGGGCTCGTCAACACCGTCGTCCCGCTTGACGAGCTCGAGAGCGAAACCATCAGATGGTGCCGGGAGATGCTGCAGCTGTCCCCGATGAGCCTGCGCCTGCTGAAGGCGAGCTTCAACGCCGACGAGGACGGTCTCGCCGGCATCCAGCAGCTCGCGCACGACGCCAACTACCTCTTTTACATGAGCGAGGAAGCCGCCGAGGGCCGTCAGGCCTACCTCGAGAAGCGGCCCCCGGACTTCGCGAAGTTCCCGCGTCGCGCCTGATGCCCACCACAACTCCGAACCCGGTCCGAATCTGGGTGATGGCCGCACGACCGAAGACGCTGCCGCTCGGCGTCGCACCGGTTCTGGTCGGTACCGCACTGGCCGGATATCTGCACATCTTTCACCCGCTGCGCTTCATCGCGGCACTGCTCGGATCGGTCTTCATCCAGATCGGCGCGAACCTCTCAAACGACTACTCGGACGCGCACCGTGGCGCTGACACCGAGGACCGGCTTGGTCCGGTGCGCGTGACCGCCGGTGGTCTCGTGCCCCCGCGCCAGGTGCTGATCGCCACCTACGTCACGTTCGGTCTGGCGGTGCTCTGCGGGGCCTACCTGATCGCCGTGGCCGGCTGGCAGCTGCTGCTGATCGGCGTGGCGTCGATCATCGCCGGAGTGCTCTACACCGGCGGCCCACGCCCCTACGGCTATGAGGGCCTCGGCGAGGTCTTCGTCTTCCTGTTCTTCGGGATCGCCGCCGTCGCCGGCTCCTACTTCGCCCAGGTGCGCGACTTCAGCTGGGAGTCGCTCGTGCTGTCCGCACCGATCGGCCTGATCGCCGCGGCCGTACTGGTCGTCAACAACACGCGCGACATCGACACCGACCGCCGCGCCAACAAGCGCACGCTGGCGGTCAGGCTCGGACGCGAGCGCTCGCGCCGGATGTACGCGACGATGGTCCTGATCGCCTACCCGATCGCTCTGGTCCCATGGGTGTTCGGGCCGCTCACGGCATGGCTGCTGCTGCCGTTCCTGACATTGCCGATTGCGGCCGCCGTGATCCGCATCGTCACGACCCATAGTGACGGGCCCTCCCTGAACCGCGCGCTGGCGAAGACCGGCCAGCTGCAGCTGTTCTTCTGCGTACTGCTGTCCGCGGCGCTGCTGCTCAGCAGATGAGGGCGCGGACGTCCGTTCACGACGTCCCCCTGACCGATCCTCTGCGTCCGGCGGGGGGCTCGCCGGTGCTTCGCCCCCTCATCAGGGTGGTGCTGGAGGCCGGTGACGGCTGCGTTGGTCACGGGGAAGCAGCGCCACTCGAGGCGTACGACGGTATAGGCGTTGATCGCGTCCTGCGCGCGCTGGCCACCCACACGTCCATTCTGGCCACGAACGAGTGCCCGGAAATGGAGATGAGAGCGGCCTGCGCGAAGGCCGATCCACTTCCACAAGCAGTCGCCGCTGTCGATATGGCTCTCTGGGACTTGGCCGGTCGTCGCGCCGGCAAGCCCGTTGCGGATTTGCTCGGCGCCGCCGACGCGCCGTCGGTCGCCGTGAACGCGACGATCGGGGCCGTCGCGCCACGGAGCGCCGCTGAGGAGGCGCGAACTTCGGCGGAAGCTGGGATTGGGTGCATCAAGGTGAAGGTCGGTACCCCTGACGACCGTCAGCGATTGCAGGCTGTACGGGACGCGGTTGGGCCGGACACGCTGATTCGCGTCGATGCCAATGGTGCCTGGGACCAGCTGACGGCGCCGGAGAGAATCCGGGCGCTGTCGCGATTCGACATCGAGTTGTTCGAGGAGCCGGTCCATGGGGTGGTTGCCATCCAAGCCGTCGCACGGGCCGTGCCCGAGATCGCACTCGCGACCGACGAGAGCGCAAGTGCGATTTTGGGAACCGATGCGCGACGGCTGTGTGCGGCCGTCTGTCTGAAGATCTCAGCTTCCGGCGGAATCACGGGCTTGCTGGCTGAGGCCACCCGCGCGCGAGAGCTCGGTTACGAGGTCTACATCGCTTCGACACTCGATGGGCCGCTGGGGATCGCGGCGGCGTTGCACGCGGCCGCGGTGGTGCGACCCGATCGGCATTGCGGGTTGGCGACACTCGGACGCTTTGGGCGGGCGGCTCCCGCCCTGCTCGAACCCCAGGACGGGCTGATGGCGGTACCCGCGGGACCCGGCCTGGGCGACGAGCTAGTCGGCTGGTACGGCGAGTAGCGCCTCGACGACGGCGTCGGGCCGTTCGAGATGCACGGCGTGACCGGCTCCTGGGACGACCGTGACGGACGCGCGCGGGATGCGCCTGGCCATGTCCCGCGCGAGTGCGGTGAACTTGACGTCGCGTTCACCGGCGAGCAGCGACACCGGCATCTGCAGCTTCGGCAGCTGATCCCACAGTGAAGGCAACGCGCCGGTGCCGAGCCCGCGCAGCGCCGCCGCCAGCCCCTGCGGCGTGCTCTGCAGCCGATCGGCGTGCGCTCGCGCCGCGACATCAGACGGCGCGTCGGCGAGGATCGGCGTCTGTGCCCACTGTCGCGCGAACTCGTCGATTGACAACGACTCGATCTGCTCGGCGAGCCGCTCGTCGGCAAGTCGCCGCTGCTCGCGCTCGGCATCATCGGCCAACCCCGGACTCGCCCCGATCAGCAGCACGCCTGTGACGCGGTGCGGCAACGCGAGTGCCACGTGCAGCGCGATCCTGCCGCCCTGGGAGTAACCGACAAGCGTGAACGGACCGGGCGTCAGTGCGGCGACATCATCGACCACGGCGTCGAGCGTCACCGGCCCGGCAGCGGTGGCCGAGGCGTGGCCGCGGATGTCGGGCGCGAGCGCACGGTACCGTTCGCTCAGCCCCGAGATCACCGGCTGCCAACTGGCGCCGCTGTTGGTGAAGCCGTGCAGCAGCACGAGCACCGGTGCGTTCTCCACACCAGCATCATGACCGCAACCGCCACCGACAGCTACCTGATGCTCCGTGCACTGCTCGACGAGCTCGTGCGCTGCGGCATGGAGCACGCCTGTACCTGCCCGGGCTCGCGCAACACCCCGATCGTGCTCTCGATCGCCAACGAGGCGCGGCTGCAAGCCTGGTCGCACATCGACGAGCGCTCCGCCGGGTTCTTTGCGCTCGGCGCCGCGAAGGCCAGCGGGCGGCCGGTGGCGGTCACCTGCACGTCCGGTACCGCGGTAGCGAACCTGCTGCCAGCGGTGATCGAGGCGCATGAGGCAGGCGTTCCGCTGATCCTGCTCACCGCGGATCGGCCACCCGAGCTCCGTGATGTCGGCGCCGGCCAGACGATCGATCAGATCAAGCTCTACGGCGACGCCGTCAAGCTGTTCGTCGAGCTCGGAGTACCCGACGCCGGCGCCGAGCGGCTGCGCTGGGTGCGCGCGCTCGCGTGCCGCGCCTACTGGACCGCTGTCAGCGGACGCCCGGGACCGGTGCACATCAACATCCCGCTGCGCGAGCCGCTCGTCCTCGAGCAGCCGCTGCCGCAGAGCGAGCCCGGTGGCGGCGGCAAACCGCACGGCCAGCCATGGCTCGTCCAGGAGGGGTCGGGTCCGGCAGCCACCGCCGCGCTCCCACGCCGCCACGAGTTTCGCCGCACGGTGTTCGTGGCCGGTGACCTCGGGCCAAACCCGGAGCTCGGCCGCAAGCTCGCTGACCTCGCCGCGCGTGCGCGAGTGCCGTTGCTCGCCGACCCGCTCTCGGGCGCGCGCAGCGGACCGGCGGCGATCGCGCACTTCGATCTGCTGCTCAGGGACCGCACGCTCGCCGAACAGTTGGCGCCCGACGTCGTCTGCCGGATCGGCGACCTTCCGACATCGAAGCCGCTGCGAACCTGGATCGCGCGCCTCGATCAGGCCCACCACATCCTGTTCGCCGCCGACGACCGTTGGAGTGATCCGTCGGCGCGGGTCACCCAGCGCATCGTCGGGTCGATCGAGGAGATGCTCGAGCGTGTGACCCACGATGAGATCGTCGCCGATGACAGCGACTGGCTCGACCGCTGGACGCAGGCGGACAGCGCGGTCGCCCACGCGATCGCCGAGCCACTGATGGCTGCCGGGCTCAGCGAGCCGGCGACGGTCACGGCCCTGGCCCAGTTCCTTCCGGCGAGTGCGACGCTGTTCGTCGGCGCGTCGATGCCGATCCGCGACGTCGAGGAGTTCTTCCCCGCCCTGAACGAGCCGCCGCGGGTGATGGCAAACCGCGGTGCCAACGGGATCGATGGCACCGTCTCCTCAGCGTTCGGAGTGGCGGCGGCAACGGCGGGCGAAGTTGTGCTCGTGCTCGGCGACATCACGCTCGCGCATGACATCGGCGGTCTGCTCGCGTCGCGGCGGCTCGGTCTCAAACTGACGATCGTGCTGATCAACAACGACGGCGGGGGCATCTTCAACTTCCTCCCGGTCTCTTCACAGGGGCCGGTGTTCGAACAGCACATCGCGACGCCGGCCGACCTTGACTTCGCACATGCCGCGGCGCTCTACGGACTCCGCCATCAACTGGTCGCAAGCTTCGACGAGTTCGCCGCCACGCTGATGGGCGCACTTCGCGGCCGTGACACGACGATCATCGAGGTGCGGACCGAGCGCGACGCAAACCGACAGCTGCATGCAGACGTCGAACTCACCGCTCTTGGCGCTCTGAGCTGCGGCTCGCCCTAACCCGGTCCCGCCGTCGCTACGCGTAGCGTCAATCGACCAACTTGACCCGCGTCATCCGATGGCGAATGCGATAGCGGTTCACGATACGAGCAATCTGAAGCGGGAGAATTGTCGACTGCTGCAGGCGCTCGAGCCCCGCGACATCAGACCCGTGACGCGCCAGGCTACGTGTACCGATGTCCTCACGAACAGGTTGCGGAAGTACGCATTTTATTCTGCTGACTGCCCCGCACTCGAGGTATTGATCCCAGCTGTCAGGAGCCCAGCGCGCCGGCAAGATAGCTTCGCTCATGGCAGCCGCCGTTTCGCGGCGCAGCAGATATGCGCAGGCGGAAACCAAGCGCTCCGGATGCACAGCCTCGAGGATCTGGTGACCCGCACACTGCACGGCGCCGGTTCGCCGGAGCTTGATCGGCTCTAAGCTGCGGAAGTTGAGCATCATCACTTCTCGACCTGTGATCTGCTGCGCCAGCTCGCTGATCAGGTTCCCGAAGCCGACGCCCGGAAGCTCGGCATCATTCTCCAGGACGAGTGCCACGTCGTCGCCGGCATCGCAGAGCGCGTCGTATGCGCATTTGTGGCCGAGCGTGGCGCCCAGGACCGCAGGCGTCAGCCACTGCGGATAACGAGCCATCGCATCCGCGTCAAGAAATACGTCTCGCTCAGCGTCCGTGAGCTTGCGACCGTCGATGCCTTCGACGAACTCATATTCGAGGCCAGATCGCTGTAGCTGAGGTTCCAGCCGCTGACGCCGTGCCGTTGCCCAGGAAATATGCACAACGTAGGCTCTGGGTTGCATGAGCTGCGAAGCATAAGCGAATCAACGAAATCCGCTGAGCGTCTGCCTCAAGCCTCCAGGCGCTAAGCGGACAGCACCGGCAGCAGCGCCTGCAGCTTTATCTCGGTCTCGGCCAGCTCGGAGGCCGGCTCGGAGTCCGCGACGATCCCGCAGCCTGCATAACAGGACGCCAGCTCACCTCTCAGCAGCGCGCAGCGCAGAGCCACGCAGAACTCCCCGTCGCCGCCCGTGTCGGTCCAACCGAGCGTGCCGGCATACCAACCGCGGTCAAGCCCCTCGAGCGCGGGGATCAATCGCTTCGCGACCTGATCCGGCTCGCCGCCGACGGCCGGGGTCGGATGCAGCGCACCGGCCAGCGCGAGCGCGCCCACGGCGTCGGTCAGTTGAGCTCTGATCGGCGTCGCCAGGTGCTGAATGTTCGCCACCCTGATCAACCTCGGCTCGGGCGCCACCGTGACCCACACGGAATACGCCGCGAGGGCCTCGGCGATCCGTTCGGCGACAACCTTGTTCTCTTGCCGATTCTTGTCACTGCGCAGGAGTGCCTCGCCGAGGTGGTCATCGACAGCCGGGTCCGCACTGCGGCGCGTCGATCCGGCAAGAGCAACGGTGCTGGCGCGGCTGCCGTCGCGCCGCACCAGCAACTCCGGGGTCGCGCCGATGAACGTCGCGTCGCCGCGCCCGACTGCGTAAACGAAGCACTCGGGAAACCCGCCGCGCAGCACATCGAACACCGCCCCCGGGTCGTGCGGTTGCGGCGCGCGAACCTGTACCTCGCGAGCCAGCACGACCTTCTCGAGCTGCCCGGCACGGATCCGCTCTACGGCCCTGGCGACGGCCTCCTCGTAGTGCGCCGGAGGCATCCGGCTGTGCACTGAGAAGTGACCCGTCGGCGCCGGGTCGAACAGCGGCAGCGGCCGCTCCCGAAGACCTGCCGCGCCGGCGACCGCCTTGTCAAGCAGCACATCGAGGTCGTCATCCTCATTGTCAACCAGCACATTGCAAGTCACCCACGTTGCGTGTGCACGCCGCGCGAGCCACACGGCCGGCACCATCAGCGACGCCGAGCCGAACCCCTGCCATTCGGGGCTCCTCGCTCCGTCGTCGGCGAAGGCGAACCCGGCAACCGCCACGAGCCCGACCCCGGGCGGCGCATCCGGATAGTCGCAAACGGCGTGTTCGCTGAGCTTCCGCCAACGCCGTTCCAGCGATTGAAACCTGTCGGGTCCGGAGGCCTCGAGCTCGAGGGTCACTCCGAGGCCCGCATGCGCGGTCGCATCGCGTACCGGCTGCTCGAGGCAGAACCATGACTGTCCGGGAACCCTCGAGGCGACGACGATCCCGGCCGGGTCGTGGCTCCCAGGGAGCTGCTCGGTGACGCTTGCCAACACCGGCGCTCCGGGACGCGTCTTTCTCCGCGCGCCGGCGATGCGGGCTCGCAGCCGCTCCTGCGCAGCGTCAGAGAGCCACGGTGACGGATGCGCACGCGGCGGCCCGAGCTCGGGGACGACGCGCCGCATCCTCACCGCAGAACCTTCAGGTCTCCGTGCGACCGCGCGCGATCGCGATCTCGCCGGTGCGTGCCATCTCGACCAGGCCGAATGGACGCACGAGCCGCTCGAAGGCGTCGATCTTCTCCTGCGTGCCGGTCACCTCGGCGACCACCGTGCGCTTGCTGACGTCGACGATCTTCGCGCGGAAGATCTCGCACACCTGCATCACCTCGGCGCGGTTGGCGCCGTCGGCCGAGACCTTGAACAGGGCGAGTTCGCGCGCCATCGTCTCGGACGGCTCGAGGTCGCGAATCTTGAGGACGTTGATCAGCTTGTGCAGCTGCTTGGTGACCTGGTCGATCGACTGCACTCCGCCATCGAGCGTGAGCGTGATCCGCGAGACCGTCTCATCGTCGGTCGGGCCAACCGCCAACGTGTCGATGTTGAAGCCGCGGCGGGCGAACAGGCCCGTGATCCGCGTCAGGACTCCCGGCTTGTTCTCGACGAGGATCGAGAGTATGTGCTTGCGTCCGGTGCGGAAGCTGCCCGCCGCCTCGAGTTCCTCGAGTGACAGGATCTCCTTGGTTCCTGGTTCACCCATCGCTCAGCCCACCATGTTCCGCGCGGCCTGGCCGGGCGCGATCATCGGATAGACGTTCTCCTCGGCGGAGACACGGACGTCGACCACAACGGGTCCCTCGATGGCCAGCGCTTCCCGCATTCCCTCGACCAGCGTGTGCTTGTCGGTGAGCCGCACGCCCGTTGCCCCGTAGGCCTCGGCGAGTTTGACGAAGTCCGGGTATTGGCCCATGTCGACCTGGCTGTACCGCCGGTCCCAGAACAGCTCCTGCCACTGGCGCACCATGCCCAGATAGCCGTTGTTCATGATGAACACCTTGACGTCGATCCCGTTCTGGGCACACGTGGCGAGCTCCTGCGTGTTCATCTGGAACGAGCCGTCACCGGTGATGCACACGACCGTTTCCTCGGGGCAGCCGACCTTCGCACCCATCGCCGCCGGCAGGCCGAAGCCCATCGTGCCGAGGCCGCCGGAGTTGATCCAGTGGCGCGGCTTGTCGAAGTGATAGTGCTGCGCGGCCCACATCTGATGCTGGCCGACGTCGCTACAGACGATCGCGTCGCCATCGGAGGCCTCGAACAGCGCCTGGACCATGTACTGCGGCTTGATCTCGGCGTCGCTGCTGTCCGTGTAGCTCAGTGGATAGCGCTCCTGCCACGAACCGATCCGATGCCACCACTCATCGAGGCGGTTGGGGTCGGCCTCGAGCGCGCGGTACTCGGCGGTCAGGCGCGGCAGGATGTTCTTCGTGTAACCCACGATCGGTATGTGCGCGGGCACGTTCTTGGAGATCTCCGCCGGGTCGACGTCGATGTGCACGAACTTCGCGTGCGGCGCGAACTCGGAGAGCTTGGCGGTCACCCTGTCGTCGAAGCGCGCGCCGATCGCGACGATCAGATCGGCCTCGTCCATCGCGTAGTTGGCCGTCCGGGTCCCGTGCATGCCGAGCATGCCCAACCACTGCGGGTGGCTCGCCGGGAAGGCGCCGAGGCCCATGACGGTGCAGGTCACCGGCAGGCGGTCAGATGTCGCGAGCTCGATCAGCTCGGGCGCGGCGCCAACGGTGCCGCCGCCCGCGTAGATCACAGGGCGGCGCGCGTTCGCCAGCGCCTTGGCCGCCAGGCGGATCTGCTTCTGGTTGCCGTCGGTCGTGGGCTGGTATCCGGGCAGATGGACATCGGTTATCGGCTCATACGGAATATCCGCACGGCTGAGGTCGGTCGGGATGTCGACGACGACGGGTCCCGGACGACCGCTGCGGGCGACGTGGAACGCCTCATGGATCGCACGGGGCAGTTCCAGTGGATGCTGGATCATCACGCTGTGCTTGACGATCGGCATCGTGATCCCGATCGTGTCGGCCTCCTGAAAGCCGTCGGTCCCGAGCAGCTCGGTGCGCACCTGGCCGGTCAGGAACACGACCGGCACGGAGTCCATCATCGCGTCGCAGATCGGTGTCACGAGGTTGGTGGCACCGGGGCCGCTCGTGCCGAGCGACACGCCCACGCGGCCGGTGGCCTTGGCGTAGCCCTCCGCGGCATGGCCGCCTCCGGCCTCGTGGCGCACCAGGATGTGGCGGATACCGGCGTCGTAGAAGGCGTCGTATGTGGGGAGGTTCGCGCCGCCGGGCAGCCCGAATACCACGTCAACACCCTCTGCCTTGAGACATTCCATCAGTGCGTCGACTGCACGCATGCGCTCGCCTCCTTTCCGTAAAGCTCGCGTCGCGGCGCGGCCCATCCACGCCGAGACGTTCGAGTCTAATGGCTTGGCACTGATTCGCCGTGGACGGCCACGGCTCCTGCGCGGCTAGTGCGAGTGCGCGGCGCGCTGAGCAAGCCGAGCTTCGGGACCGATCGCGACGTCGGGGAACTCGAGCTCATAGCCACAGGTCATGCACACCGCGTCATAGAGCTTCAGCAGCTTGTGGCAGTGCGGGCACTCGCGACGGAGCTCATGGTTCTCGTAGCGGTAGAGCACCGCGGTGAGCAGCCCGATGAACGGAATGCAGAACGAGATCAGGAACCACATCGTGAACGAGCTTCCCTTGACCCGGCCGACGTAGCCACCCGCGAGTCCGAAGAAGAACAGGATCACGAGAAACCCGAGCCCGTAGCTGGACACCGCAGCCTCTCAGAAGAGTTCGTTGACGGCCCAGAGGACCGCTGCGATCACCGCAATCACGGCGACGATCCAGAACACCGTGATCACGAGGCTGACCACGAAGTGGAAGACCAGCACGCCGATGGCGACGAGCACCAACGCCGCAACCGCGCGACGCATGATCGGCGGGCGCGAACGGCTTGACTCGATCTGACGTGCCATCTCGCCTACAAGCGTAGCGCCGATCCCGGCATCCGCGCAGCGCCGCTCGATTAAGCGGGGCCGGGCGTGTCTTTTATGGCGCCGCTAGGCACGGCGCTGTTTGTGCGCCTTGCCGGCTTCGGCCTGGCCGCCGGCGACGATTCGCGCCAGCCGGTAGCGCCGCAGCGGAACCGCCGGGCCGCCTTCAGCCGAGCCGCGACCTCCGGCAACAAGCAACAGCTTCGAGGTTGTCGGTCGTGTGGTCATGACGTGAATCGTCCTCCGCTCGCCTGGCCGGCGCACTGGCCCGGCGTCCAAGAGTTGAGCGCCGCACCCCGCCAACGGTCCAGCCAGTGCTCGACGACGGCTGGATCCCGGCGCGGCACGGACATCAAGCTTCTACCAGTTATCGGCGCATTGGGACTCGGGCCCTCGGACAAACGTCCAGAACTCGGCCCCAACAAGTGTCCAAGTTTTCGGCCGATGAGTTGCCCACTCTCGGTTGCGCCCCGATCCGGTGGCTATGCCGAAGAACCGTTGCAGCCTCGTTCGCCTCCCCCGCATCGCCCTTCTGCTCACCACCTTCACGCTAGCCTTCTGCGCACTGACCGCCAATGCGTTCGCCGCTTCCGGTGCGAGCAAGCCGCGCAAGGTGACGCATGCCTCGCACAAGTCCAAGGCCACCAAGAAGGCGCATGAGTCCGGCGTGCTTCCGGCTCAGGGCATGTTCGACAACTGTGATCTCAGCAACGGCGTGACGACGACCTGCGACCAGGATCTGCTGCAGATGCATCAGGCTGGACTTCAGGTCGCCGTGATGGACGCGCAATGGGCCACACTGGACGAGCTGTCCGCATACGCTTCCTACGCACAGAGCATCGGCATGTCAGTCATGTGGGAGTTCAATGACCCCGGCTACTGGGGCGGGGCCTGGATCGGCTCGAGTGCGGCGGCCGACTGGAGCGCCTTCAGCACGGCATGTGGCTGCACCGCCAGCGACCAGGTCCTCGACTACATGATCCAGTGGCTCTCGGCGCTGCCTGGGACATACGGCTACTACGCCGCCGACGACTCCACGCTCGAACCCAACCAGCTCGCCGGTCTGCGCCAGTACGTCGCTGAGATCAAGTCGGTCGATCCCGACCACATGGTGATGGTCGGCTCTGCCCAGGGACAGGGCACGAGCTTCTACTCGAGCGGCGCCACGATCGGCAACGAGATCTACCCCGAGACGACACGCTCGCTGATGCCGGCCGGCCAGAACCTCGCGATCTGGCAGTCGGTGCAGCAGAGCATCACACAGGATCAGCGCGCTGCCACGCGTCAGGGCACCTCCTCCGCGTTCATTCTCCAGGCCTTCAGCTTCGGGGACAACCTCAGCGACGGCCAGGCCGTCGGCGCCTGCACCGCCTCGATGAGCCAGGCACAGTGCGCCAGCCGTCTGCAGTTTCCCTCAGCGGGCGTCGAACTGGCGCTCCGCAACGCCGCGCTGCAGTACGCGCAGCCCAAGCTGATCCTCTGGTACACGTACGGCCAGGCAAGCCAGGGCGGCCACTGGGCCGACTTCACGAGCGCCGTCACAGCCCCGTATCCGGTCAGCGCATCAGCCGCTCGTGCCAAGAGGAACCTGCGTAAGTCCTCTCGCAAGCACTCCGCCCGCCGCCGCAACAGCAGCGGGCACCAGCTCGCGATCTGACGGTCCAGGCCGCTCGAGGACATGGGCCCCCTCAGCGACCTGGGCCGCTGAGGGTCCCGACCGGCACTATTGGATCCAGACCGGCGTGCCGATCGTCACAAGCGTCTTGAGCTTGAGAATGTCGGCGTCCTTCAGGCGGATGCAGCCGTGCGACGGATCCCCTGGGATCAGGTCCGGTTCGTCGGTCCCGTGAATCCCGACGATCGAGTCGTCGGGGAAGTCGGTGTCGGTCGCGCGATCGGTGGTCCCGAACGCCCAGGGCCCGTAGACGGGGTCCGTTGACGGGAAGGCCTCGGCGATCCAGAAGTGACCCGTTGGGGTCGGCCAGCCATCTGCGAGATCACCGGTTCCCACAGGGGTGGTAAAGATGAGCTTGCCGTGGTTGTACACGGTCAGCGTTTCAGTCGGAATGTTGACGATGATCAGCTTGTGCGAGACCTGAGCGACGCCCAACCATGAGCGCTTGACCCAACCGGTCTGACCGTTGGGGCGCATCGGCACGGCGATGTGCTCCCACAGCGTGCCGGCGACCACTTTCGTGCCGAGGAACTGGTAGGTCTGCAGAGCCTCGTTGTCAGGTGTGTAGAACGCCAGCCGGTTCAGCACTCCCGAGTGGGTGCTCGGCTGGCGATAGACCGGACTCGCTCCCTGAGCGATCGCGAACTCGGTAGTGACGTTGTGCGACGAGCCGGCGGCCCATGCGGTCTTCGTGGTGCCCTTGGCGGACGCCCCACCGGCAGCCGCAAGGGAGCCGACGGACATCAACGCGGCGACGGTCATGCCAAGGGCCGCATGCTTGCGCATACGGCCCTTGAACGACTCCCCCGCGGCGCTCGCAACAGCTAGCGCAGCGTCCATGCTCAGCCGGTGAAGACGGGTGTCGACACGCAGACCGAGAAATGGAGCGTCTTCGTAGCCGCGCGGCCCTTGACATCCGTGACGCGCAGCGAAACAGCGTGACCGCCCGACGCGAGACCGAGCGTCGCGATCGAAAGGCCGTTCAGCGTGTACTGCGACGCACCCTTGCCCGGGAAGCTGACCGTCTTCACGGTCTTGGCGCCGGTGCGCACCTGGACGCTGCGAATCCCCGAGTTCGACGTGAACGTCACCTTCGGAAGCCTGTACTTACCACCGGTGTTGACGCACTTGGCGCTGGGCGGGTTGTTGACGATCTTGGGTGTCGTCGAGCAGACCGCGAAGCTGACTGTCTTGGTCGTCGTTCGGCCCTTGATGTCCGTGATCTTCACGGTCAGCGGGTGCCCCCCGGCGTCGAGGCGCAGGGTTGAGACCGCAAGGCCCTTGAGCTTGTACTGCGTCGGGCCCTGGCCCTTGAACTTGATCGTCTTGAGGATCTTCGAGCCCTCGCGGATCTGGATCCTCCTGATCCCTGCGCTGGAGGTGAACCTCACAGTCGGAAGTGTGAAGTTGCTCCCGGGGCTGACGCACTTGGTGCTGGTCGTCGTCTTGATCGCCGGCTTGGTACACGTCGGCGTGTACTTGTTACCGCAGCGGGTGGCCGCCACATGTGGCGTCCGCGCGTGCGTCTGCGCGGCCACAGCCAAGCCCGAGGCTCCAGCTACAAACGCACCTGCAACCACGAGTATCGAGATGGCTTTGCGCAATTCTTACAACCCCCCAAGGGACGGAGTCCACAACGCTTTTTGCATCCGCAAGAAGCCGAACTCGCGGCACTCTACCATCCCGCCCAGCCGTATTGCGTTGGTTTTCGGTTCACAACTCCCGCCATGACAGCACAGAGCATCCCAAACTGGCGCGAGCTGTTAGGCCACGATGCACTACCCGAAACGGTGCGCCGGAGTCTGGTTTGGGCGGTCGCGGTGCTGCTCAGCGTGTACCTCGGGCTCTCTGGCGGCGGCTACGACATCGTCGTCCGCAGCGAGGTCGGGCTGGTGATCTGGTGGTTCGTGCTGCTCGGGGTGTTGATCGGCGCACTTCCTCGCGCCCGCATCCCGCGAGCCGGCTGGATCGCCACGGGGCTGCTGGCCGGGTTCCTGATCTGGACCTGGATCGGACTCTCCTGGTCGAGCAGCCATGAGTTGACGCTCGACGACGTCTGCCGGCTCTCCACCTACCTGGGCGTCTTCCTGTTCGGACTCTGCGTGCTCACACCTGAAACGACACGGCCACTGGTCAACGGCCTCGGCTGCGGGATCGCGATTGTGGCCGCCGCGGCGGTGCTGTCGAAGCTGACCCCGGGTCTCTTCCCGGCCAGCGCCCAGGGCAACAGCTTCTACGCGACCGGACGCCTCGGGTACCCGTTTGGCTACCCGGACGGCGTCGGCGAGTACGCGGCCCTCGGACTGCCGCTGGTGCTGTACGCGGCCACCAGCGCGCGGACGCTCCTCGGCCGGGCGCTTGGCACTGCGGCGCTCCAGCCATTGCTGCTCTGCCTGGCGATGACCGTGTCGCGGGGCGGGATTCTCGCCGCGGTCGTCGGGATCGTCGCCTTTGTCGCGCTCGTGCCCGAGCGGATCCCGCGACTGCCGACGATCACGGTCACCGCCATCGGGATCACGGCGCTGATGCTCGCGCTGCTGCACCGGCCCGACGTGCGGGACTCGATTGCGGCGGCGCCTGCCGGAGAGCGGCATTCGATGCTGGCGATCCTGCTCGTGATCGTGGCAGCTGCAGCGGTTGCGCAGGCGCTGCTGGTGATCGTCGCGCGGCGGGTCCAGCGCCCGCGCTGGCTTCATGTCTCACGGCGCGGCGCGCAGGCGGTCGCGGCGGCGCTCGTACTGCTGATGGCGATTGTCGTAGTCGTCGCCATCACCTCGGGCGCGACGGGCAAGCTCTGGCACGACTTCAAGCTTTGGAACCCGCCGACCAACTCGAACGAGTACTTCCGGCTGTTCTCGGTCGCGGGAAGCCATCGCTACCAGTACTGGCAGGTCGCCTGGAAAGCATTCACCAACTCGCCGCTGCACGGCATCGGTTCGGGCACGTTCCAGTACTACTGGAACGCTCACGCGGGGCGATTTGCCGAGAAGATCGTCAACGCGCACTCATTGTGGTTCGAGACACTGGCCGAGACCGGGATCGTCGGCTGGCTGCTGCTGGCCGGGTTCTTTGCCCTGATCACAATCGGCGGCGCGGTTCGCGCACTGAGGGCGACCGGCGGCGAGCGCACACTGCTGGCGACGTCTACCGCCGGCATGGCCGCGTTCTGCGCAGCGGCATCGTTCGACTGGATCTGGCAAATCGGTGTCGTGCCGATCGTCGCGATGCTCTTGGCGGCGGTGACCTTGGCTGCTCAGCACCATCCGGCCGGGCAGCCCGCGGCAAGCAAGCCGCGGGCGTCGAGCGCGCTTCGCCGTTGGTTGCCTCCGCGTTTGCTACTCGTCCCCGCCGCGGCGCTGGCGATGCTGCTCATCGCGATTCCACTGGCGAGCACGGTCGCGCTCAACGCCAGTCAGAAGGCGGTGAGGGGCGGGCACCTTCGGCAGGCGCTCGCCGACGCCGAAACCGCGCAGGCGATCGAGCCCGGGGCGGCCTCCCCTTACGCGCAGCAGGCACTGGTGCTCGAGCAGGCCGACGACATCTCCGGTGCGGCGGCTGCGATCAAACGAGCGATTGCGCGTGAGCCGAGCAACTTCCAGCTGTGGCTGCTGGCAGACCCGATCGCGACTGCTCAGGACCGCCCCCGCGAGGCACTGTTCGACTACCAACGTGCGCTGACGTTGTTCCCCAACTACCCGGTCCTTTACCTCGAATGACCAGGCCTTGTGCTCCGGCCTATGATCGACGAATGCGTCGGATCGGCCCCATCCTCGCCGCGTTTGTGCTCGCCGTGCTGGCTTCGTCGCCGGCGGCGATCGCCAAGCAGTACGCCCCACCCGGCAAAGCCGGCACCAGCGAGTACGCCGAGGACATCCCGACAGCCGGCGGCAACGTCAAAACCCCTGCGATGGGCGGCGGCAACAAGACCGCAGCTGAGATCGACCGCCTCGGCTCCGGCAAGGAGGGCGTCCGCAGGCTCGCCAAGCTCGGCAAAGCGGGCGCCGAGGCAGCACTCTTCACACAACAGACCGCTCCCGCCACCAGATCTGTTGCTCCCCTGCGCACGGGCGGCCAGTTCAAGCCGCGTCGGCAGCGTCCGGGGACCGCACGTCAGCATCCCGGTACGGCAACGCAGGCCACGCTGACCGCCACCGGCGGCTCCGCAATAAGCGCGCTGCGCAATGTGATCGGCGGGTCCGATGTCGACGGCTTGGGGATCCTCCTGCCTCTGCTGCTGGCGTTCCTCCTCGGCGCCGCAGTCGCCGTCGGCGTGTCGCGCGTCTGGCGTGGACGGCAGCCACAAGCCTGACGATGACACCGGCACCGAGCCGGCGCGTGGTGCGCATCATCGCCCGGCTCAACGTCGGTGGTCCGGCGATCCAGGCGATCACGCTGACACAGGAGCTCGAGGATTTCGGTTACCTGACCCGGCTGGTGCGTGGCACCGAGGATCCCGACGAGGGAAACATGGATTACCTTGCCGCCGAGCGTGGGATCGTTCCGACGCTGGTCCCACGGATGCGACGTGATCCTGGGGTTGGAGACGTCGTTGCTCTCCTGCAGCTGGTGTCGCTGCTGCGGCGCGACCGACCTGCGATCGTCCACACGCACGCGGCGAAGGGCGGCACGCTCGGGCGAGTCGCGGCTGTGATCGCGTACCCACGGCGCAGTACTCGCCCGGCGGTGATCCACACCTATCACGGACACTCCCTGACCGGCTACTTCAGCGGACGCACAGCCGGCTTCTACCGCCTGGTAGAACGTCTGCTGGCCCCGGTCAGCGATTGCCTCGTCGCCGTTTCCGACGAGGTGCGCGACGACCTGATCGAGCTCAACGTGGCAACACCGGAGAAGTTCACGGTGGTGCCACTCGGTTTCGACCTCTCCCCCTTCATGGCCGACGAGAACCGGGCCTCGCGGCGTGCATGCCTGCGCGAGATCTGGAATACGGACGCGGACGAGCTGGTGGTCTCGCTGGTCGCACGACTCGTGCCGATCAAACGCGTCGATCGCTTCCTCGCTGCAGCCCTCAGGGTGTCCTCGGACCGGCCGGTGCGTTTTGTAATCGTCGGCGACGGCGAGCTCCGTGAGCAACTCGAGAGCTCAGATGACGCAAAGGCGCTCGGTGACCGGCTCGTCTGGGCGGGCTTCCGCCGCGACATCCCCGACGTCTGTTACGCCAGCGACCTCGTCGTCCTGACTTCGGACAACGAGGGGACACCGGTCAGCCTGATCGAGGCGCAGGCGGCCGCTGTGGCGGTGGTGGCCACCGACGTGGGCGGGGTGCGGTCGGTGGTTCTGGACGGGCGCACCGGGCTGCTGGCAGCACCCGACGATGTCGATGCTCTTGCGACGGCCATCTCGGCGCTGCTGGCTGACCGGCAGCGCCGGGATCGGATGAGCGCGGCGGGCCGTGAGCACGCAAGCGCTCACTACACGCTCGCGCGGTTGGCAGCCGACCATGCGCGACTCTACGATGAGCTCTGCGGAGAGCGCGATGGAGCCGCGCGCCGCCGAGGCCCGTTCAGCGCCCGGCCGAACGAACCTCACGTCTAGCCGCCAGCCAGGCTCGCAGCCCGCGTGGCGCGCGGCGCATGAGCCAGAACGGTCGGTACAGGTATCCGAGCACCAGCATCGGCAGATTCCGTGCTGCCGGCGGCCACCAGAAGCGCACGAAGCCCGGCGGCGGCACCACGGCGCGCAGCAGGATCTCCAAACGTCGCAAGCCCCTCGCACTCGCCACGCGTTCGAAGCCGAGTGCGAGCAATGGCGCATGCGCCGGCTGCAGGGCCAGGTAGACGGAGCGGCTGGGAGGCAGCGCCAGCGCTTCCGCCAACTGCCGGCCGGCCGGCAGAAGCCTGATGCCGGACACGAAGGCGTCAACGGCCCCCAGTTGCGCCGCCAGAGCGGCCGCATCCTCCCACGTGGCCGTGTCGACGGCTTCCAGCACAGCTTCGAGGTGTCGAACCGCACCGCTCGCGTCATGTCCATGGTAGGCGCAGTGCAAGGCGACATGCAGCGCACGCGCCGGCGCCGAGAGGCGGTATGTCTCCTGGCCCGCGACCCTGAAGGGCTCGCGCTGAGCCCACAGCAGGCTCCACACCGCCTCCGGCGTGGCGGGCACACCCTGCAGGTACCGATGCAGATCGATCTTGGCGCCGTCCGCCCCCCGGCTCCATGACGTCGCATGTTGCTGCCACCAGTCCGGCAGACCCTGTTCGTCGATCCCGACCTCGAACCCCAGCGCGACCAACGCCTCGCTCGCAGCCGCATGCTCCTCCGGCGCGACCCAGAGGTCGACATCGACATACCTTCGCGCCGCGTCTGACGGATACCAGTCGCGTAGCGTCGGCCCCTTCAGCACGAGCGACGAGATATCGCGCTCATTGAACGCGCGAATAGCCTCGGCAGCGGCCGCGTCCTGAATGACGTTAGCCATCGCCGCACGGACGCGCGGATCCCAATCGTCGCCAGGGCTCGAGCTCGACATCGGCCAAAAGCTAGCCGACCAGCCGTTTGCATCGACGATCGGCGCGATAAGATCCGCCTCGAAGCCGGTCGAGCGCAAACTGCTCCTGGCGCTCAGATGAACCGAAGTTTGCACGACGTATCTCATCGACAGAAATTTAGGAATTAACGTGATTTTGCCGATACGACGGTGTACGATGCAGGCTCGCGAAGCTACGTCTTCGCGACCCTAAGGCAAACAAGGACGAACCGGCAGGGAAATCAGGGGGGTATCAGGATGACGTTCGACAAGCAGTCTGAAATCAAGCACCCGCTCGCTCGGAGCGAACGACTGCTGGTCCAGAGCGTCGGCGACGAGATCGTCGTGTTTGACGACGAGACCAAGACGGCGCATGCGCTCAAGCCGCTGGCAGCAGCCGTGTTCACGTATGCCGACGGCAACAACACCCCCGCGGAGATCGCTGAGCTGGTCAGCTACAGGTTGGCCAAGACCGTCACCGAGACCGAGGTAAACGAGGCCATCGCACAGCTCGATGACGCCGATCTGCTGGAGACGCCAAACGGCGCCCTCTCCGGAGCTGTCTCGCGTCGCACCGCGCTGAAGACGTTCGCTGCGGCGGGAGCGGGCACGATGCTGATCAGCTCGGTGGCGGCACCTTTGGCCATGGCTGACATCACGGGCAACGGCGATGGCTATTCGTGCGGCCAAAACTCGAGCCCGGTGACAGGTCACGGCCACAGCTACCCGCAACCGCCGGTCAGCAGCAACTGGTCCGCCCAGATCGGCAATTCCTGCGGTTCCGGATCCTCAAAGGGAACCTACCAGTGCATCCCCTGCGATGGGTCGGACGGCTACGCCTGCTGCGAGGTGGCTTGCGTCCCGAGCAGCACCACGATTCCCGGCGCCGTAAAGACTCAAGCTCAGTGGACGAGCAGTCCCTACCGAGACACCAGCGGCGCCTACAGCCAGTGGCCGGCAAAGTACTGCGCGAGCTGCGGCAGCCATAATCAGCCAGGCCTGGGCTGCTCTTAGCGGTCGGTCGACCGCGCCGCGCGACGATCCACACAGCAGGCGGTCTCACTGGTTGCCTTGCAGTGGTGACGGTCGTTGAGGACAGACTCTCCCCCCGGGTCAACCCACTAAGAGATGGCTTCTCTTGTTCTCGTCTTTAGGATCGCGCTCGCGGTCATATTCGCGACGGCCGGAGTAGCAAAGCTCAGCGATCTCCAATCTTCTCGCGACACGGTCGAGGCGTTTGGAATGCCGAAGCAGCTGGCCGAGTACGCCGGCAGCGCGCTTCCCGTGGGTGAGTTGGCGGCCGCAGTGGCGCTGCTCATCACGCCCGCCGCTGTCTGCGGAGGCGCAGCAGCGATCCTGCTCCTGACGGTGTTCATGATCGGAATCGCATACGCGCTCAATCAGGGTCGCACACCAGACTGCAACTGCTTCGGCCAGGTCTCATCAGCACGGATCGGATGGCAGACACTCGCGCGCAACGCCGTGCTCCTGCTCGTTGCCATCCTCGTCGTCGTGCAGGGCCCGGGCTCGTCGCTGACTGCCTGGACCAGCAACGACAAGGCCGCCAACCTCGTCGCCGGCCTCGCAGTGCTGGCGTCGGCGCTCCTTGTGATCTCGACGGTCCGCTATCGCCACCTGGCTGCCGGCGCGCCCAACCCTCATCTGGCCGGCACGAGTCAGGGTGCCACACACGGTCTCCCGGTGGGGACACAGGCACCGGACTTCACACTGCCTGACCTCGATGGAGAGATGATGTCGCGTGACGCGCTGCTCACGGCCGGCCTGCCACTCGTGTTGATCTTCGCAAGCCAGACGTGCGCGCCCTGCATCACACTGATGCCGGAGGTGGCACGCTGGACGTCAGCTCTTGGCGAAAGCGTTGCGTTAGTCGTGGTTGAAAGCGGGGTTCGCGACCGCGAGGCGCTCATCCAGCAGCTGAAATCCTTCCGTGACATTCGCGCGGTCATCGAGACCGAGAATGAAGTGGCGGCCAGCTACGAGGCCAGGGCGACGCCGACGGCCATCGCGATCAGCCCCGATGGCAGGATCGCCAGTTCCCCGGCGATCGGTGGCGGCGCGATCGAAACGCTGATCCGTTCGACGCTGCGGGGCGGGGCGGGGCTGCAGGACCACGATACCGAGCTGAACGTCGGCAGCACTGCGTGAGTGGGTCTGGCAAGGCAGCGGCCGCGGCCCCGGCTAAGCTCAGCCAGTTGCTACCTCGGGTGTTTAAGCGGAAGCCTGTATCTACCTCTGGCCAGGCCTACGGCGTGCAGATAACGCTGGAAGCGAGCGATGCGCACACGCTGGAGCAGATGCTCAAGTCGCTCCCGTCCACTTGGCGTGCGGGAGAGGCCGGCGCAGGCAACGCGCATTTCCGGCTCACGACGATCGACGCGGTCAGCTATGGGCTAGATCGCGACGGGATCGCAGTTGCCTCAGGGCCGCGCGATGCGACGCTGGAAACCTTCGACAGGCTGCTCCGCCGTCACATCGCCGCCTCGGCGCCCGAGCATGTCTTCGTCCACGCCGGCACGGTCGCCCACCAGGGTCGGGCGATCGTAATGCCGGGCCTCAGCTTCAGCGGCAAGACGACGCTCGTGGCCGCGCTGGTCCGTGCCGGCGCCAGCTACTACTCGGATGAGTACGCGGTGCTGGATGCCTCCGGTCTGCTCCACCCTTATCCAAAGCCGCTGTCGATCCGCCTGGAAGGCGACCAGGGAAGGCAGACTGATCACGACGTCAGCCGTTTGGGAGGCGTTGCCGGCGTCGACCCGATTCCGATCGGACTTGTGGTCTCGACGCATTACCATCCCGGTGCGGAGTGGCGCCCTACCGAGCTCTCTCCGTCGGAGACGGTCCTGGAGCTCGTGCCGCACACATTTCCGATCGGTGACCGCTTGGCGGCGTCGCTCGAGGTTCTGGGTCGGGCCGTGGGCAGCGTCATCACGCTCAAGGGTGAGCGCGGTGACGCCGATGAAACAGCGGCGCTGATTCTCGAGCGCTTCCCCGGGCATCCATGATCCACCGCTCCTTGGCGCACTAACCTCCAGCATGGCAACGCCCCTGATCAACGCCAGTGATAGCGGCGAGGGCATTGCCATCGCCGTCCTGTTCGTCGGGCTTGTGCTGCTACTGGCGTTGCGGTACCTGCAGCGCACCCGGCACGGCTTCACCATCGGCCAAGCGTTGGTCGTCGCATTCGCTGTGCGCATGCTGGCAATCGTTGCCGTCAACGCAACGGGGATCGGCACGTCACTGCGTGGCGGGGATGAGACCACGTTCCTGAGCTACGCGCAGTTCCTGGCCAGCCAGGCACTCGGGCACGCCGACCTGCCACACGGGCAGTATCAGCTGCAGACGATCGTTTTCGCGCTTCAGATCAAGCTCGGCTTCATGGACGTCACGGCGCTGCGCGTCACCCAGGTGGGAATCGCGATGCTGGGCACCCTTTTCATGGTCGTAGCCGTCTACGACCTGGCAGGCGCCCGCGCCGCCCGCTTCGCCGCCTGGGTGCTGGCTTTCGAGCCGGCGAGCATGTTCTTCAACAGCGAGATCCACAAGGAGTCGCTGATGGAGCTGGGCGCCGGCCTAGTGGCGTTGGGCGGGGTCTGGTTCTGGAAGCGGCTCGACGTGCGCGGCATCCTGATTTGCGGTCTCGGCTGTCTGATCGCGATCGAGACGCGCAGCTATGCGGGCTGGTTCCTGGTCTGCGGTGCAGTCCTGATGATCCTCCACGCCTCGCTGCGGGGCATGCGTTCCAGTTCCCGCGCGTTGCCATTCGTGTACGCGATCATCGTGGCTGCGTTCATCGTCGGACCGGCCGTATTCGCCGCGACGGGGGGCAAGAACCTCAAGACCCTTCAACAGTCACAGGCCGCCAACGCGACCGGTTCCGGCGAGGGCGGCACCGGTCAGAGCAATGGCTCGAACCTGGCGCTGGAGCAGGTGGATTTCTCGAGTCGCGGCGCGATCATCACCAGCCTGCCCACGAAGATTCGTGATCTCATTCTCGAGCCGTACCCCTGGCAGCTCGGCGACGCCAGCCAGATGTTCGGTGCGATCGGCACCTTGTTCGCGTATGTGATCCTGATTGCGCTGGTCCGCTACGCCTGGCTGTCCCGAGGCAACATCTTCGGCCGCGCCGGTCCGTTGCTCTATCCGTTGTTGTTCGAGCTGATCGCCTACTCGCTGACGGTTGGAAACGCCGGCACGGGCTTTCGCTACCGTTCGCACCTGGTCACTCTCGCGATCGCGGCGCTGGCGGCGCTTCGTCAACAGGTTGTCGAGAAAAGGCAAATTACCGGTGCCGCCGAAACTCTGACTACCGACGAGCCCGCAGTCGCGGCGATGGTCGTGACCGCCGCTTAAGCTTGCCGTAGTTCACGCCGATGATCACACCAGTGCTGCCAGCAGAAAGAGGAAACAGCTGATGCCGGAATTCACCGGGCATAAAGATCTACGCGCGTACCTGCGCATGGTCTGGCGCTGGAAGCTGCTGATCCTGGTGATCGTCGTTGCCGCACCAGCGATCGCGTACTTCATGGAGCGCGGTAAGCCGCGTATCTACCAGTCCTCGGCGACCATTGCCGTCAATACGGCAACGGTGTCAACCGGCGGCAGCACACTCGTCAGCAACAACATCCAGGCGATCGCGGCCCTGGTCAACACCACGACTGTGGCAGACATCGCCGGCGGCTCGATGAAGCCGGCTGTTCCCGGCGACTCGATCGCTGGCGACGTGAGCGCCTCCGCCGACCTTCAGACAGGCTTCATCACCATCACCGCCACGGCCGACAGCCCCGCCTTTGCGGCAAAGGTGGCCAATGCGTTCGCCACCGCACTCGGAACGAATCAGCACAACCAGATCACGGATGCGATCAATGCCGAGGTGGCGGCTCTGAGCGGCGAGCAAAAGGGGCTGGCCAAAGATTCGGGCGTCTACCAGACGCTCCAGCAGCAAATCCAGCAGACGCGTGCACAACTGAAGACCGCCTCCGAGGGCGCCCAGACCATCCAGGCAGCCGGGCCAGAGGACACCCCGGTTGGGCCGCATCCGCGGAGGGCGGTTGAGCTCGGGTTCGTGATCGGGGTGTTGGTCGCCTTCGCGCTCGTCGTGCTGCTCGAATCAGCCGATCGCCGGATGCGTTCGCCTGACGATCTCGAGCTGTTGACAGATCTACCACTGCTGGCCGCAATCGCACCGAGTGCGTTCGCCGGCGAGCTCGACACGACTCCTGTCGATGCCGAGTCATTTCAGACTCTGCGCACATCGCTGACCTACTTCACCGTCGACAAGAAGATCCGAAGCGTGCTGATCACGAGCCCTGGCGAGCAGGAGGGCAAGAGCACGGTCGCGGTGCGGTTGGCGCTGGCCTCGGCGAGCGCCGGGCTTGACGTGGTGCTGGTTGACGCCGACCTACGGCGCGCCGGCGCAACGACGAAGCTCGGCCTGAAGCCGCGGCACGGGCTCGGACTGGTGCTGGCCGAACAGCGTCCGGTCGAATCGGCGATGCTCGAGTGGCCGCTTCGCCCCGAAGACACCGGACGGCTGCGAGTGCTGGCCGCCGGGCCGCCCCCGCCGAACCCAGCCGCCCTGGTCAGCTCGGAGGAGATGCGCAGTCTGATCCGCACACTCGAGGATCAAGCCGATCTGGTGGTCATCGACACGCCCGCGGCGCTGGCCGTGAGTGACGCTGTGCCGATGATGCAGAACGTCTCCGGAATCGTGCTCGTCGCACGGATGAACCGCTCCAGTCGGGACACGATCAGGCGGCTGCAGAAGATCATCGTCGCCGCCCACGGCAATCTGCTTGGCGCGGTTGCGACGGGGGTCACTTCCGGCCCCGGCTACGAGAAGTACTCACAGTCGTACTACGCGCCCGAGGGACCCAGCCGTAAGGGTCGCCGCCGCGGCAAGGCAAGCGGAGCTGACGACGGGATAGCGCGTTCGCAGCCGTCAGCTCCGAACGAGCCCTCTGACAACGGCAGCTCGGCACTGAAGATCGGTACGGAGACAGGCTCAGCTAGTCACAACGCCCCTGAGTGAGGCGGCGATGCGGGTCCTGGTCCTAACGCCGTACCCGTACGGCTCGACGGCGGGGCCGCGTTCGAGCTTCGAACTCTGGGAACGGGTCCTGGCCGAGGCCGGGATATATCTCGACTACGCGGTCTTCGAGACCGATCAGTTGCACGAGATCATCTATCAGCCTGTATCGATCGCCCGCAAGGGCTACGAGATGGCACGGGCCTACATGAAATTCCTGCCCAAGGCGCGTGCCGCGCGCGACTACGACGCGGTGCTCATCAACCGTGAGGCGACGCTGATCGGCCCCGCGATCGTCGAGCGTTGGGTGGCGAGCTTCGGCAAGCCGCTCATCTATCACATCGACGACCCGCTTTACATTCCCTACCGCAGCCCGAGCAATGGCGCCCTGTCGTATCTGAAATGCGTCGGGAAGGTCAAGAGCCTGTGCCGCATGAGCGCGGTCGTGACTGCCAACTCACCAAGCCATGTGGCGTTCGCCCGCCGCTTCAACACCAACGTGTGGGAGATCCCAAGCGTTGTCGATGGCGAGGTTTACGACGGCTGGCGCGAGCGTCACGACCAAGCTGCACCGGTTAACGTCGGCTGGAGTGGAAGCCCCAGCACCGTGCCGAACCTCGAAGTCGTGCGATCACCTCTGAGGGTCATCGGCGACCGAGATGACGCACGCATCCGCCTGATCGGAGCCGAGGATTTCGGCCTGCCGGATGTCAAGCACAGCGGCAAGCGCTGGGACGCCAGCACTGAGATCGAGGACCTTCGCAGCCTCGACATCGGTCTTGTCCCGCTCCCGCTCACGCCCTGGACGCCACACAAGTTCTACTTGAAGCTGGTCCAGTACATGGCGCTCGGCATTCCTCCGGTGGCGACCCCCCTGGGGGCCAACACAAACGTGATCGACGACGGTCGGACCGGCTTCCTGGCCCACGATGACGCAGACTGGATCTCGGCTCTGGAACGCCTGATCGAGGACTCAGATCTACGTGCCGAGGTCGGGCAGCGCGCCGCTCAGGTGGCCCGTGAGCGCTACACGCTGCAGGCCAACGCCGACAGGGTGATCGCGGCGTTCCGCTCGGCGATCGCGTAGCTACGGAGCGGCCGGCGTCACCAGTCGTGGCGTCTGAGGAAGAGCTCGAGGGTCAGAAGCGTCCACAGCGCCTGACCGTGGGATCGCCGTCCGCTCACGTGCTCGGCCAACATCGAGTCGACGGCCTCGCCACGGACGTGCTGCCGGACGCGAGCGTCCTGCCCGAGCATCGTCATCGTGTAGTCCTGCAGATCGTGCCTGAACCAGCGGTCGAGTGGAACACCGAAGCCGCGTTTGGGACGAGCCAGGATCTCAGGGGGAACCACGTCCCTCACCGCATGCTTCAGCACGCGCTTGAGCGACAAGCCGCGCAACTTGAGGCTTGGTGAGAGACGCGCCGCGAACTGCACGAGGTCCGTGTCGAGAAACGGCGAGCGAACCTCGAGGGCGTGGGCCATGCTCATGCGGTCAGCCTTGACGAGCAGATCGTCGACCAGATACGTGTCGATATTGAGGGACAGCAGCCGATCCAACGTCGATGCGCCGCGGGTCGACGCCCAGCGCTCCGCGTACTCGTCGTGAGCCCAGTTGTCGGGCTCGGCCATGAGCTTCTCCCGCCACGGTTCAGGCGTATAGCTGACCCAGCCCAGGTATGCGGCTGGCAGACCCTGCGACACGGTCGCCGCAAATCGCTGAGCCTTCCCGACCCTACCGCGGAGACATGACGACGGCAGCAGATCAAGCATCCGCGAGCCGGTGGAGCGCACCGGAGCAGGAAGCTTGAGTGCGCGGTCCACCGCAAGCCCGCCGGCGAAGCGCTCGTAACCTGCGAACAACTCGTCGCCACCGTCCCCGGATAGCGCGACGGTCACGTGCTGCCGTGCCAGTTCGTTGAGTAGAAATGTCGGCACCGCGCTGGAATCGCCGAACGGCTGGTCGTGATGATGGACTAGCCGTTCGACCAACTCCACTGTCTGAGGGTGCGCGATGGCGTCGTGGTGTTCGGTGGAGAAGCGATCGGCGACCGCCCGCGCAAACGGTCGCTCATCGAATCCCTCATGGTCGTCAAAGCCGATGGTGAACGTCTTCACGTCCCTGCCCATGACTCCGGCCATCAACGCCACGATTGCGCTCGAATCGATTCCGCCGCTCAGGAATGCGCCAAGCGGAACGTCTGACACGAGTCGCCGCCTGATCGAGGCTTCGAGCAGGCGCCGGAGTTCGTGTGCCGCTTCGTCGAGGCCGAGGGTCAGCGCTTCCGCGCCATCCACCCCCGGCACGTCCAGCCGCCAGTAGCGCTCGATCACCGGTTGAGCACCGGGCTGTACGGTCAGCACGTGCGCCGGAGGGAGGCTCATGATGCCTTCGAAGAACGTGAACGGTGTCGGCACATACCCGAATGTGAGGTAGGCGGAGATGGCTCGAGGGTTGAGCCGCTTCGGGACCGCCGGATGCGCAAGCAGCCCCTTGATCTCGCTCGCAAATACGAATGAGCTACCGCCGTGCCAGTAGTAGAGAGGCTTCTTACCGATGCGGTCCCGGCCGAGCAGGAGTTGCTCATCGGCCGACTTCCAGACCGCAAACGCGAACATTCCGTCCAGCTCTCGCGCGAGTTCGCACGCCCCCATCTCCTCCGCAAGGTGTGCAAGCACCTCGGTGTCTCCGCGGGATCTCAGCTGATGTCCCCGCTGGCTCAGCGACTCTCGCAATTCCAGGAAGTTGTAGATCTCGCCATTGAGGACAGTCCCGACGAGTCCGTCTTCATTGGTCATCGGGGGATCGCCCGTCGTGAGATCGATTATCGAGAGCCGGTTCTGGGCTATCACGGCCCGTCCTCCGTCAAACCAGCCCTCGGCATCGGGGCCGCGGTGCCGTTGCGTGGCCAACTGCTGCTGGACCGCCGTCAGTTGATCCTCCGGATGCACCTGCATCGAGCCACAGATCCCGCACATGAGGCTCGACGATACCGACGGACTGTGTCGCCCCGGCCCTCAACGTCCAAGGGAGCGGCTCGATACGCTTGCGCCACACATGCCGGAGCACGAAACCCGCCCGTTCACACCGCTCGTCAGCGTCGTGATCCCGGCCTACAACGCTGAGCGGACCCTGGGCGAAACGGTCGCGTCGGTCCTCTCGCAGAGCTTCACCGACTTCGAGGCGCTGGTGGTCGATGACGGGTCAAGCGATGCAACGGCAGAAGTCGCACTCGCCAGCGCGGATTCCAGACTGAGAGTGTTGAAGACCGCCAACGGCGGTGTGTCTCGCGCGCGCAACACCGGGATCGCCGCGGCGAAGGGCGAGTTGATCGCGTTCCTCGACTCCGACGATATCTGGGAGCCCGACAAGCTCGAGCGGCAGGTCGCGGCCCTCGGCGCCAGTCCCTCAGCAGGGTTCTGCGTGACCGCAGCCATCCGGATCGACGAACATTCGCAAGTCACCGAGCCGATACCGCTGGTCCGCTCGCCCGATGTGTGCCGCACACTGCTCCTGCACTCCATGGCCGTCGGGTGTGTGTCCTCCGGCATGGCCAGAAAGAGCGTGCTCGAGTCGATAGGAGGCTTCGATCCGCGCTTCAGCCAATGTGCAGACTGGGATCTGTGGTTGCGCGTGAGCGCCAACACGGAATTTCTGGTGCTCGACGATCAGCTCGTCCGCTACCGCACCTCGCCAGGAAACATGAGCAGCAACATCCGGCTACTGGAGCGCGACACGTTCGCTGTGCTGGATTCCTTCTTCGCCACAGGCGCGGCCACCCGCTACCGGCACGATCGTCGCCGTGCCTACAGCGAGCACTGGTTGGTCTGCGCCGGCTCGTACCTGCATACCGGGCAGATCGCAGATGCCATCCGCTGCTTGGCGCGCGCAGCGGGTGTGCGTCCAGTCAGCCTGACGCGCGCGCTCGGTATGCCGTGGCGCCAGCTCAAGCGCCTCTCGAAGAGTCCGAGGCCCACACAATGAGCGGCTCGACTCCGCGGGTCACGGTCGTCATGCCCGCATTCAACGTCGCGCGCACGATCACGGAGGCGATGGCGAGCGTTCTGTCCCAGACGATGGATGACCTGGAGCTGCTCGTCGTCGACGACGGCTCCACCGACGAGACCGCCACAACCGCACTCAGCGTTCAGGATCCTCGCGTGCGAGTGATTCGACGCGAGAACGGCGGAACCTCCGCTGCCCGAAACACTGGGATCGAACAGGCGCAGGGTGATTGGGTCGCCTTTCTCGACGCCGATGATGTCTGGCTTCCGCGCAAGCTCGAGATTCAGCTGGCGCTGATGGCTCAGGCCCCCGGCTGTCTGGCCTCGCAGGGCAGCGCATATCTTGTCGATGACGACCTTCGCCAGCTTGCCCTACGGCACTGCGTGCCCGTCGAGAACCCGCTGCTGACGTTCTTGCGTTTCGAGAACCTGCCAAATGCCGGGTCCTCCTGGATCGTCGAGCGCACGCTGCTCGAGAAGATCGGTGGGTTCGACACGACGCTCCCGCGCATCGAAGACTGGGAGTTCAGTATCAGATTGGCCCGCTTTGCCCAGCCTCTCTGCATCGACGAACCGCTCGCCCTGTATCGCTATCACGATGGCAACCGCAGCCATGACATAGACGCCCACGTCGACGCGGGCCTGGTGATCCTCGACCGTCTGTTCGCGGATCCGACGCTCCCAGCCGAAATTCGCTCGCACAGACGTGAGGTCTACGCGCGCTTCTACAACATGCTCTGTGGAGGGATGTTCAGGACTCGGAACTGGCCGGGTTGCGTCTACTGGGGCACCCGGGCACTCGTCACCGACCCGAGAGTCGTCGGCTACATGATGCTCACTCCGATACGACGGCTGAAGCGCCGAGCTGAAGTACGCCAGTCGGACAGATGAACGACGTGACAGAGCACACGTCCGACGGCGACTGGCGTGCGCTCGTGGCGTTCACAACCTCAAATCGCGCGGCTTACGTGAGGCGCTGTCTCCCCTCGCTGGCACGAGCGTGTGTCACTGACAAACGCCTCGCTCTGCTTGTGGCGCTCGACGGTGATGACTCTGAGACGCGCGAGCTCTGTACCGAATGGCAGATTCCGCTGCTCTACTCCGACCTCCAGGAGGGAGTCGGCCTGTCCAAGAACCGAGTGCTGGAACGCTTTACCGAGTACGACTACTACTTCTTCCTCGAGGACGACGTGGAGGTGCTGGACGGCAGTGTCTTCGCGCACCACGTCGCCCTCATGCGGTCGTCCGGAATACACCATATGGCCCTCTTCGATGAGGATGCCGGCGGTGAACGCGTCTGCGAGTCCTCGGTTCTCGGAGAACGGATCGTGCACTTCAGGTATGGCTCCGCGGAGTTCAACGTGTTCACGAGCGAGGGCCTCGCACAGGTGGGTGGCTGGCATCCACTGTTCGCGCAGTACCGGCGCTGGGGCCACACCGAGCACAGTTCACGCTTCGCCCGGACCGGGCTCGCACCGGCACCGTTCAACGTCGCGGTCGGGCTTGCCAACGCCTGCATCCGACACCGGCCGGCCTCGGTGACGGCTTGGCGCGGGGCTGCCGACATCGACGAACACGGCATTTCGCTTCCCGAACGGCAACTGATTCAGGAGGCGCTCACTCACGTGCCGCTCCAGACGCTTGCGAGTTACCACGTCAGCGACATGCCACCCGGGCAAGCAGTGCGCCTGGCGGCAATCTTGAACCAGCGTGACCGCTACCCGCTTCTGAGTGGCGCCGCGCATCGGCAGGCGATCGCCGACTACCTGGTGTGGCGGTCCAGCACGGTACGCGGCGCAGCACGCGTTCCACTGCTGCTGGCCGCGGGCCTGGTGTCTCCGCGCAACATTGCGCTCAGGCACGCCGTCAAGATCGGCCTGCTGTCTCTGCGGGACCGGGTGAGAACCAAACGTCCGTGAACGCGGCTGAAGCCGATCCGATTCTGACCCGTCTCGCGCAGACGACCGGCACATCCGGCGCCGCCCCTGCGTTGGCCTGGACGACGATCAGCAGGCTGGTGCAGCAGGTACTGCAATTCGGGTCTTCGATCGTGCTGGCGCGGCTGCTGCTGCCCTCCGATTACGGCCTGATCGCAGTCGTCGGGTCGGTCATGGTCTTCGCCCAACTGTTCACCGACCTCGGGCTCGGCGCGGCCATCATCCACCGCGATATCCCGACTCCCTCGTTTCTGTCGACGGTCTTCTGGGTCAACGCGGTAACGGGCGTCGGGTTGAGCCTCCTGTCCGGCGCTCTGGGTTACCTGCTGGCATTCATCTACGGCGAGCACCAACTCCGCGATCTCATGTGGATCGGGGGACTGACCTTCGCCCTCGACGTCCGGATCGTGCATACGAGCCTGCTGGAGCGGACAATGCGGTTTCGTCAGCTCGCCCTTGTGGAGACCGCGAGCACCTTCATCGGAATCGCCACGAGCACCACAGCAGCGGCGGTGTTCCACGCGGGCGCGACCAGCCTTGTGCTTGGACCGGTGTTCGCGACCGTGGCAGCCTCGCTACTGCTATGGCTGACCGTACCGTGGCGTCCGAGCCTCACAGCCACCAGACAGGACGCATCCGCGACTATCCGGTTCGGCCGCGGCCTACTCGGCTTCAACATCCTCACCTACTGGTCGCGCAATGCCGACAACGTCCTGCTCGCCGGCGTGACCAGCGCGACACAACTCGGGCTCTACAGCCGCGCCTATGCGCTGATGATGGGCCCACTCACGCAGGTCTCGAACGTCTTTGGCCGTGTGCTGTTTCCGATCTTCACGCGCAGCCGCGACAACCCGCGCGAGGTCGGCCGGCTGTGGTTGCGGTCGACAAAGCTCATATTTCTCACGACCGCTCCGATCGCGCTTCTCCTATCCACTGCGGCTCCTGCTGCTATTGCGACGTTCTACGGTCCGCACTGGCGTGGCGCAGCGATCATGCTCGAACTGTTGGCCGCCGCTGCCACTCTGCAGCTGCTTCCCGTCGCCAGTGGCCAGGTCTACTACGCCTTCGGAGCCACCGACGAGCTGTTTCGCCGGGGCCTTGTTTCCTCGACCTGCACCGTCGTGGCGATCGGCGCGGGGCTGCCCTGGGGCGCGGTCGGAGTCGCAGCAGGCATCTTGGTCAACACGTTGCTGATGTCCTGGTACCCCGTAGCCGGCGTCTGCCGCCTCACCGAGATGCGCCTGGCTGACGCGCTCGCATCGCTCAAAGGGCTCCTCCTCAGCGCCGTCGCGTTTGCGGCCGTCAGCATCGCGGTTCGGCTGCTCTTGACCGCCGTCGTTCCTGATGCCGTCCTTCTGCTGCTACAGGGGGCAGCTGGATTCGTCGCGATGCTGGTCGCTCTTTCGGTGCTGGACCACCTGCTCTTCGACGACGCTCGCCGATACGCGATCAGGTTCGGCAAGCGTCTGTTGGGCGCGATTTCCGGCGGGCGCCGCAAGCCGCGCTCGCCCAGTCGCTAAGCACGGGACGCCATGTCACTCCGGCTTCCGGGCGACCGCGAGGTGATTTGAGCCATCCACGGACGGAAGTTCGCTTGATCCGGCCACCTTGGCATCGTCAGGCGGACCGCAATCCTCGAGCAGATCTTCCAGGGCCTCGTCGACTGACCGGGGGCTGAATAGCGCTACCGTCTCGATGATGCCGTCGCCCGATGCCGCAGTCTTCGTGTCAGCGCATCATGATGACGCAGTTTTGAGTTGCGGCGGTGTGATTGCGGCCCGGCCCGGCAGCAACGTGATAACGGTGTTCTCGTCCGGGCCGCCGCACGTAGATCCACTGCCAGGCTGGGACCTCAGCTGCGGGTACTTCACTCCGGGTGATAACGTCGTCGCGATCCGCCGACAGGAAGACGACAACGCTCTGGCGCTCCTCGGTGCGCAAGGACAGGGCCTCGGTCTCTGGCCGGCCCAATACCGTGTGGCATCAGCGGCGACCAAGCCCGGGGCGAGCGCACTGATGAGCCGACTGAGGCGGCGCGTTCAGGGCAGCTCCAAACTCGAGCATGAAGTCACTCAGAGGCTTGCCGAGTCTTTCAAGCGGATTGTCGCGAACACCTGGCTTCTGCCCCTCGGAGTCGCGCACCCGGATCACGGACTCACGACAAAGGCGGCGCTCACGCTCGTGCGTCGCCATCCCAGCACCCGCTGGATCGTGTACGAGGACCTCCCCTATGCGCGAGAGAGCCAGGCGCAGCTGGAAGCAGCTCGGCGCCGCGTCGAAGCCGCCGGATTCAGGCTGGAGCCGATAGTGCTGTGTCAACATCACGATCCCGGCATCAAGCAGCGAGCGATCGCCTGCTACCAGTCGCAACTCCGAGGGCTCGGAGACAGGCTCGAGTCCGCGCTCGCGAGCCACGAGCGGTACCACGAGCTGGTTCGCAACCCCGCCTGAGGCCGATTCCGCGTTGTCGAGCACGCCAACCGCAGCAGCAGCGCCGTTGCGCTGTGCGGTGCTGACAGGGTTCCTCTGGGACTACACCTTCCCAGTGATCGACGCGGTGCCAAACATCGAGCTGGTTACCTTCGGCAGCGCCACGCTCGGACTTCCCGACGTACCAAATCCATTCATGCTGCCGCTCGCCGACAGGGCTGACGCGGTATTGGTGAGCTCGTACTTCTACCGCTGGCTCAAGCGTGCACATCCAGATTCCCTCGAGCGGGTCTTCGACCGGCTCGAGAATGTGGCGTCGATCATCGTCGGGGTCGACGCCGCCGACGAGTTCGCGCTCTACTTCCCGCCGGCTGCAATTGAGCGCTTCACGCTGGTGCTGAAGGCAATGGGCGTCTACCGCGATCGGGACCTGTACAACTATGAGGTCGGCACGCTTGTCCCTGGCGCGCGGTGGACGGAGAAGCTCGCACAACGCGCCGTGCGCTACAACGACGAGTCGCTCGACAAGCTCCGCTTGTCGGTTCCGTTTCTGCTGCGCGACGCACCCGGGATACGCCGTTCCGCGCGACGACGCGCCGCTCAAGCGAGGCCACCCGGGTCGCGCCACGTCACAGCTCGCCAACTCGGTGCGCGCGACGCGGCCGACCGGCTACTCTACGGCGCGCTCGTGAGAGCACCTGTCGGCGGACGCCGCGAGGAGGTTCACTGTGTCGGAGCCCTCTCCCATATCCAACGCCTGGAGGCGGTGCGACGCCTCGACGCATTCTCTGGCAGCCGTGGCATCACCCGGGTCCCACGGAACGTCCTCGGAACCGAGTACATGTACGACCTGCCAGATGACTATCGTGCTCGGCTTGAGCACGATGCGGCGTCTTACAGATATCCCTCTGTCGGACGCGTACGCTTCCAGTTCTCTCTCGCCCGTCACAAGATTGGAGTCGCGCCGACCGGGTACGGTGAGCTCACGTACCGTCACGGCGAGACCCTTCGTGCCGGCGCCGCGCTGGTTTGCCAGTCTCTGGCCCACGTCGAGCTTCTCTTCCCCTTCGAGGACGAACGGAACGCGGTCTTCTGCCGGCCCGACCTCTCGGATCTTGCCGAGCGGGTGACGGAGCTACTTGCGGACGAGGAGCGTCGGCGCCGAATTGCCCAAACTGGACGCAGCGACTTCGTCGGCTGGCAGAACCAGTGGCGGGAGATCCTGCAACGCACCGTAGAGCGTCCGCTGCGCGAAGCGCTGAGACCGGGCGGCTACTGAGCCGCACCCCGGCTTTAGCTGCGTTACGGCACTGCCAGCTTCCGCGGAGCCGGCGATAGCGCCTGCTCGGGACCGAGATCGCCCACCGTCACACCCTGGTCGCCGGCAGCGCTGCCGCTGACGACGAGCTCTGGACGAAACCGTGGCGACGTCTCGAACTGCCACATGAGGGCGAGTCCGAAGAGCACCGCGACCCCACCCGCGACAAGCGCCCAGCCGCTCCCGGCCTGAGCCACAGAGATCGTGATGGCGCACAGCAGCAGCTGCGTCACCGCCAGCGTGACGGCGACGTTGCGCGGTGTACCGAGCCGCCGCCGTAGGCGGTGCGTGGTGTGATCGCGACCACCGGTGAAGATCGACCGGCCCCCGCGCGAGCGCGACACCGTCACGAGCGTGGTGTCAAAGATCACGAGGCCGACGAGCAGCGCCCCGATGATCACGCCCTTCGGACCCAGGTACTCCTGCGTAACCGAATTCATCGCCATCGCCGCGACCAGAAGGCCGAGCGGCAGGCTACCGCCGTCCCCCATGAAGATCCGGGCCGGATTGGCAAGGTTGCGCGGGAGGAAGCCAACACATGCGCCCGCGGTTGCGAGACACACCGTCGCCCCTCCGCGCTGATCCGACAGCAGTGCGATCACAGCGGCTCCGAGAGCTGACGCCGCCGCGGTAGTCGCCGCGGCTCCGTCCATGTTGTCCATCAGGTTGAACGCGTTCATGACGCCGAGCACCCAGAGCACGGTCAGCAGGTCGTTCAGGACCCCGATATGGAACACCTGCCAGCCGAGGCCGTTGAGCGCGAGCGTCACGCCGACCGCGACCTCAACGGCGATCCGCAACAGAATCGGCAGGTTGAGCTTGTCGTCGATGGTCCCCATCAACCACACCGCGACCACGCACGCGACCACAAGGACGTAGTGGCGGTGGAGGCCGCCCGCCGCGACGCCAACCAGCAGCCCTACGACGATCGCCGATCCGCCCAGGTACGGCGTCGGCTGCCTATGACCCTTGTAGCCCGCCGGCAGATCGAAGAACCGAAGCCGGCCGGCCACCTGGATCGCCAGCGGCGTCAGGAGGTATGTCGCGATCGCCGCAACGACGCCCGCGACGGCCGCGTGCATCTCGAGTCACGCTCCTGCTGCGGCCGCCGGCCCGACCGAGGAGGAGGTGTCATCGAGCTGCGCGCGCTCGAACGCGATGACGTCGTCGATCGCATCGTTGATCGTGAGCTCTGCACGCCAGCCGGTCAGATCCTCGAGCGCGTCGGTGTCCGGGACGCGGGTGCCGAGCTCCTCAAAGCCCGAGGCGTATGCCTGCTCGTAAGGGACCAGCACGACACCGCTGTCGCTGCCCGACCGCACGATCACGCGGCGGGCGAGCTCATGGATCGAGATCAGCTTCGACGTCCCGATGTTGTAGGTGCCGCCGGAGGCGCGATCGCTGTCGCTGAGCGCAACCAGCGCGGCAACCGTGTCGCGCACATGCGTGAAACACCGCGTCTGCTTGCCGTCGCCGTAGACGGTCAGGTCCTCGTTCGCAAGCGCCTGGCGCACGAAGCGCGGCAGCACCATGCCGTAGGTACCGCTCTGACGCGGTCCGACGCAGTTGAAGAGCCTGACGATCGTCGCATCGACGCCACGCTGGCGGTGATAGCCGTGGATCAGCGCCTCACCGAAGCTCTTCGCGATCGCGTAGGTCCAACGACCCTTCGACGGCGATCCGAAGACGAGGTCGTCATCCTCGCTGAGGAGCTGGTGAGACTGCTTGCCGTAGACCTCGGAGGTCGAGCTGAACAACACCCGCACGTCGTTCCGCGTGGCAGCGTGCATGACCACGTTGCTGCCACGCACGCTCTTCATCAGCGTATCCAGCGGTTCGTTGACGATCATCTGCACGCCGACGGCAGAGGCCAGATGGACGCACTGATCGGCGTCGCGCATCAGTGAGTCGACCGTCGCCGCGTCGGTGACCGACCCGCGCACGAACGTGACGCGGTCACCATCGACCATGTGTTCGATGTTCTCGAACGAGCCGGTCGAGAGATCGTCGAGGATCACGACCTTGGCGGACTCGTCGCGATCGATCAGAGCCTCGGTCAGGTGCGACCCGATAAAACCGGCACCTCCGGTGATCAGGTATCGCTTGCCCGCCATCGGGGCCGGCTTGCCCTGCGGAGTGTGCACCAGCGTCAGCCGCTTCGTTTGGCGCGTGGCGGGCTTGCTTCCCAGCTCCAGCCCACGGTAATAGCTGACGGTACGACGGATCCCGTTCTCGAGGCCGACGGCAGGTTCGTAACCGAGGTCTGTGCGTGCCGCACTGATGTCGGCGAGCGAATCACGAACGTCGCCCAGGCGTTCGGGGCCGTGCACAGGTTCGACGTCGGCGCCGATCTCCTCGCGCAGGCGAGCGGCGATCTCGTTGAGCGTCACGCCCGTCCCGCAGGCGATGTTGTAGACGCGCCCGCCGATGCCGGGGACGCCGATCGCGGCCATGTTGGCGTTGACGACGTTCTCGACGTACGTGAAATCGCGTGACTGCTCCCCATCGCCGTTGATCACCGGCGACTCGCCGAGCCGGAAGGCGCGGATGAACTTCGGGATCACCGCGGCGTACTCCGAGTTCGGGTCCTGGCGCGGACCGAACACGTTGAAGTAGCGCAGCGCGACGGCCTCGAGCCCGTAGACCTCGAAGAAGCTGCGGCAGTAGCTCTCGCCGGCCAGCTTCGAAACCGCGTAAGGCGAAATCGGCAGTGGACGCATCTCTTCACGCTTGGGCAGCTCGCGAGCCGCACCGTAGATCGAGGAGGACGAAGCCGCCACCACGCGCGTCACGCCGCCTTCGCGGGCCGCGTTGAGCACGTTCAGTGTGCCGGTGGCATTCGCCTCGTGGCTCGCAGCCGGGTCCGCAATCGAGCGCGGCACCGACGGCAGAGCGGCGAGGTGGATGATCGCTTCGCACCCGATTGCCGGGGCCCGCAACGCCTCTGCATCGCGGATGTCGAGCTCGAAGAACTCGATGTCGCCGATCACCTCGTCGAGATTCGAGAGACGACCGGTGGAAAGATTGTCGACGACACGGACATCATGTCCGGTGGCGAGCAAGCGGCGGACGATGTGCGAGCCGATGAAACCCGCGCCGCCCGTGACTAGTGCGCGCACAATTCATTCCCCCTGCTGAGCGAGTTTTCGGCGTCCCGGGCCGGCCACCCTCCGCAGCTCCATAGGTTTCTGAGATCAGTCCCTGAGGCTTCGGAACTTAGCCTATTTGCCAGTTTTCGTCTAGGTCCGGTGGCCAATCTGCCAGCCACGCAAGAATCCGTTCGTAAGCCGTGTTGTGCCATGTACGGGATTTCTCGGCTCGTGCCCCATGCCACTTGAGCGAGCGTCAACTTTGTGCGCAACTGTGTGAGTTGCCGTGCTTGCGCCCGCTAGCCGAGACCCAGCTGTTCGCGGATCAGGCGGGTTATCTCGCCGCCATCGGCCCGGCCCTTGGTCTCGCGCATGACGTACCCGACCAGCGGTCCGACGGCCCTCATGTTGCCGCTGCGCACGTTCGCTGCCGCGTCCGGATCGGCGGCGATGGCGGCCGCGACGATCTGCGCCAGCCCGTCATCGTCGGATGAAAGCGAGCCGAGGCCCTCACGCTCGACGATCGCGACCGGGTCGCCGCCCTGGGTCACGAGCATCCCCAGTACCTCACGCCCGGCGTCCCGGCTCACAGCCTTGTCGGCGACGAGGCCGACCAATGCTGCGAAGGCGGATGGCGAAACCTTCGAACCGGCCGGGTCGACCCCCTCGTCGAGGCGCTCGACCAGCGTCTGGATCCAGTTGGCGAGCAGCACCGGGTCGACGCCTCCCCCGGCCAGTACCGATGCTTCGTAGAAGTTTGCCAGCTCCGTTCTGAAGGCAAGCTCACGTGCCCGCTCGGGCGAGAGACCGAACTCACCCGCGAAGCGCTCGGCGCGCGCCGCCGGCAGCTCCGGAAGCTCGGACTTCGCCGCGGCGAGCATCTCATCGGTCACAACCAGCGGCACGAGGTCAGGCTCGGGGAAGTAACGGTAATCATGCGCCTCTTCCTTGGAGCGCATCGACGTGATCCGGCCGCTGGCGGGGTCGAAATGCAGAGTCTCCTGCAGGACCGGCTGACCGGAGCGCAGCAATCCGACCTGGCGCTCGACCTCGGCCTTGATGCCCTGCGCGAGGAAGCGGAAGGAGTTCATGTTCTTGAGCTCGGTCTTGGTGCCGAGCTCGGTCGTGCCGACCGGCCGCACCGAGACGTTGGCGTCGCAGCGCAGCGAGCCCTCCTCCATGTTCACGTCCGACACGCCGATGGCGCGCAGCGTCGTACGCAGCAGATTGAGCCACTCACGTGCATCGTCGGCGGAATGAAGATCGGGCTCGGTGACGATCTCGGCCAGCGGCGTACCACCGCGGTTGAAGTCGACGGCGCTGCGATCGGCACTGTCGATCCGGCCGCTGGCCCCGGTGTGGACCAGCTTCGCCGCATCCTCCTCGAGATGGACTCTGTGGATGCGGACGTCACCGAGGCGGCCGGCCCCGCAGATCGGCACGTCGTACTGAGAGATCTGGTAGCCCTTGGGCAGGTCCGGATAGAAGTAGTTCTTGCGATGGAACTGTGACCGCGGTGCGATCTCACAGCCGAGCGCCAGCCCGATCATGATCCCGTAGTGGACGGCCTGAGCGTTGACGACCGGCAGCGTCCCGGGGAGACCGAGGCAGCGCGGGCAGGTGTGAACGTTCGGCGGATCGCCGAACGACAGCTCGCAGCTGCAGAACATCTTCGTGCGCGTCTTCAGCTGGACGTGGATCTCGAGGCCGATTACGGGCTCGTATTCGAGCTCAGCGCTCATGCGGCCGCGCCTCCGTTGCGAGCGGCGCTCCCGTCGAAGCCGAGCGCCTGTTCGAGCGCGAATGCCGCGTCGAGGATCCGGCTCTCGCTGAAGGCGGGGCCGGCGAGCTGCAGGCCGACCGGGAGCCCATCGCTGAGACCGCAGGGAATCGAGATCGCCGGAATTCCCGCCAGTGACATCGGCACGGTGCAGAAATCGTTGAGGTACATCGCCAGCGGATCGTCGGACTTCGCGCCGAGCTCGAACGCCGTGCTCGGTGCCGTCGGGGTGACGATGAAGTCGACGGCGTCGAAGGCCGTGCGGAAGTCGTCGGCGATTCGCGTGCGGACGCGCTGGGCGGTGCCGTAGTAGGCGTCGTAGTAGCCGCTTGAGAGCGCGTAGGTGCCGAGCATGATCCGCCGCTTCACCTCGGGCCCGAAGCCGCGGCCGCGCGTACGGCTGTACATCGTCGTCAGATCGGCATCGCCCGCCAGCCGCAGGCCGTAACGGACGCCGTCGAAGCGCGACAGGTTCGCGGAGGCCTCGGCCGGCGCGATGATGTAGTAGGCCGAAAGCGCATAGGGGGCGTGCGGCAGCTTGCACGAGTGCACACTGGCGCCGAGCTTCTCCGCCAGCACGAGCGCCGCGTCGAAGCTTGCACGCACGCCTGGCTCGATCCCGCCCTCGGCACCGATCAGCTCTTCCGGCACACCCAGGCGGATGCCGCTCAGATCCTCGCGGGTGGGCAGCCTGACCTCGCCCGGAAACTCGAGCGACGTCGAGTCGTTGGCGTCCTGTCCGACCATGTGCCGCAACAGCAGCGCGGCATCGGTCACGTCACGCGTCAACGGACCGGCCTGATCGAGCGACGAGGCGAACGCGATCATGCCGTAGCGCGAGCACGCACCGTAGGTCGGCTTGAGGCCGACGATCCCGGAGAACGCCGCCGGCTGGCGGATCGAGCCACCGGTGTCGGTGCCGAGCGCCCACGGTGCCAATCCGGCGGCGACGGCCGCCGCGCTCCCGCCGGAGGAGCCGCCGGGCACCCGTGTGAGATCCCAGGGGTTGAGCACCGGTCCGAACGCAGAATTCTCGTTCGACGAGCCCATCGCGAACTCATCCTGGTTGGTCTTGCCGAGCAGCGTGGCGCCGGCGTCGGTCAGGTGCCGGACGACAGTCGCGGTGTAGGGCGGGCGATAGCCCTCGAGGATCTTCGATCCCGACTGGCTCGGCACACCCTCGGTGCAGAACAGGTCCTTGACGGCGAGCGGCAGCCCAGCGAGCGGCGCGCCAGCGGGCGCAGCCGCGAAGGGCTCCTCGCTGACCCAGGTGAACGCGTTCAGGCGCTCGCTCGCGGCGCGCTCGCGGTAGAACGCGAACAGCTCAGCCGCGTCGAGCCCGCCGGCGTCGATTGCGGCGGCCGCCTCGGCCGCGCTGAGGTCCAGCAGCGCGGTGCTCATTCGGCCGATGCACCCGGGCTTGGGACGCCGAACCCGGCGGGCGTCGGCTCCGGCGCCTGTGCCAGTGCGACCTCGGGATCGAGCGAGCGGTGCGGCACGTCGGCGCGCAGCGCGTTGACCAGATCGACGACGTGCGAGGTCGGCTCGACGCCGTCGAGATCGAGCGAACGGATCGCCTCGATGTGGTCGAGCACCTTCGACAGCTCGATCGCCATCTTGTCGGCCTCAGCGTCACTCAGTTCGAGTCGCGCCAGCCGCGCGACGTGATCCACCTGCTGGCGTTCGAGCATGGCGACGATTCTAGGCGGGGCTTTGCCTGCGCGGCTGCTCGACGCCGAGCGTCGCGATCCGCGCGGGGGAATCGTCGGCGGCGACACCGTCACGGCGCAGCGACAGGTAGACCCCGGCGAACACCACGATGCTGAGCGCGAGCCCCAGATAGGCACCCGCCTGTGCCGAGATCACGTTGGCCCCGCCGGCCTGGACGAGATGTACCGACGGGCCGGCGAGCAGCACGCGGATCGCGACCCAGATCACCTGCACGAACGAAACCGGCAGCAGCAGCGTGATGATCACCACCGGCACCGCCGGCGACGGTCGCGCCGCCGTCAGCCAGGTTGCGGCGATGCCCGCCACGCAGACCACCAGGGTCAGCGGGCCGACGACCGTGAACGTGTTCCAGCCGTTGGCGCTGGAGCTCTGGCCGAGCATCACCGCGAGCGCGTGAAACCGCGAGCCGTAGGCGAACCAGCTGAGGCCGAAGAGGTCGACCAGCAACAGCACGGAGCCGGCTCCGAGCAGCCACTCACCAGCCGCCAAGCGTGTGGTCCTGAGCGCCATCGCCGCCAAGCTACATCGTCGCGGCGATCATCGCCGCGTGAGGTGCGCGTACTGGCTCAGCAGCTTGCGCTCCGAGCCGTCGCTGCGGAACCGCACGACGACGATGCCGCCCGGCTCGACACCGATGACGGTGCCCTCGCCGAACTTCGAGTCGCTGACGTCGTCGCCCAGACGGAACTCGGGGACGTCCTGCTGGGGCCGCGCGCGGCCGACCCTGATCGTGCCGGCACCGGGTTCGGCAGCGGACGCCGAGCCTGCTGAGGGCCACGAGGTGATGCGCTCGCGGAAACCGCCGGCTCCACGTGGCCGGACCTCCTCGCGGTCGGTCAGCTGCGATGGGATCTCCGCCAGGAAGCGGCTCGGAATCGCGTAGCCGTGGGCACCGAAGACCGTGCGCTGCCGCGCACAGGTGATGTAGAGATCCCGCTGCGCACGGGTGATCCCGACGTAGCAGAGACGCCGTTCCTCCTCGAGCTCGCCCTCTTCGAGTGCGCGTGAGTGCGGAAAGATCCCGTCCTCGCACCCGATCATGAACACGATCGGGTACTCGAGGCCCTTGGCGTTGTGAAGCGTCATCAGCGTCACGAGCCCGGCGTCGTCGTCGCGGGTGTCGGCGTCGGCGACCAGCGACACCTGTTGCAGGAAGTCGCCGAGCGAATGCTGCTCGGTCTCGCCGACGTCGTACTCGGCCGCGACGTTGACGAGCTCGTCGAGGTTCTCGATGCGCCCCTGCGCCTCGATCGTGCGCTCGGCGCGCAGCGCGTCGAGGTATCCGGTCTGCTCGAGCACGCCGCTGAGCAGCTGTGCCACCGCCATCCCGGAGTCGGCCTGCTCGCGCAGCACACGCATCGTATCCATGAACCGGCCCACGGCCTTGATCGCCGCTGCCCCCAGCCCCGGAACGCTCGCCGGCTGCGCCGCGACCTCCCAGATGCTCTGACCGAGCGTGTTCGCGTAGGCCAGGATCCTCGCGACCGAGGTTGCGCCGATCCCCCGGCGCGGGGAGTTGACGACGCGCGTGAACGCGCCGGCGTCCTGGAGATTGACCAGCGCGGTGAGGTACGCGATCGCGTCCTTGATCTCGGCGCGTTCGTAGAAGCGCGTCCCTCCCACCACCTGATAGCCGATCTCGGCACGCACGAGCGTGTCCTCGAGCACGCGCGACTGCGCGTTGGTCCTGTAGAAGACCGCTATCTCACTGCGTGAGGCGCCGGCATCGACCAACCGCTCGACCTCACCGGCCACGAACCGCGCCTCGGCATGCTCGTCGTCGAGCTCGCGAATATGGATCGGGTCGCCCTCCCCGAGGTCGGTCCAGAGCTCCTTCTCCTTGCGCCCGCGGTTGTGTGAGATCACCGCGTTGGCGGCATCGAGGATCGTCTGCGTCGAGCGGTAGTTCTGCTCGAGCTTGACGACCTTGGCGTCCGGGAACTGTTGCTCGAAGCTCAGGATGTTGTGGATGTCAGCGCCACGAAAGCCGTAGATCGAGTTGTGCGTGACGATCCCGTTCGCGATGAAGTTGTGCGTGTTCTCGACATCGATGTCGTAGACCGGCCGTTCAAGATCGACGCGTTCGATCGTCTCGACGACGTCATAGTCGCCGGCCTCGTCGAACATCACCATGCCCGGGCGCACAGATGAGGCTGGAAGAAACGGCAGGGAGTTACTCGCCAGCTCATCGTGGTTTCGGCCCAGCCGAGCCGTTGGGCGAACTACAACGTTCCCGAGCGCCGAGCTGATCCGCTGCGCTGTCTCCGCAATGCTCTCCATGTCGCGCGAAACCGTCTCGAAACGCCAGCCGCTTGATCCGCGTCGTGCGGTTCGCACGCTAAGGCCCATCCTCTGAAGCGTCGCGCGCCCTTGCTCGTCATAGCCAAATAGGGCGATTCGGTGCATCGGCGTGCGACCACGGCGGTCTCCACAAAGCGATACGGAGAGACGACGGCGGCGAACCTCAGTCTTCGTGTAGGTACTCGGCTGCAGATGCGGCCATTCCATCGAGAGCCCCTCGTCTGCGAGCAGTCGGCGACCGGCCGTGTCGGTGTCGTGCTCGGCGAACAGCTGATCCAACAGAGATTGATCACCGACCAATGATCGACCGTGCGAAGTGGCGGTCGACCGCGCCACGAAGGGCACGGTCGGGATCCCGTAACGCAGTGACAGCGACATCTCCGCAAAGCGGGCTTCGACCTCCGTCGTGTGCGTCGAGATCACCCACGAGGCGTCGGCATGCTCCTGATCGGACCGCTGCGCCAGACCGATGAACGGCTTGGGCTGCCCATTGGTGTAGGTCCTTGTGGTGCCGATCCGAAAACCGCGATCACGTTTCCACATCAGATAGGTCATGTAGAGCTGTGGGGTGCGACCGACCATGTAGCCGGCAAAATGGGTGTGCTCCGGTGTGCTCACAAGCCGCTTGCCGGATCGCGTGGTGATCGCGATGCCTTCTGAGCGTGACGATGCGTGGACCTTCAGCACCCGAGCCGGGCGGAAATCGCCGCTCCCATATCCTGACACGACCTCGTCCCCGGGTCGCACGTCTTCGATTGGCCGCTCGCTCCCGTCGGCCATCGTCACGAGGGTGCCCTCGATCAGGCACTGGTCTGGATCACCGACCACAGTGACGTTGCGCCTGTCACCGGCGAGCAGCTGCAGCCAGCGGTACTGCACCGGATTGGTGTCCTGGTACTCGTCGACCATGATCACGCGGAACGCCTGCTGGTAGGTCTTGCGCACCTCGGGGAACAGCTCGAGCACGTTGACCGCGCGCACGAGCAGGTCGTCGAAGTCCATCGCGTTCATGCGGTGCAGCTCGCGCTCGTAGCTCGTGTAGACGTCGGCGACGGTGCGCTCGAAGAACGAGCCGACCATCTGCGAGTAGGCCTCGGCATCGCGCATCCGGTTCTTCGCGTCGGAGATCTGGTTGTGGATCGAGGCCGGCGTGAAGCGCTTGGGATCGACGCCGTTCTCATCCATGCAGCGTTTGATCAGGCGGCGGGTGTCGGCTGTGTCATAGATCGTGAACTGGCGCGTATAGCCGAGCTTGTCGGCGTGTGCGCGCAGCATCCGTGCGCAGGCCGAGTGGAACGTCATCACCCACATCGCGCGCACGCGGCGGCCCACGAGCAGCTCGGCGCGGTCGCGCATCTCGGACGCAGCCTTGTTGGTGAAAGTGATCGCCAGGATCTCGCTCGCCTGGACGGCGCCGGTGCCGACCAGATAGGCGATCCGGTGCGTGAGCACACGGGTCTTGCCGGAGCCGGCGCCGGCGAGGATCAGCAGCGGCCCCTCGCCATGGGTGACGGCGTCGCGTTGCGGGTCGTTCAACCCGTCGAGCAGTACCTCGATCTGTTGACCACTGGCCTCGATCATCGTCTATCCCTACGGTACCGAGGGCGATGGTCGTTACTGACTCGCTTCGGGAGGCGTGCGCCTGGGTTGCCGGGCGGTCCACCGCTGTCCAGGTGCTTGAGGAGCGGATTGCCCCGTACGCGCTCCAACTGGGAGAGATCGTGGAGCGCCCTGGCTCGGCGCAAGCGCGCTCCACGATCTCTGCAGCGCAGCGCGAGACCGACGCTGCGTTCTGGCTGACGCTCGATGCGATCAACTTCGGGTCCGGCTGGTTTCCGACGCTCCGCAAGGGGGCCGAGAAGACCGGGTATCGCACGATCGCGGCCGGGATCAAGCGCCGGTTCGACAGCAAAGGTCGGTGGACCGCCGCGCAGCTGACCGGTCTCACTCAGGCCGAGCTGGCGGAGTGGCTCGATCAGGATCCCGACCACGAACTGATCACGCTGATGACGCAATCACTGCGCGACGCTGGCGCCAATGTGAGGCGGCTGTACGGCGGCTCGTTCGCGGCGGTGGTCGACCGCGCGGAGGGCTCGGCGATCCGGCTGGTCGAGTCGCTCGCCGGCTGGCGGAGCTTCACCGACGTGTCCGACTACGACGGACGCGCGATCCCGTTCCTCAAGCGCGCGCAGATCACGGCCGCCGACCTGCAGCGGGCCGGCGTCGCCGAGTTCGACGATCTGGAGAGGCTAACGATGTTCGCCGACAACCTCGTCCCGCATGTGCTGCGGCTCGACGAGATCCTCTGGTTCGACCCTGAGCTGGTCGCACGGATCGAGCGCGGCGAGTTGATCGAGCACGACTCACCCGAGGAGATCGAGATCCGCGCCTGCGCCGTGCACGCGGTCGAGCTGCTGGTCGCCGCCGCCTCAGAGCCGGATCGCCCGCGCCCATCGGCCGCCCAGATCGATGTGCTGCTCTGGGACCGCGGCCAGGCCCCGAAGTACAAGGCGGTGCCGCGGCATCGCAGCCGCAGCACCGCCTACTGATTACTTCGAGGCCTTGATGCGCTCCTTGGCGATCGCCTGCGCGCCCTTGGCGCCGACGAGCAGCTCAGGCCGCAGCGTGCCGCTGGCCAGCAGGTCAACCGCCGGGAAGCGACCGCTCACCGCGAGCGTCGCGTCGAGCGCGATCACGGTCGTCTCGCCGCCGAGCGGCTTCGAGCTCGTCGCGATCACCGTCAGCGATCCACCGTCGCGCAGCTTGCGCGCCGAGGCCAGCGCCTTGCGCGCGCTCAGCGGATGCAGTCCGTCGAGCGTGTCGATCAGCACCACCGCGTCGGAGCCGCGCGCGGCGAGCCGCCGCGCCTGATCGACGACCAGCTCGACGGCGTTGTCCTGTGCCTCGCTGGAGGCCGCGAAGCTGACGGCGGCGCCGGGCTTGATCGCGCCCTCGGCCCATTCGCCGAGCTCCTCGGGGCGGACTCCCGCCAGCGCGACGAACACGCTCACGCCGTCCTGGGCGGACAGGGTCTCGGCCAGCCGGCGCAGTAGATGCGACTTGCCGGCCCAGGTGCCGCCGGCGATCGTCACGCGTGAACCGCGGCCGAACGGGGTGAGAAACTCGACGGCCTTGAGCGTGGCGTCGTCGGATCCAAGCTCGAAGCGCTGGCTCGGGAACTCTGAGGGCAGGTCGTCGAAGCGCCCGCGGTCGGCGAGCTCCTCGGCGGGGCGGCCGTTGACGGTGTCAATCCGTACGAGTGACGGGAAGCGCTCCGAGCGGTGCGGCGCACGCCGCGGCCCGGCCACGCGGTCACCGTTGACCAGCTCGCAGCGCTTGACCTGCGCAGCCGAGATGTAGACGTCGCCGTCCGAGGGCTCGGGCGGTGACACGCGCACGAACCCGGAACCGTTCGGCAGCAGCTCCACGACGCCCTCGACGATCTCAGGCGCCTCCTCCTTGGGCTCGGCGGCCGGCTTGGCGGACTTGGCCGGCCGTGCGGACTTGGCGGGAGCCTCGTCGTCGCCGTCATCGCCGTCGGTCCCGGCCGAGCGCCCGGTCGAGCGGCCGCGGCCACCACGCCGCCCGCGACGCCGGCGGCCGCCGTTGCCGTCCTCATCGTCGGCGTCGGCATCGCTCTCAACGCGGGCGGGCGCGGCTTCGCCGCCCTGGTGGACGACGATCGCGTCGATCAGATCGCCCTTGCGCAGGCGGCGATAGCCGTCGATCGAAAGCTCGGACGCGATCGCGTGCAGGTCGGCGAGCGTGCTCTCATCGAGCGTCGCGCGGTCAAGTACAGACATATGTTCTCCTTCGGATGGATCGGTTGGCTCCGGCCGCGTTGTCGGCAGCGGCCGGCGATTCAGTTGCGCCGTCTAGTCAAGCACAGGACCCGGCAACTGCTCGCCGGACCGCTTGCGCTGATCGGCGATCAGCTGCAGCTTGGCGATCGTCTCGCGTGAGAGGCGCTTGATCTCCCAGTGGGTGACCTTGATCGCCAGCATCGGCGCCGTCACCACCACGTCGGCATTACGCCTGCCCTTCTCGAGCACGCCGATCTCACCGATGACGTCCCCCGGTCCGACCCGGTCGAACTCCACACCGTCGCGGATGATCGCGGCGGTGCCCTCCTCGATCACGTAGAGCTCCGTCGAGAAGTCGTCCTGACGTACCAGCCTGGTGCCAACCGCATAGCTCTCCTCGGTGGCGAAGGCCGCCAGCCGCGACAGCTCGCTGGGTTCGAGATCGGCGAAGACCGGATTGCGGATGAGGCGAGCAGGATCCATCTCAGCGAAAACTAACGGTTGGACCGGTCTGCAGGGAGAATGCCGGCGATCAGAGGATGCTCACAGCGCCCTGAGCAGGTCCTCGACGCGCGCCTTCGCGTCGCCGAACAGCATCGCGCTGTTGTCGCGGAAGAACAGCGGGTTCTGCACGCCCGCGTAGCCCGAGGCCATCGAGCGCTTGAAGATGATCACGTTCTTCGATTCCCAGACGTGCAGCACGGGCATGCCGGCGATCGGGCTGCCGGGGTCATCCATCGCAGCGGGATTGACCGTGTCGTTGGCGCCGATCACGAGCACGACGTCGGTGTCGGCGAAGTCGTCGTTGATCTCGTCCATCTCGAGCACGATGTCGTAGGGCACCTTGGCCTCGGCCAGCAGCACGTTCATGTGCCCGGGCAGCCGGCCCGCCACCGGGTGGATCCCGAAGCGCACCTCGACGCCGCGTTCGCGCAGCTTCGACGTCAGCTCGGCGACGCCGTGCTGCGCCTGCGCGACCGCCATGCCGTAGCCGGGCGTGATGATCACCGCGCGCGCGTCGCGCAGCAGCTCGGCGGTGTCCTCGGCGCTGACCTCACGGTGCTCGCCGTAGTCCTGATCGCCGGCGCTCGGCGCCTCGATCCCGAACCCACCCGCGATCACCGAGATGAACGATCGGTTCATCGCCTGGCACATGATGTAGCTCAGGTAGGCACCGGAGGAGCCCACCAGCGCGCCGGTCACGATCAGCAGATCGTTGTTGAGCAGGAACCCCGACGCGGCTGCGGCCCAGCCCGAATAGCTGTTGAGCATCGAGACCACGACCGGCATGTCGCCGCCGCCGATCGACGCAACCAGGTGCAGGCCGAGCACCAGCGCCACCAGCGTCACGATCACCAGCAGGATCAGGTGCGGCTCGACGATGAACCAGGTCGTCAGCCCGGCGAACACGAGCAGCGCGCCGATGTTGAGCCAGTTCTTCCCCGGCAGCACCAGCGGTGCGGACTTGATCCGCGCCGACAGCTTCAGGAACGCGATCACCGAGCCGGTGAACGTCACCGCGCCGATGAACACGCCGATGAAGACCTCGGCGTGGTGAATGCCGTAGGTCCCGAGCAGCCTGAAGCTCTGCGCCTCGGCGCCGTAGGGCTTGCGCTCGACGCTCAGGTATCCGTCCCAGCCGACGAGCACAGCGGCGAGACCGACGAAACTGTGGAACAGCGCGATCAGCTCGGGCATGCCCGTCATCTCGACGACGCGGGCGCGGTAGAGGCCGACCGTGGCGCCGATCAGCACCGCGATCACCAGCAGCACGACACCGAGCGAAGAGATGTGATCGTGGGCCGCCAGCACGACGGTCGCGACCAGCGCGACGGCCATCCCGGCGATCCCGAAGTAGTTGCCCGCCTTCGCCGTCTCGTGCCTCGAGAGCCCCGCCAGCGCGCGGATGAAGAGCAGCGCGGCGATCAGGTATGCGGCGCTGGCCGCGGTGTTGACGCTCATCTCGGCATCAGCTCCTGGAGAACATCGAGAGCATGCGGCGCGTCACCGCGAAGCCGCCGAAGATGTTGATGCTCGCCAACAGGATCCCGAACGCGGAGACGATCGTCACCAGCGTCCCGTAGCGGCCGACCTCGAGGATCCCGCCGACGAGGATGATCCCGGAGATCGCGTTGGTGACCGACATCAGCGGCGTGTGCAGCGCGTGATGCACGTTGCCGATCACGTAGTACCCGATCACGATCGCGAGCGCGAACACCGTCAGGTGCGGCACCAGCGCGGCGGGCGCGATCGCGACCAGGATGAAGAACAGCAGCGCCGCGATCCCCGTGTACGCGTACTTCCGCTCCGAGGACATTGGTTGCTTCTCGGGCGCCCTCGCCGGGGCTTCGGGCGCCGGCCCGGCCGCCGCTGGAGCCGCCGACACCTGAACGGCGGGCGGCGGCCAGGTGAGCTCGCCGTCGCGCACGACCGTGATCGAGCGCTGCACGACGTCGTCGAAGTCGAGCACCAGTTGCCCGTCCTTCTCCGGCGTCAGCAGCTTCAGCAGGTTGACGAGGTTCTGGCCGAACAGCTGCGAGGCCTGCGTCGGCAGGCGGCCGGCGAGGTCGGTGTAGCCGAGGATCGTCACGCCGTTGGCGGTGACCGTGCGCTCACCCTTGACGGTGCCCTCGACGTTGCCGCCGTTGGCGGCGGCCATATCGACGATCACGCTGCCGGGCTTCATGCCGGCGACCATCTCGGCCGTGATCAGCCGCGGCGCCGGGCGCCCGGGGATCAGCGCGGTGGTCACCAGGATGTCGATGTCCGGCATCGTGCGCGCGTACAGCTGTTCGGCAAGCTTGTTGTAGTCCTGCCCCATCTCACGCGCGTAGCCGGTGGCCGAGGCCTGCTCCTGCTCACCGGTGTCGACCTTGAGGTACTCACCGCCGAGCGACCTGACCTGATCGGCCACCTCGGGGCGCGGGTCGGTCGCGTAGACGATCGCGCCGAGGCTGCCGGCGGCACCGATCGCGGCGAGGCCCGCCACCCCGGCACCGGCGATCAGAACCTTGGCCGGCGCGACCTTGCCCGCGGCGGTCACCTGCCCGGTGAAGAAGCGGCCGAACTCGTGCGCCGCCTCGACGACGGCGCGGTAGCCGGCGATGTTGGCCATCGAGCTCAGCACGTCCATCGACTGAGCGCGGCTGATGCGCGGCACCGCGTCGAGCGCGAGCGCCGTGATCGGACGGCTGGCGAGGTCGGCGACGAGCTCCTGGTCGAGCATCGGCGACAGCCAGCTGATCAGCGTCGCGTGCGGCTGCAGCCTGTCGAGCTGCCCGCTGTCCGGTGCGTTGATCGCGAGCACGATCTGCGCCTGGTAGGCGTCGCCGATCGTCGCGCCCGCTGCCCGATAGGCCTCGTCGGTGAAGCTCGAGCGCGCGCCCGCGCCGGCCTCGACCACAACCTCGTAGCCGAGCTTGACGAGTTGCTCGACCGTGTGGGGCGTTGCAGCGACCCGGGTCTCCCCCGCCTGGGCCTCCATCGGAATCCCAATCCTCATGCGCGCACCAATCTACCGATTTCCGATCCGCGTTCGTGGATATCTGCGAACTGTCTGTTACAGCGTGTGACCGCTGAGCGCGATCTCCGCTTCGGCGGTAACCCAAACCGGCGACTGCGAATTCGCGCGAGCGTAATCTACGGCGCCGTCGGATTGGATCAATGATCGGAGATACGCGTGCGGCGAGGGCGCGCCATGGCGGTGCAGCGCGGCTGGATCGACGCCCGCGGCGATCAGGCCACAGATCGCGAACGCGGTCGACTGAGCGTTCGAGGCCCCGCCCTGCTCGTCGCCGAAGCCGCCGTCGCGGTTCTGCTGGCTGCGGAGGAACGCGACCGCGCGAGCGATCGCCCGAGGACGGCCGGTTCCCGCCAGAGCGTCGATCGCGGCACCGGTGTCGTCGGCGTCGCTGCCGCCGCCGCGCGTGCCGTAGTTGAAGCCTCCGTCCCGGTCCTGCTGCTGCGCAAGCCATCCGTACATGCCGGGAGCGACACGCATCCCGGTGGCGCGCATCGCCAGGATCGCAAACGCCGTCAGATTCGTCTGACCGCCGACGTTGCCGTTGCGCGCGACCATCCGGCGCAGCGTTTGCCTGAGCCCGGCACCACTCGCGCGTCCGCCCGCGATCAGCGTGCGCTCGACATCTCCGGGATCGCGATCCGATGGGCGCTGCGCGTGGAGCACGTAGCGAACAGCGGCTGACGACGGCGCGCCGGCATCGGCAAGCGCGATCGTCGCCCACCCCGAGACCTCCGCGTCGGAGCGCCGGCCGGCGGCCGACCCGAAGCCGCCGTCGCTGTTCTGTGCGCTGAGCAGGTACGCGACGGGCGTGCGGTGACCGGTGGCGGCGGTGGCCTCGGCCGGCCGCCCGGCGGCCGCGATGAGCACCAGCGCGACCAGCAGCAGTGGCACGCCCGCCCGCATGGCGGGCGCGAGCCAGGTGACCTGGATGCGGGTCCGGAAACGTCTCAGCGTGCGGATCATCGCGGGGCCGAACAGCATCGCGAAGCCGAAGCAGCCGGCCGCGTGCACCAGGTCGAAGCCGAGGCCCTTGCCGACGTACACGCCGAGCTGGGCGAGGCTGTGGTCGCTGTAGTTGAACCAGTCGCCGACGTCCTGCAGCGCGGTGAAGGCAAAGCCGAGCACGAAACTCACGAGCGCGAGTGGCAGGCGGCCGACGTTGCCGCGGGTCAGGCGCGCGAGCAGCGCGCCGGCGACCCCGGTGAGCCCCCAGCCCGCCATCTGCCAGGGCGTCCACGGGCCCTGGCCGAAGAAGAAGTTCGATGTCAGCGCCGCCACGGCGCCGACCACATAGCCGGGCGCGCCGCCGAGCGCGTACCCGGAGATCAGCACGATCACGGTCGTCGGCTTGACGTTCGGCACCGCCGCGAAGGCGATGCGACCGAGCGCCCCGAACGCCGCGAGCGTCCCCACCAGCGCGACGATGCGGGCGTCCGGTCGCGTGCGCTCGTACCAGGCGAACCCGCCCAGCAGACCGAGCGCGAGGATCGCGAACGCGCCGAGCTGCCAGCTCACACCGGCACCTCGACGTCGCTCCCACGCAACAGCGCCACACCGTCAGCCGGCAGCAGCACTCCCCCGGCGCCGCCGAGGATGCGCGCGGTCTCGGTCGCGAAGTAGGTGCCGCCGGAGAGCACCTCGCTGGTGCGGCCGTCGGCGATCACGCGCCCGTCGGCGAGCAGCACCACGCGCTGCGCGAAGGCGGCCGCGAACTCGGGGTCATGGGTGGCGACGATCACGGCGATGCCGAGCTCGCCGAGCAGCCCGACCAGTGCGTCCTTGGCGGCGCGATCCATCCCGCGCGTCGGCTCGTCCAGGCAGAGCACCGCGGGAGTCGCGTCGGCGCCGGGGTCGCCGAGCACGATCGCCAGCGCCAGCCGCTGTTTCTCACCGCCGCTGAGGTCGCGCGGGTGGCGATCGGTGAGTCCGCTCAGCCCGACGCGCGTCAGCGCCCCCTGCCCCACCTCCTCACGCACGCTCTCGTGGACCAGGTAGTCGGTCGGGTTCTGGAGCAGCAGCGCGACGCGCCCGGCCGCCTCGACCCTGCCGCGTGTCGGCTCCATCAAGCCGGCGGCGTGGCGCAGCAACGTCGACTTGCCCGCACCGTTGCGGCCCATCAGCGCGACACGCTCACCCGGCGCGACCGCCAAATCGATGCCGCGCAGAATCGCCGGCCCGTCCTTGACCTCGTGCCAGACGCCCTTGACCCGCAGCGCGGCCTCACCCTGGACACGACGCGGGAAGCGTTTTGGGTCCCCAGGACCCAAAAGGCTTCCCGCGTCCGGTGCAGGGGCCAGTCCGGCGGTCCGCAGCGTGGCGCGGGCGCGCTTGACGCCGGGCGCCGGCGGTAGCTCGAGGCCGGCGAGCAGTCGCGCGCCCGGCGTCACCAACGCAGGGGCGGCCCGCAGCGCCCAGACCAGGAAGCGCTCCGCGGCGCCGTCGAACGCCACCCGCCCGCCGTCCATCGCCACAACGCGGTCGGCGGCGGCGAGGCAGCGCTCGAGCCGGTGCTCAGCGAGCAGCACCGCGGTGTCGCCATCCTCATTCAAACGCCGCAGCAGACCGATCAACTCATCGCCCGCGACCGGGTCGAGCTGTGAGGTCGGCTCGTCGAGGCAGACCAGCGCCGGCCGCGCCGCGAGTGTCGCGCCGAGCGCCACGCGTTGCAGCTCGCCGCCGCTGAGCTCGTGCACCGGCCGGTCGAGCAGGCCCTCGATCGCCAGCGCCAGCGCCGTCTCCTCGACCGCCCGCGCGACCTCGGCCGCCGACCACCCCCGGTTCTCGGCGGCAAATGCGAGCTCGGCCCGCGGGGTACCCAGCACGATCTGGGTCTCGGGATCCTGGAACAGCGAACCGACCGACTCGGCGAGCTCACCCGGCCCGTGCTCGCGGCTGTCACGCCCGTCGACCACGACGTTGCCGGCGAAGCTGCCACCGTGGAAGTGCGGCACCAGACCGCTGACCGCCCGCAGCAGCGTGCTCTTCCCGGAGCCCGAGAGCCCCGCCAGCACGACGAACTCACCCGGCTCGACCGTCAGGCTCACGTCGGTGAGCGCCGGACGCCCGGCCCCCGGATAGGTGTAGGTGAGCGCGGAGACCCGAATCAGGCTCACCGCTCGATCCCCCGGCGGTCGAGAAACGGCGCGAGCGCGGCCCCGAGCAGAACAACCGCCACCCCCACCGTGCGCGCGCCAGCGGGCGCGCGCAACAGCGGATAACCCGTGAACTGTTCCCAGCCGGAGACGCGCGCGAGCACCGCCAGCGCGAGCACCACGGCGGCAGAGACAGCGAACCCGATGTCATGGCGTGACCAAGGGGTGTGTCGATGCGGCCGACCGCGCGCCCGCTGGCGCGCGGACCCGTAGCCGCGGACCTCGAGCGTCGCGGCGATGTCGAGCGCGCGATCGAGCACCCCGGCCGTGGTCGCCCGCAGCAGCTGCGCGCGACCCGGCGGATCGCCCGGGCGGCAGCGCTGTGCCTCGGCCAGGCGTCGTGAGTCGCGCACCAGCACCGGCATTATGCGCGTCGCGATCGTCGCGCTCAGCGCCGAGCTGAACGAGAAGCGGCGGAACAGGCGCAGCACCTCGTCGGGGTCGACCGCGACCGAATAGAGCGTCCCGATCAGCACCAGCACGACCGCTCGCAGCCCGTTGACCGCTCCGACGACGGTCGCCTCGAGCGTGATGTTCGTCTGCCCCAGCAGCGGCAGGTCGCCGAACCGCCAGATCACGGTCAGGCCCTCGCGGCTGACCAGCGCGTTGATCGCGGCGATCGTGAACCACAGCGGCACCGACCACAGCAGGCTGCGCCGCAGCTCCCTCCCGGCACCGGCGAGCAGCCCGGCAGCCGCGACCGACAGGGCGACGGCGCCGAGCACGACCGGGTTCGAGACGACCAGCGCGGCAACGCCGAGCGCGACGCACCAGGCGATCGCGGCGGCAGCGCGGGCCGCGTGCAGCGGGCTCGCTCTGCGGTGGTAGATCATGAGCCTGGGGCGAGCGGCACCGGGATCACGGTGCTGCCGTCGACCGCGACGGCGAAGTGATGGTCGAGCTTGGCGGCGGTGAACGCCCTGGCGGCCGCGGTCACGCCGGCGACGTCGGTGCCGGTCACAAACCAGGTCGGCTGGCCCAGTGACGCCTCGCCGGTCGCGGCGATCAGCCCGACGCTGCCGCGCAGCGTGCGCACCACCTGGCCCTTGGGGTTGTCGAGCGCGAGCGCCCTGCCCGAGTCGCCAAAGCGCGCGTAGACGCCGCTGTCGCGCGGGCCGGAGGCGATCAGCTCGGCGGCGATCACGCCCTTGATCTGGCTCCAGGTGCCGACCACGACCGCCAGCGAATCTGAGCCCGAGCCGGTTCCGAGGACCTGGTCGGCGGCCTTGACCCCGTAGCCGTGCAGCGCGGAACCGACAGTATTGCAGGCCTTTTGTACGCCGGCGCCGCAGTTGAGCAACGTCGGGAACTCGCGCCCCCCGCTGCCGTTGGTGAACGGCTCGGGGTAGGAGCCGACCACCGCCGGAATCGAGTCGGTCGCGGACCAGTCGTGCAGATCCCACCAGACGTGATCACCCGCGTGGACCTTGGTCGTGGCCGCGCCGCTGGCGGCCTCGATGCCGTTGACGTAGTAGAACCAGTCACGGTGGCTGGCGCTGCCGGAGTGACCCCCGATCGACTCGGCGAAGCCACCGCCGTAGCGGGTCGTCACCTTGAAGTGGCGCTGCAGCAGCGACATCACGGTCTCCGCGCCCGGCACCTGCGCCTCGACGGCGCTTCCATAGCGCTGGGTACCGAAGTTGCCGGTGACCACCACGCTTGCGTCCTTGGTGCCGTGCCCGCCGCCGAGGCCGCACCCGCTCAGCAGCGCTGCGACCGCGACGGCGGCGAGCATCGGCGCTGAACGGGTGCGGAGGCGCATGCGGGTCTAGCCCTTGGTGACCTTGAAGACCAGCTTGTCGCCGGTCTTCAGCTTGACGTCACAGGCGCCCTTCGAGGACGACTTGCCGTTGACGTACAGGCCCCAGTAGTACTTCTTCGTGGTCTCGGTGTCACCGAGAATGGCGGTGATGTAGTACTCGTTGTAGCTCGCGTACCACTTGCCTTTCCAGTTGCCGTGCGTCGCGACGTTGAGCGCGCCCTGCGCGCTGTTGGCCGGGCACTTACCGGCGGCGACGCCGCCGCGGGTGACCGGACTCGCCGGCGCCTGCACGGTCTCGGTCTTGAGCAGCGTCTTGGTACGACCCTGAATCGTGATTGAGACCTTGGGCGCCGCGGCGGCGCTGGCCTGTGGCCCCGCCGCGCTCGCCGTGGCGACCTGCGCCGTGGCGAGCGCCAGAGTCATACCGAGCGCTGCGGCGCCGGCCGTGATTGCTTTGTTTTTATGCATGAGCCACCCCTTCCCCGAGGGCTGTTCGGCTTTGTGGTCGGAGGTGGTCTCCTGGCTTTCGGGCCCAACGGCGGTGCCTTCCCAGCGCCTTGCCGGCGCCAGTGGCATCAGTACCGCCGTCCTCCCCGATAACAGTGGCGGGTCCGCTCCGGATTCACACCGGCTTCCCATCGCTACCGACCTTGGACGTCTCGATCGTAGACGGGAATAGACTCCGGAGGCGTCGTGGTGAACCTCACGCGGATCTACACCAAGCTCGGTGACGGCGGCGAGACGCACCTCGGCGACATGAGCCGTGTGCCGAAGACGCATCCGCGGATCGAGGCCTACGGGACGGTCGACGAGCTCAATTCGCAGATCGGCGTCGTGCTGGCACTCGAGGGACTGCCCAAGACCTACGGCTCATGGCTCGAGCGCGTCCAGAACGACCTGTTCGACGTCGGTGCCGACATCGCCGCGCCGGACGACCCCGAACGTGAGCGCCTGCGCGTGCTACCTCAGCAGACCGAGTGGCTCGAACAGCGCTGCGATGAGGTCAACGCCACGCTCGAGCCGTTGAAGTCATTCGTGCTGCCGGGTGGCACCGCGGCCGCGGCCCATCTGCATGTGGCCCGCACCGTCTGCCGGCGCGCGGAGCGCCTGGCGGTCGCATGCGGGCTCGAGATCAGCGCCGAGGTCGTGCGCTACCTCAACCGGCTATCGGACCTGCTGTTCATCCTCGCGCGCGGCGCGAACGCCGGGAATGAGCCGCTGTGGCAGCCCGGCCGCTTCCGCGAGCAGAGTTGATCAGAGCCGCGTGACCGTCATCTCGGGCGACAGCCCGGTGCGGCGTACGTGGTCGTAGTGCTCGATGTCCTCTTGCGCGGCGACCTCGACGGCGACCTCGCGGGAGACGCTGAAGCGAACGGCCTCGTAGAGCAGTTCCTGGTAGCTGGGGCAGCCGGCCGGGCGGCCCTCGATGTCGAGGTCGTGTTCGCCGCAGCGAAGCTCCCAGCGCTCGGGGCGCACGAGCATCTCGGCGGTCAGCTTCAGGGCGGCGGTCGAGGTGATCGGCGCAGCACCGATCAGCTCGCCGTGCGGGCGCGTGTGCGCGCGGACCGCCGTCAGCGCGACCGCAAGCCGGTCGAGGTTGCGCCCGTACGGCGCCGGCACGATGTCAACCGGACCGCGAGCTTCGGTCTCGCCGCGAATCGCGCGGGCGGCCGCGCCGACGAGTACGAAGTCCACGCCTGCGGCGTTGAGCCACTGCATCACGGCGATCGTGGAGGCCTCGAGGTGCTCAAAGCCCTCGGCGGCTGTTACGGAGTCGGTGTCGATGCTCGGTACACGGTTTCGAAGCAGCATGCGACTGCTTTCGCTTCGCGGCAGCGCATTCCTGCAACGGAGGCTCACAGGTCTGCCTCTGACCCGGCTGCCAAGATCCGGGGTCGTGAGCGCCTGGCATGCAGCGGCGATCTTCGTCGCCGGAATCGCCGCCGGCACGATCAATACGGTCGTGGGCAGCGGCACGCTGATCACCTTCCCGACGCTGCTCGCGTTCGGCTACGCGCCGGTTACAGCCAACGTCTCGAACACGATCGGGCTGGTGCCCGGCTCGGTATCGGGTGCGGTCGGCTATCGCAGCGAGCTCACGGGCCAGCGCGAGCGCGTGCTGGCGCTCGGGACGGCCGCCGTTTGCGGTGGCGTGCTCGGCTCGATCCTGCTGCTGATCCTGCCCGCGTCGGCGTTCAAGGCGATCGTCCCGTTCTTCATCGCCGTCGCACTCGTGCTGATCGTGATGCAGAAGCAGATCAACCGCGCGCTCGGTGACCGGCGCCGCCAGACCGGCGAGCGCGTCCCGCTGGCGACGCTCGCCGGAGCGTTCGGCTGCGGTATCTACGGCGGCTATTTCGGCGCCGCGCAGGGCATCCTGATGATGGCGGTGCTCGGCCTCAGCGTCGATGACAGCCTGCAGCGGCTGAACGCCGTCAAGGTGATCACGACCGGGCTCACCAATCTCGTGGCCGGTGTCGTGTTCGTGCTCGCCGCGCACGTCGCCTGGGACGTGGCCGGTCTGATCGCCTGCGGTTCGATCATCGGCGGCGTGCTCGGTGCCCGGTACGGACGGCGGCTCTCACCGCGTGCACTGCGCGCACTGATCATCGTCGTCGGGATCGTCGCGATCGTCAAACTTCTGGTCTAGAGGTCAGTGACGGCCCAGCACGTAGGTGCTGATGTCGGCCTGCAACGCGCCGAGTGATTCGTAGGGGTCGCTCCACACGTACACCGGCTTGAGGCCCCTGACCAGGTAGACGGTCGTCGGCGTGCCCTCGAGGCCGCCGATCAGGACGTCATCGATGCTGGTGTCGGTCGTCGCGTAGCTCGGGTAGCTGACGTGATGCCCGTTCAGGAACGCCTGTGCGTTGGCGGCGCTGTCGGCGTTGTCGGCACCGAGGAACGCGACCCGCTTTCCGTACTCCGCCGAGGCCTTGGCAAACAACCCGAACTCCGCCTGGCACGGACCACACCACGACGACCAGATGTTGAGGACGACCGGGTAGCCGTCGGCCTCGAGCGCTCGGATCCGCGCATCGAGCGCCTGCTGCCCGCCGCCGAGCAGCTTCGAGCCCTGCGCGTGCAGTGCGGCCAGCGGCCCCGGCGACCCGGCCAGGGCCTTCGCCTGACTGATCGGCCGCTGTTTGTGAAGTGCCGCCTTCAGTTCCTGCTCGAGCCGCGTCAGCGGTGGCCAGCCCTCGGTGTAGACCTCCTGGAACCAGACGATCCGGCCGCGAGCGTTGGTCTCGACGAACCACGGCTCACCCTGGACGTGATAGCCGTCGGCGACGCGGCCGCTGCCGTCGATCGCGACCGGATAGCTGAGCCGGCTCGGTAGCTTCGCGATGAACTCGGGCATGGCCCGCGCCGACGGCTCGACGCTGCCCTCGTCGATCGCCTCGAGCTGCGGCAACCCGTCGGCCTTCGCGGCCTTGGCGTAGGCGTTGAGCCGGTCGAGGTCGTCGGCGAGCGCCAGTGTCTGCTGGTCCCAGGTCGCGAAGAACAGGTAGAGGTGAGGCTTGCCCGGGCCGAGTGTGAGGCTGCCGCCGCCGAGCTTCGGCAACTCCGCGCGCCGGCCTGGCGGCGTACTCGGCGCCTCGGCATACGAGTAGTGGGTCGACACCGCCGGATGACCTGGAAGCAGCCGTGACACGTCACGCGCGAGCAGCTGGCCGAACTGCGGCACCGATGCGTACGACGGGTAGGTCGTGAAGACCACGCGCTCGTGGCCCTGCGGGTCGATCACGTAGAGCGCGGCGACGTGATCGATCGCGTTGTCAGCCTTCGTCACGAGCGCCTTCTCATTGACGCCGTAGGCCTTCCAGACGTGTTCGAGCTGTGCGGCGTTCCCGGTCGCGAACCGCCAGCTGCCGACCATTCCGTGCAGCTCGGTGTAGTTGAGAACGTCGTCGATCTGGGTCGACTTCCAGTTCGCGTTGACGCCCAGCAGCTGCAGCTGGCGGCCGGCGCTGCCGAGGTCGCGCTTGGCGTCGAGCATCGCCTGCGTCGTCAGCGGGCAGATCGTCTGGCACTCGGCGTCGACGAACGCGAGGATCACCGCCTTACCGCGGTACTGACTCAGGCTCACCGGCCGTCCGCTCTGATCGGTGAGTGTGAAGTTCGGCGCGAGCCGCGTGCCGAGCACCGTGCCGGGATCGATGTGCGGGTTGGTCGCAAGCGTCTGGCCGGTCGCGGTCGAGCCGCCGCCACCGCCCTGGTTGAGCAGCAGCGCCACGACGACGATCGCCAGCAGCACCGTCGGCAGCAGTGTCACGAGCCGCACACGCACCCCGCGCAACTCGTTGCGCAGCCGCATCACCCGTGTCGCGGCGCGCAGCTTGCCGAGGCGTCCTCTGCGCCAACCCACGTACAGAAGCACCAGCAGGATCACCAGAAGCACGAACCAGGCACTTCGCGTCCGGTGGTGGCTCGCCGGTGTGCTGTTGTTCGCGGCGGCGCCCACAGGTGCCGGCAAATCCGCAGCTGCGGACCTGGACGAGGATCCAGCGTTCGCGCCGCTCGACCCCGCGAGTGTTGATTTTGTGACTCCCGCGGCCGCCTCTATGCGGTAGATCGCCGTCTCAGTCACGTTGACCAGCGCCGATCGGCTGGTCGAAGCCGGTTTGAGTGCGGAGAGCGATGGCGCGAGCTTCGCCGCACCGGAGGGGTTGGCGTGCCAGTAGACGCCGAGCCCGTTCGGCATGACGATCAGCAGGCGGCCGTCGTAGGCGTCGGAGAGCTCGTAGCCGAGGTACGCGGCGTACGCCTGCGGCTTCTGCCACAGCGGCGTGACGGTGCCGAGGTCGTCGGCGTGGGCGATGATCGCGACGCGCACCGGGGCGCCGGCGCCGGCCGTGGCGTCGAGCAGCCGGTCGAGGCTGAGCTGCTGCTGAACGCTGATACCGGTGTCGGAGCCGTAGAACAGGTTCTGGTCGAGCAGCACGTCGCTGCCGGGGTCGCCATCGGCGCACGCCAATGCCGGCAGCGCGACACAGCCGGCGATCGCGAGCAGCACGGCGATCAGCGCGCGCAGCCTCATGCGGCCGGCCTCCGGCGTTGCCGCAGCGGGCGCGCGCGCAGGCTGAGTGTCCAGGCGACGGCGACCAGCAGCACCCCGATCAGGAGTGCGATCACCGCGCTCAGACCGAGCGAGCCAGACGCGCCGGAGGTGTTCGGCACCGCGGTACGTTCGGCGGCGGTCAGAGCGCTCGCGGGCAGCGGGTGGCGGTCCGCCCGTGCGAGCAGCGGGATCGCCGAGAGCGCGGCGGTGGCCAGCTGCTCCCCGGCACCGGGAGCGGCCGCCTTCACGGCGTGCTCCGCCGCCGACACGGTATATGGGCCCGAGCGCGGGCCGTAGAGCCCGAAGCCGTTGGGCATCACGACCAGCACCTGGCCACGGTAGATCCCGGACAGCTCGTAGCCGAGGTATCCCACGTAGTTTCCGGGCTGACGCCAGAAGGCGGTGGCCGTGCCAAGGTCGCTGGCCGCGGCGATCAGCGCCACACGAATCGGGAAACCGGCGCGCTCGCTTGCATCGAGCACTGCCTCGAGTCGCGTCTGGGTGCTCAGTGACACGCCCGACCCGATCGGATTGAACAGCGAGCTCTCGACCAGCACGTCGCTCGCGGGGTCGCCGTCGGCAAACGCTGTGGGCACCGCGATCAGCGCCACGCTCGCCAGAATGGCGGTGATGACTGCCAGGCGCTTCACGAGAATCCAGTTTAGGTGCGCTGCCGTGTTGCCGGCCTGCGTGGCAGCTGCCCTCGCCGGGTTCGCGATCCTGCCTGCGACGGCTGCCGCGGATGGTCCCGTCGCGCCGACAGCCACCAACTACCTCGCACGGGTCACGGACGCGCCCGCCGGGATCGACGCCCAGGTCGTGAACGCATACCTGAATCTGTGGGTGCGCGTACCGGCGCAGGCCCGCGTCACGATCCTCGATTTCCGCGGCGCACCCTGGGTGCGCTTCACCGCGGATGGCGTGGCGATCAATCGCAACTCGCAGGAGTACTACCTCAGCCAGGTACCGGTTCCGGCGGTGCCGCCGAAGGGCCTGACGCGCGCCACCCCGCCAGCTTGGATCCACGTCTCGAGCGGCCACGCCTACGCCTGGCGTGAGGGCCGGCTGCACGCGCTGGCGACGATCGCGCTCGCCCCCGGTCAGCGCTACGTCGGGTCCTGGCGGATTCCGGTGATCGTAAACGGACACGATGGCGTGATCAGAGGCAGCGTCCTGCATACGGGTCCGCCGTCGATCGTCTGGTTCTGGCCGGTGCTGGTGCTGCTGGGCTGCGCGCTCGCCGCGTGGCGCATGCGCTCACCCGAGCTCGATCGCAGGCTGTCGGTGTGGCTGGCCGTGGTGCTGCTGGCTCTTGTCGCGGTGGGCATGGGCGGCAAATACCTGCACGGCAGCCCGAGCGTGAACGCCGGCAACGTGGTGCTGCTGCTGGTCACGCTGCTGGTGCTCGGGGCTGTCGCCGGCCGGCTGATCGGTCGCCGCTTCGGCGCGCCGCTGCTGCTCGTCACGGCCGTGATCGCGCTGTGGGCCGGGGTGACGCTGCTGCCGGTGTTGACCCATGGCTACGCGCTCGTCGCGCTCCCGATCCTGGTCGTGCGCGTGATCGCGGTGGCCCTGCTCGGCGGCGCGCTCAGCCTGGCGCTGTTCGCGGTGCGGATGCTCGACCGCGCCACGCCGTGAGCCGCACGCCTGCGCTGGTCGCGCTCTGTCTGCTGCTCACGGCGTGCGGATCGAGTGCTCAGGTCAATGCAGGCGGCACGATCCCGCGCTCGCTGTTGGCTGGGGTGCGACCGATCGGCCGCGGTCCACGGTTTCAGCCACCGGTGCGCGGCGCGGCCGGCGGAGCCTGCACGACGCCGCTCGGCAGACGTGCGCAGGCACACATCGAGCTGTTTGCCGCCAACCGTGTGGTGCTGCTCGCGACAGGGATCGGAACACGCGCACCGCGGCGCGTCAGCGACGGCAGGCTCACGAGCGCGCGCTGCTTCGGCCGTCTCGTCACGCTCGACCCGACCGGGACGGTCTACTTCAGGCCCGGGGCGCGGCCGACGCTCGGCGAGCTCTTCCGCGCCTGGGGCGAGCCACTCACGCGCAGCCGGCTCGCGTCCTTCCGCGGCGGGCGGGTCCGCGTCTACATCGACGGCCGCCGGGCGTCGCTGCCGGTGGCCGCCGTGCAGCTCGAGCAGGACGCCGAGATCGTGCTCGAGCTCGGTCCATACATACCACCGCACACGCACTTCAGCTTCCCCGCGCCACCCTCGCCGGATCTGCGCTGAACGGCGATAGATACCCTGACTATGTGACTTCCGTGACGGTGGCTCAGGAGGCCGACGATCATCGCTGGCTGGTACTCGGCATCTGCTGCCTGAGTCTGCTGATCGTCGGCGTCGACTCAACGATCGTCAACGTCGCGCTGCCCGCCATCCACCGCTCACTGCACGCCTCGCTCGACGGGCTGCAGTGGATCGTCGACGCGTACACGCTCGTGCTCGGGAGTATGCTGATGCTGGGCGGATCGATGGGCGATCGGCTCGGGCGCCGGCGCGTCTTCCAGATCGGACTGGTGACGTTCGTGATCGGCTCGGCGCTGTGTGCCGGTGCACCCAACCTCGGGGTGCTGATCGCGGCGCGTTCGTTTCAGGCGCTCGGCGGGGCGATGCTCAACCCGGTGGCGCTCTCGATCGTGCGCAACGTCTTCCATGACCCCCACGAGCGCGCACGCGCGATCGGTCTCTGGAGCATCGCGTTCGGATTGAGCCTCGGACTCGGTCCGGTGGTCGGCGGCGTGTTCGTCACCACGATCGGCTGGCGCTACGTGTTCCTGGTCAACATTCCCGTCGGGCTGCTCGCGTGTCTGTTGACCGCCGTCTACGTGCCCGAGTCGCGCGCGACGCGTGCCCGCCGGATCGACCCTGTGGGCCAGGTGCTGGTGATCCTCGGGCTCGCGAGCCTCACCTACGCGATCATCGAGGGTCCGATCGACGGCTGGGGCTCGGCGACGATCATCGCGCTGTTCGCGGTCTCGCTCGCCACGTTCGCGCTGCTCGTCCCCTACGAACTGCGGCGCCACGAGCCACTGATCGATGTCCGCTTCTTTCGCAGCCGGCCGTTCAGCGGTGCCGCGATCAGCGCCGTCTGTGCATTCGGCGGTTACGGCGCGTTCCTGTTCCTGAACACGCTCTACCTGCAGGACGCGCGCGGGCTCTCGGCCCTCGATGCCGGCCTCTACACGCTGCCGCTCGCGGTCTCCAACATCGTCTTCGCCCCGTTCACGGGTCGGCTGGTCGCGCGTATCGGCACCCGCAGGCCGTTGCTGTTGGCCGGCGTGGCGCTTGGTGTCGCGCCGCTGCTGCTGACGGCGCTCACACCGAGCTCCCCGGTATGGCTACTGCTCCTGTCCTATGTGATCTTCGGGGCCGGGCTCGGGCTCGCGAACCCGCCGATCACCAACACCGCGATCTCCGGCATGCCACCCGAGCAGGCCGGCGTCGCCGGCGCGATCGCCTCCTCGAGCCGCCAGGTCGGCGCGACGATCGGGATCGCGCTGGTCGGCGCGATCGTCGGCACCGGCTCTGGTCTGGGCATCGGTCCGGCGTTCGCCCACGCCACGCACCCCGGCTGGTGGTTCATCGCCGGACTTGCGGCAATACTGTTCGTCGTCGGCGCGCTCACGACCACGCCCAGAGCGTTCGCGAGCGCGCACGACGTCGCTGCAGACCTGCAGCCCGAGCGCATACCCGGCTAACCACCCCGTTGTCAACCACAACCCTCGCTCCGTCGCTCAAGGGCTACCGGCGCGAGTGGTTCGCGCCCGACCTGATCGCCGCCGTCACGCTGCTGGTGATTGCGGTCCCCGAGCAGCTCGCTACCTCGCGGCTGGCGGGGATGCCACCGGTAACCGGGCTCTACTCCTTCATCGCCGGCAGCATCGTCTTCGCGCTGCTCGGCGCCAGCCCGCAGCTGTCGGTCGGTGCGGATTCCACGATCGCGCCGCTGTTCGCCGCCGGCATCGGCGTGTTCGCCGCCAGCGGCGGCGAGCACTACGTCGACCTCGTGGGGATCCTCGCGGTGATGGCCGGGGCGATCGTCGCCGCGGTCTGGCTGCTGCGGCTCGGCTGGATCGCGGAGTTCCTCTCAGAACCGATCATCACCGGATTTCTCGCCGGTATCGCTGTGGTGATCGTCGTGCATCAGCTCCCCGATCTGCTGGGCGTGGCGGGCGGCGGCAGCTCCACGCTCGGGCGCGTCAGACACGCGATCGACCAACTCGACGGCACCTGCGCGTGGACGCTCGTGATCGGGCTCGGCGTGTTCCTGAGCGTGTCGGTCAGTGAGCGCCTGAACAGACGGTTTCCCGCCGCGCTCGTAGCGTTGATCGCCGCGACAGCGCTGGTGGCGACCTTCGGCCTGCGAAATCACGGCGTCGCGGTCCTCGGCCACGTCGCCCACGCCGCGCCCCGGCTCGGACTGCGCGGACTGTCACTGCACGCGCTCGGACAGGTGGCGCCCGTCGCGGCACTGATCGCGCTGGTGATCGTCACCCAATCCGCCGCGACCGCCAGGGCGTTCGAGCGCGGCCCCGACTCGCGTGCGCAGCTCGACGTCGGCCGCGACCTGCTCGGCGTCGGGCTCGGCAGCGTGGTTGCCGGGCTCGTTGGTTCGTTCCCGGTCAACGCCAGCCCCCCGCGCACCGCCGCGGTGTCGGCGGCCGGCGGCCGCACGCAGCTGACAAGCCTGCTTGCGGCAGCTGCCGTGATCGCGCTGATCCCAGCGGCGGGCGTACTCCACGATGTCCCGGTTGCCGCACTCTCGGGCGTGCTGCTGTACATCGCCACGCGCATCTTCCACATCGCCGAGCTGCGCGCGATCGCCCGCTTCGATCGCGTCGAGTTCGGCCTTGCGGTCATCACACTCGTGACCGTTGCGCTGCTCGGCGTCGAACAGGGGATCGCGGTCGCGGTCGCGCTCGCGATCCTCGACCGCACGCGTGTCAGCGCCCAGCCGCGGCTGCACGTGCTCGGGCGCATTCCCGGCACCACCAGCTGGGCGCCGCTGGGCAGTCACGAGCGGCCGCTGCCGGTGCCCGGCGTCGTCGTTGTGCTGTTCGCCACCCCGCTCTGGTACGCGAACGCAAGCCACTTCCGCGATCAGTTGAGCGCCGCGCTCGACCGCGATCGCGGAGCCGCGGCTCGCGGCGTCGTGCTCGACGCGCTCGGCTTGAGCGACATCGACTACACCGGCATGGCGGCCCTGCGTGACGTGCTCGACGAGCTCGACCACGCCGGGATCGCATTCGCCATCGCACGCGCCGGTGAGCGCGTACGCGGCGAGCTCAGGCGCGCGGGCCTGTCCCCCGGCCGCATTCCGGAGACCCGCTTCTTCCCCGACGTCGATGCCGCGGTGACGGCGCTATCCGAGGCTGACGGAGCTGCCTGACGCGGCCGCGGCGTAGAGCGCCGCGATCGTACGCGCCTGCCCGAGCGCGTCGGCGCGACCGAGCAACGGCTCGTGCTCACCGCGGATCGCCGCGCCGAGGTCGGCGACCTCGAGCGCGTAGGAATCGGCGGCTGCCATCGGGATCACCTCGCCGCGCTCGTCGCCGTCGCGCCAGAGCTCGATGCCGTCGGGCTCGGGATGCCACGGGTTGGCGACGCGCAGCACCCCGGTCGAGCCGACGACCTCGATCTCACGGCGGTGCGGCATCGCGAGTCCGCTGTCGAAGTGGGCGATCACGTTCCCGGCAAAGCGCAGCACGCCGGCCAGCACGACATCAACGCCGTCACCGCCGAGCTGCTGCTCGGCGCTCACCCGCTCGGGCTCGCCCGCCAGGTAGCGCGACATGCTGACCGGGTAGCAGCCGACGTCCATCAGACCGCCGCCCTCCATCCCCACCAGCAGGCGCGGGTCACCCGCAGCGCAGTTGAAGCTGAACGTGCCCCGGATCAGCCTCAGGCTCCCGATCGTCCCCGAGTCGACCAGAGCTTTCAGCCGCTTGGTCTGCGGGTGATGGCGGTACATGAACGCCTCGCTGAGGTGCAGACCGCGGTCATGCGCCAGATCGAACAGCTGGTCGACCTCGGACGCCGAGCGGCTCAGCGGTTTCTCGCAGAGCACGTGCTTGCCGGCCTCGAGCGCGCGCGTCGACCATTCGACGTGCATGCCGTTGGGCAGCGAGATGTAGACGACATCCACGTCGGGATCGGCGAGCAGCTGCTCGTAGCCGCCGTAGGCGCGCTCGATCCCATTCGCTCGCGCGTAGTCCCGCGCACGCGCGGCGTCGCGGCTGGCGACCGCCAGAGCCTGTGCGTCGGGAACCGCGGCGATGCCCTGTAGCAGCGCATCGTTGATGCGCGCCGTCGAGAGGAAACCCCATCTGGTCATAGACCTGGCAACCTACCCCACCTTGGGTCCCCACGTCGCACGAGCCTTCGCCCCGGGCCGCATCAATCTGATCGGCGAACACACCGATTACAACGACGGCCTGGCGCTGCCGTTCGCGGTCACCGCCGGCGTCACGGTGACCGCCACCAGGCTGGGCGGCGACACGGTCGAGGCGATCGCGCGCGACCTTCACCAGCGCGACAGCTTCAACCTGCGCGAGCCCGGTCCGGCCACGGGTTGGCAGGCGTTCGTGCACGGTGCCGTCTCCGAGCTCGGGGCGCTCGGTTACGAGCTGCCGGCGGCGCGGATCGAGATCACCGGCGATCTTCCCCGGGGCTCGGGACTATCGTCGTCGGCCGCGCTCGAGCTCTCGCTGTGCCTGGCGTTGATCGAACTCGCGGGCGCCAAGCCACCGGCGACGATCGAGCTCGCCCGCCTCGGACAGCGGATCGAGCACGACTGGGTGGGAGCGCGAACCGGGCTGCTCGACCAGCTCGCGTCGCTGAGCGGCGCCGCCGGACAGGCCGTGCTGATCGACTTCCGCACGCTCGAGCTCGAGCCGCTGCCGCTCGAGCTCGGCGATCACACGCTCGTGACGCTGTCCTCGGGCGAGCCGCACGCCAACGCTGCCTCGGGCTACAACCGCCGGCGTGAGGAGTGCTCCGAGGCCGCGCACCGGATGGGGGTCGAATCGCTGCGCGATGCGCAGATCCAGGACCTGCACATGCTCCCCGACGTGCTCGCCCGCCGCGCCCGCCACGTGATCAGCGAGAACGGCCGCGTGCTCGGTGCGGTCACCGCGCTGCGCCGTCACGACTTCGCCAAGCTCGGCCGGCTGCTCGACCTGTCACACGCGGGGCTGCGCGACGAGTTCGAGGTCTCGACGCCGGCGATCGAGCGGACGGTCGCGAGCCTCAAGCAGTCAGGGGCGCTCGGCGCGCGCCTGGTCGGTGGCGGCTTCGGGGGCAACGTCATGGGGCTGATGCCGCCCGGCGCGGTCGCGCCCGCCGGCGCGACGATCGTGGCGCCGGGTCCCGGCGCGCACCTGCTGACCTAATAGGCTCTGAGCGTGCTTGAGGTTTCCGGTGTAGGCGTGAGCTTCGGCTCGATGACGGCGCTCGAGGGCATCGATCTGACCGTCGGCGCCGGTGAGATCGTCGCCGTCTGCGGCGAGCCCGGTGCCGGCAAGAGCGCGCTGGTGCGCTGCATCGGCGGCGACGTGCCGCCGAGCAGCGGGATCATCCGCGTCGGCGGCGTGCCGGTCGGAGGGACGTTGCGAGCCGCCGAACGCCAGGGCATCGCCGTCGTCTGGCAGGAGATCACGCTCTGCGAGACGCTCGACGTGGCCGGGAACCTGCTGCTCGGTCAGGAGACGCGCGGGCAGATGTTCTCGACCAAGCGCCTGTACGAGGAGGCACGCCAGATCCTCGACGACCTCGAGATCCCGATCGAGAGCGTCATCCAACGGGCCGATACGCTCTCCGGCGGGCAACGCGGGCTGCTCGCGCTGGCGATGGCACTGGTCCGTCAGCCCCGCGTGCTCGTGCTCGACGAGCCGACGGCGACGATGGGCGTCTCCGAGACCAACCAGCTCGAGCACCAGCTCGAGCGGATCCGCGAGTCGGGCATCGCCGTGCTGCTGGCAACGCGCGACGTCGGTCAGATGTTCCGAGTCGCGGGCCGCGTCGTCGTCCTGCGCCACGGCCGTGTCGTGACCGAGATCAAGCCGTCGGACTCGCACCCCGACGACGTCGCCGCGCTGCTCGCGGGTGGCACCGTCGACGGTTCCGCGCGCCGCCAGCTGACGCGCCTGCACGGCCTCGCCGACAGCCTCGCCGTCGCCGATCCGAGCTCGGGCCTGGCGATGATCATCTCGGCGCTCGCGGCCGCCCTGAATCTCGATCGCGCACGCATCGACGTGATCCGGGCCGAGTCGACGCCGGCCTCGGCCGAACGCGTGATCGTCAACGACAGCAGCTGGCTCGTGCCGGTCGTGGGACCGGGCGGCACCAGCGCGCTGATCACGATCGAGCGCGAGGGCGCGGAGCCGCCGACGCGTGAC
>DATASU010000067.1:0-9530 GCA_036269095.1 Solirubrobacteraceae bacterium
CCGATGTTGAGCCAGTCGTTGTTGTTGGCCGACTGACGCGACTGGGCTGCCCCACCGGACTCCTCGGCCAAGAGCCACGAGCTGATCACGCTCGGGTTGAGGCCGGTGTCGGCCGACAGTGTCGAGGCGAACTGCTGCTGGCCCGACGTCAGCTGTGCGCTTGCCGATGATGGGAGCGCGACCCCTGAGCTGCTACTGCTGCTGAGCAGTCCGCTGGTACCGAGCGCGCTGCTGGCGAGCGACCCGAACGTCGTCCCGGAGGCGCTTGCGGTGTCGCCGAGTGTGCTCGCGGCATCGCTCGTGTCGCCGAGCGTGCTCGCAGCGTCGCTGCTCGTGTCGGCGTTGGTGTCGCTGCTGTCGCTCTGCTCGGCGGCAGCGAGCTCGTTGGCGAAGTCACTGGATGAGGTCGCGTCACTTGAGCTGGTCGAGGCAGTCGAGTCGCTCGCGGAGCTCGAGCTGCCCCCGGTCACGCCCAGCGTCGAATCGAGCAGCGTGCCGCTCTGCAGCGACTGCAGCTGCTGTTCGATCCCGCTGATGCGGGTGAGGACGTCAGAAATCGAGCCGATACTCATCGAAGGTGTTCTTAACATCGGCACCTGCGCGCGGAGCTTGACTTTTGCGGGGATCTGGCGCCCGCGGCGTCAGTGCTGCGCGCCGCTGCGCCCGGCGGAGCGACGCGGTTATGCGATCGGCCCGAACTCGATGCCTTCGTCGGGCAGCTCCGCGAATTGGCGGTAGAGCCCGGTCACCACGAACACGGTCTGCTCGGCGATATCGACGGTGTTGTCGCCGATCCGCTCGAGGCAGCGCGCGACCAGCACCATGAACATCGCCCATTCGCGCACCTCGGGGTCGTCGCCGACATCGACGGCGCGCTGGAAGATGTCGCGGTTGAGGCGGTTGACCTCCTTGTCCTGCCGCACCAGGTCACGCGCGAGCGAGACGTGCCGCGAGCGGAACGCGTCGCGCGTCTGCAGCACCTCCTGGCGCACCGAGATCCCCATCTTCTCGATCCACTCGAGAATCGTCGGGTCCTTCGGCGCCTCGTAGCCCGAGAGCGGCACCAGCTTCGCCATGTTCGCGCACTGGTCGCCCATCCGCTCGATGCAGCGGATGCTGTGCAGCAGCGCCGCCGCGAGCCGCAGGTCGTCGAGGAACAGCGCCTGGCGCCCGAGCAGCGAGAGCACGCCCTGGTGCACCTCGACATAGCGTCCGTCGATGCGGTGGTCGTCGGCGGCGACCATCGCCGCCAGCTCTACGTCCTGGTAGTTGATCGCCTCGAGCGCGCGATCGAGCTGCGAGACGACCAGGTCGAGGCCACCCATGACCTGGTCCTCGAGCCGTGCGAGCTCGTCGCGGAACCACGTCTGATGCGGCTGGTTGCGCCCCTCTGCGGACCTGTCGGTCTCCGCCATCGCTTCAGTCTCCTCGTTGGAGCAGCAATCATGCCACCGGCTGCCGCGTCTCCGCGGAGAGCCGGTAACCGAAGCCGAAATGCGTATGGATGAACGACCATCCCGGCAGCGCCGTCTCGAGCTTGACGCGGAGCTTGCGCACGTAGACGTCGACGGACCGGTCACCGGGGCGCATCGGCCGCTCCCAGACGAGCTCGAACAGCTGCTCGCGGGCGACGATCCGGTCGGCGTGGCGGGCCAGCTCGGTCAGCAGCCGCAGCTCGCGCAGTGACAGCGTCAGCGTGTGGCCGTCGAGTCGCGCGAGGTGCTCGTCAGGCGTGATCTCGAGCGGGCCGATCGTGATGTTCTCGGGTAGCTCGGAGGTGCCGACGGCCATACAAGGATGCTCGGTCCACGACAGGCTTACGGCGTTACCGAGTCGTGAAGCCGTTGTGAACAAGCTGTGACCGGCTGCTCAGGGCGGCGGCCGGGCGCACCGGCCACGCCGCTCCCGCTGGAGCAGCGTGGCATGCAACGCTGGTCAGCAGGTCGCGGTCAGCCGACCAGCGCCGCGACGAACTCGGCCTCGTGGCCGTCGTCGCCAGGTACGTCGCGCACCTCGTGCAGTGGCTCCTCGCCGCCGTCGAGCTCGGGAGCGAAGCGGTAGCCGACACCGAAGTGCGTATGGATGTAGCTCCATGCCGGCGACGCCGTTCGCAGCTTCTGACGCAACTTGCGCACGAACACATCGACCGAGCGGTCGCCGTGGGCCATCGCATAGCCCCAGACGCGCTCGTAGATCTCCTCGCGGCGCAGCACGCGATCGGACTGCGAGAGCAGGTGCAGGATCTCGAACTCGCGCGCCGTCAGCTCGAGGCTGGCGCCGTCGGCGTAGGCCTGATAGAGGTCGGGCCGGATCGTGATCTGCCCGACCGAGGTCGACTCCTCGATCTGCGGCATCTCGTTGCGACGATGACGGCGGATCGCCGCCTCGATCACGCAGATCAGCTCCTCGGCGTGGCAGGGCTTGGTCATCCAGGCATCGGCGCCGAGGCGCAGTCCGCGCACACGTTGCGCGACCGACGATGGTCCCGTGCAGACGATCACGGCCAGGCCGGGAAGACGCCCGCAGACACGCTCCAGGTACTCCCAGCTACCCGGGCCCAGCACCGCGAGGTCTACGACCAGCGCGTTCAGACGCATCGATACCAGCGCGTCGACGGTGACGGCACTGGACAGCCCTCTCAGATCCCAACCGAGTGCATCGAGTCGGTTGGACAACACCTGCATGAAACCGGGATCCCGGTCGATGACCGCGAGACGCAGCCGGTTATTGGCGCGCTGGGCAGCGGCTCCCGCCGCGTTGCCGACCAGCACGTCCCTTGCTTCGGGCGACATGGGTCGAGCATAAATGGTCCGCAACGCCGTTCGCCTCCTCGAGCGCACCTGGTTACAGGATCTTCACATGCAAACTGCAGGGAATTGCGGCTGAGGCAGACAGCTCGGGGTCGCTCGGCTACGCTTGAGCCGGCTTCATGAGCACCGCGAACGCTTCACGGACCCGGCTCGCGCTGCGTCTGCCCGAGATGAACGCGCTGACGATCGCGATCCTGATCGTCGCCCTGATCGGTGTCGCCGAGGCGTCGTTTCTCACCTATATCCATTACCACGGTCTCGGCTCGCTGCCGTGTTTCGGCAAGAATTCCGGTCACTCGAGCTGCGAGCAGGTCCAGTCGTCGGTCTATTCGAAGCTTGCGGGAATCCCGGTCGCGCTGCTGGGCCTGATCGGCTACGTGACGATCGTCGCAAGCATCTTCATCCGCGGAGAGCTCGCGCGCGCGGCCTGCTTCGCAACCGCGTTGATCGGCTGCTGCTTCAGCCTGTACCTCACCTACCGTGAGATCTTCACGCTCAAGGAGATCTGCGAATGGTGTGTCGGCAGCGCCTGCCTGATGACGGCTCTGGCGATACTCACCGCCGTCCGCTATCTGCGCGACAACTGAGGCGCGCGCCTCGGGTACGCCGCGGCGGCCCGCTTAGGCCGTCCTTATCCAGTTATTCTGTTCGGCGCCTAGCTTCCTGATTGACTCGATCGGGCTACGGGCGCATCGGTATTGGAAGCGAGCGACGGGCGAACTCAGATATGGCATCTCGTAAGGAACAGAAGGAACAGGCGCGGGCGCAACGCCTCGCCAAGGAGCAGGCCGCGACCGACCGCGCGGCGCGTCAGCGCCGGCTGCAGACCCTCGGCGGCGTCCTCGCCGTGGTGGTCATCGTCGTGGTGGTGTTGATCGTGATCTCGAGTGGCGGCGGCGGCACCGCCGTCAAGCCGCAGACCGCGGCGGCGAAGGCTGCGTCGCAGCACGTCAACAGCCTGCTCGCCGGAATCCCGGAGTCCGGGAATACGCTCGGCAAGGCCAGCGCGCCGGTCGCGATCACCGAGTACGGCGACCTCGAGTGCTCCGTCTGCGATGTGCTTGCCACGCCGACCAGCTTCACCAACCCCGAGTCCGAGCAGGGCTCCGGCTGGGAGGACCAGCTGATCAAGGACTACGTCCGTACCGGCAAGGCACGGCTGGTGTTCAAGTCGCTCGAGACCGCGTCCAGCGAGAACCCCGATTCCAGCGCCTTCGTGCAGCAACAGGTGGCCGCCGAGGCCGCCGGCCTGCAGGGCAAGGAGTGGTACTTCGTCGAGCTCATGTACAACGAGCAGGGCGCCGAAGCCACCAACTACGTCACGGACAGCTACCTCGAGGGGATCGCCAAGCAGGTTCCCGGGCTGAACTTCAAGAAGTGGATGACCGACCGCAACAAGGCCAGCCTCAAGAGTCAGGTCACCGCCGACAACAACGCCGGCGCCGCCGTCGACGGTGGCGAGGCGCAGACGCCAACGGTGGTCGTCTCCGGCCCGGTCGGCAAGACCGCCACACCGCTGATCGGGCTGCCCAAGAGCGGCTACGCCGCCTACGTTGCGGCGTACAACTCGGTCGCCTGAATCACGCTTGACGCTCGGTGCCCACTGCGGTGGGCACCGGCTCAGCCCACGCGACCGTGCTCGCGTTCACACAAAGTTCACGGCTGTTTCCCCGAGACGTCACGAACGCGCGCGTGTGGGTAGGAATGCTCGTGACATGCAAGTTCCTGCGACGGGCGAGGGCGTGCTCGCCGATATCCATCTGCTCTACGTCGGTCCGCTCGACGCTGAGCATCGCGTGCGCGAGCTCGCGCAGGCATTCCTGGCGGCCCGCGATCACGACACGCGGCTGCATCTGCTGATCGTCGGCGAGGGCACCGAGCGTGGCTGGCTCGAGCGCCATCTCGGCCACGCCGCGAGCTTCTTCGCGCCGCTCGGGGCCGCGGGACTGGGCGACCTGGCAGACGGTGCTGACCTGCTCATATCCCCAACGACCGGCGCCGACACCGCCGACACGATCATCGCGGCGCAGCGCGGCGGCGTTGCGATCCTCGCGGTCGCCGGCGGCGAGGCCGCCGCGCTGATCGAGAACGGGCGCAGCGGCTTCCTCGTACCCGACGACGCTATCGCCCTGACCGACGCGATCCGCTGGCTCTCACGTCGCGCCACGCTGCGCGAGCGGCTGGCCGCGGGTGGGCTGCTGGCCCGTGGAGAACGGCTCCCGTCCGGGCGGGAGCGGATCATCAGTGCATGAGTTGGAGGACCACGCGTGCGGCCGCCCAGGCCGGAAGCGCGCCGCGCCACGTCGCGGTGATCGACCTCGGCTCGAACTCGTGGCGCCTTGTGATCTACAGCTACGGGCCCGACGCGCCGCAGGAGTGGTGGAAGCAAACCGACGAGCTCTACGAGTCCGTGCGGATCGGCAGCGGCATGGCCGCAACCGGGAAGCTCAGCGATGACGCAATGGGGCGCGGGCTCGAGACGCTCGCGATCTTCGCGCGCTTCTGTCACGCCAACGGCCTCGGCGACGAGGACGTGCACGTGTTCGCGACCAGCGCGATCCGCGATGCCCGCAACCGCGACGGCTTCCTGAAGCGCGTGCGCGAAACGACCGGCTACGAGGTCGAGGTGCTCTCGACGACCGACGAGGCGCACTACGGGTACGTCGCCGCGATCAACTCGACGACGCTCGAGGACGGCGTCGTGCTCGACATCGGTGGCGGCAGCATGCAGCTGATCCGCGTGGCCGGCCGTCAGGAGCGCGCGAGCGTCTCGCTCCCGGTCGGCGCCGTGCGGATGACCGAATCGTTCCTCGCCGACGGCGACCCCGACAAGCCGGCACGCAAGAAGGATCTGCAACGGCTGCGCGACCACGTCGCCGGCGAGCTCAGCGCCGCCGACTGGCTGGGCGATCACGGCGGACGGCTCGTCGGCACCGGCGGCGCCGTGCGCAACCTCGCGGCCGCCGCGCAGCGCGCGCAGTTCGGCTCCTCGGGTGGTACGGACATCGGCATTCAGGGCTTCGTCGTGACAGCTGCCGCGCTCGACGAGCTGGTTGACACGCTCGCGGCGCTGCCGGTCGCCGAACGCCGCACCGTTCCCGGGATCAAGCCCGGGCGCGGCGACATCATCCTCGCGGCGGCGGTGGCGCTGCAGACCGTCGTCGAGCTCGGCGGCTTCAACGGTATCGAGGCCACCGAGTCAGGCCTGCGCGACGGGATCTTCCTCGCGCGAACGATCCTCGGCGAGGAGCAGCCACGGTTCACCGACGTCCGCCGCGCGGCCGTCCGCAACCTCGCGGTGCAGTACGAGTCCGACCTTCCGCACACCGAGCACGTCGCCCGCCTGGCGCTGCAGATGCACGAGTCGCTGGCCGCGGGCGGCCTGTTCGAGCCGCTTCCGGGTGAGGCCGAGCTGCTGTGGGCGGCGGCGATGCTGCACGACGTCGGCATGACGATCTCCTACGGTGACCATCACAAGCACTCGCGCTACCTGATCGTCAGCGCCGAGCTCCCCGGCTTCGATCCCCGCGAGCGCGCGCTGATCGCGCAGATGACGCGGTATCACCGCAAGGGCGTCCCCAAGCTCGGCGAGTGGGCGAAGCTCGGTCGCGAAGGCGACGATGAGATGCTCGATCGCTGCGCGATGATCCTGCGCCTGGCCGAGCACCTCGAGCGCGGGCGCGATCAGTCGGTCAGCGAGGTGCGGCTGCGCACCAACGGCGACGGGGTCTCACTGCACCTGCTCGCCGAGGGCGATCTGACGCTGCCGCGCTGGAGCGTCGAGCGCTACGGCGACGATGAGGCCTTCGAGCGCACCTTTCACCGGCCGCTGGTGATCGGGTGACGCGCACGGAATCGTGTCGCCGCGCGCGAAGCGCGGCGTAGTCTCTGCTCCGATGTTGTGGTTGCTCCGCCATGCCGAGGCCGCCGATGGCCACCCCGATGAGGCACGCCCGCTGACGCCGCGCGGAATCGAGCAGGCCCGGATCGCCGGCCTGGCGCTGGCACGGATGGACGTCAAGCTCGGCTGCTGCCTCTCGAGCCCCAAGCGCCGGGCGATCGAGACCGCGCGGCTCGCCTGCGAGCCGCTCGACGTCGAGATTGTCACCGAGCCCGCGATCGCCGGGGCGACGTATGAGCCGGAGCTGCTGACCGCCGGTTACGACAACGCGATGCTGGTCGGCCACAACCCGTCGATATCCGACGTCCTGCGTGACATGACCGGCGCCCGCGTGCAATTTCGCAAGGGCGGCATCGCGGCCGTGCGGCGCGGACAACTGGTGCTGCTGATGACACCCCAGGAGCTCGCGGCGATCGCGGGCGTGGAGAGCGTCTGACAATGACCGACTCGGTGCTCACAGAAGAACACGTCGACGACGACGCCCCCGACCTGCGCAGTCCGGCGCTCTACATCAATCGCGAACTCTCGTGGCTGGCTTTCAACCAGCGCGTGCTCGAGCTGGCCGAGGACGACGATCAGCCGCTGATCGAGCGCCTCAAGTTCCTCGCGATCTACACCTCGAACCTCGACGAGTTCTTCATGGTCAGGGTCGCCGGCGTGCACGAGCAGATCGAGGCCCGCATCGACCGCCGCGCCGCCGACGGTCTCACCTCCACACAGCTGATGGAGGAGATCGCCAAGAAGGCACGCGCACTCGACCGCCGCCACGGCCGCCAGTTCAGCGACGTGCTCAAGCCGGCACTCGCCGCCGAGGGAATTCGCATCGCCTCGTGCGAGGAGTCGGGCGCGAGCCCAGAGCGGCTCAGGCGCCATTTCCTCGAGCACATCTTCCCGGTGCTGACGCCGCTGGCGATCGGGCCCGGCCGGCCGTTCCCCTACATCTCGAACCTGTCGCTGAGCCTGCTCGTGCACCTGCACGATCCCGCGCTCGAGACCGAGCTCTACGCCCGCGTCAAGGTACCCAAGGAGGTGCTGCCGCGGTTCGTGGAGATCGACAAGGACACGTTCGTGCCGCTCGAGGACATCATCGCCCACCACCTCGACGAGCTCTTCCCGGGCATGGAGGTCGTTGCCCACAGCCTCTTCCGCGTGACCCGCGACGCCGACTTTGACATCTCCGACGAGGCCGACGACCTGCTCGCCGCGGTCGAGGACGAGCTGCGGCGGCGGCGCTTCGGCGAGGTCGTGCGGCTCGAGGTCTCCAGCGACATCGAGCCGGCGATGCGCGAGCGCCTCGTCGACTGGCTCACCCTCGCCGACAACCAGGTCTACGACGAGAAGGGCATGCTCGACCTTTCCGACCTGTGGCAGATCGTAGGCGTCGAGGGGCATCCGGAGCTGCGTCAGCCGCCATGGACGCCGCTGGTCCATCCCGCGCTGCGCCCGCGGCCCGACGACACCGGCGAGCAGGTCGACATCTTCGCGCAGATGCGCGAGGGCGAGTGCCTGGTCCACTACCCCTACCACTCGTTCACGGCGAGCGTCGAGCGGTTCGTGATGCAGGCCGCGATCGACCCGAACGTGCTGGCGATCAAGATGACCGTGTACCGCACGTCAGGAGATTCGGAGCTCGTGCCGGCACTCGTCACCGCGGCCGAGAACGGCAAGCAGGCCGTGTGCATGGTCGAGCTCAAGGCGCGGTTCGACGAGCGCAAGAACATCCGCTGGTCGCGCGAGCTCGAGGAGGTTGGTGCGCACGTCGTGCACGGCATCCCGGGGCTCAAGACGCACGCCAAGACGATCCTCGTGGTCCGCCGCGAGCACGACGAGGTGCGCCACTACGTGATGATCGGGACCGGCAACTTCCACGCCCAGAACGCGCGCCTCTACGAGGACTTCGGCTTCTTCACCACCGATCGTGAGATCGGCCAGGAGGTCGCCAACCTGTTCAACGCACTCACCGGCTACGCACATCCCGTGCGTGGCCGCAAGCTGCTCGTCGCCCCGGACTCGATGCGTGGTCCGCTGATCGAGCTGATCGACCGCACGATCGCGGCCCACAACGAGGGCAAGCACGCCCGCATCCGCATGAAGATGAACTCGCTCGTCGACACGCGCTGCATCGAGGCGCTGTATCGCGCCTCACGGGCCGGCGTGCCGATTGACCTCAACATTCGCGGTATCTGCTGCCTGACGCCGGGGCTGGCCGGCATCAGCGAGACGATCAACGTCGTATCGGTCGTCGGGCGCTTCCTCGAGCACTCCCGGGTGTTCTCGTTTGAGTTCGACGAGGAGCGCGTGATGTACGTTGGCTCGGCCGACCTGATGCAGCGCAACCTCAATGCGCGCGTCGAGCTGCTCGTGCCGATCGAGAAACCCGAGTTACAGGCCGAGCTCAACGACACGCTCGACCGTTGCCTCGCCGACGACACCAACTCCTGGACGCTCGCCCAGGACGGTAGCTGGACGCGCCGCAACGGCCACACGCGCTCGGTGCACCGCGAGCTGATGGAACGCACGCAGGCATCGGCGGCCGCTCTGCCCACGATCAGCTGATCGTCCGGCGCCCACGGCCCCGGCCTGTTGCGCAAGCGGCGCTCTGGCCCGGCGGGGGGTTGGTAGGCGGCGGCAAAGCATGCCGCCGCCATCCCTCACGTCTTAGCCCGCAGTCGGGGCCGAAGCCGGACGTGTGCCGAGCGTGACCTTGATCTGCTTGGTCTGATGGCTCGGTGTCGTGACCGTCAGCGTCACGGTGTCCCCGGGCCGGTAGTTGCTGATCGTCGCGATGAAGCCATCGCTGCTGCCGATCACGGTGCCGT
>DATASU010000068.1:0-21394 GCA_036269095.1 Solirubrobacteraceae bacterium
GGCGCGGTTCGCGGGGATCAGCGCAGTGTTGGCGGTGTTGTGCTGGACTGGTGTCGCGCCGGGGGCGGCGCTCGCGGCTGAACGGGTGGCCTCGACGACGGGGAGCGCCAACGCCAGTTGTGCCACCAGCACGCCCTGCGATCTGGCGACGGCGCTTGAGGGCGCCCAGCCGGGCGATGACGTGCTCATAGAGTCCGGAGATTACGGTTCGCCTGCCGCACCGTTGGCGGGGTCGATCAGCGTTACCGCAGGCAACCTGACTGTGCACGGGCCGACTTCCGGCCCGCGGCCGCGAATCTTCCTCTCGGCAGACCCGCGCTTCTCGGATGATGCGACCGGCCTGGTGTTCTCGGGTGTGCCGACATCGGTGAGCGACCTCGAGGTCCACAACGTCTCGACTGCGGCGGGCGCCTCGGCTTTGTTCAGCTCGGGTGGATCGATCGATCACGTCGTCGCATCGACGGCCGGGGTTTCGTCGGGCTCGGCCCAGCAGGTGGCCTCCGCGATCACCGCGTATGGAGCAACGACGATCACCGACACGGTCGCCTATGCAACGAACAACGCCGCCGACGGCACTGACCCAACCAGTGGCCAAGCGCTGTTTCTGGAGGGCGAGGGAGGAACCGACGTCGTGCGCAACTCGACGCTCGTCGCAGCCACCCCCGGCACCAACTTCGCGATGGAGGCACGCGGTGAGTCCGGCGCAACGACGGTAACGCTCCAGAACACGATCGTCGCGCACGCCGGCAACGGGCTCGTCATCCTGCAGGAGAGCATGGCGTCGATCACCGTCAACGCCGACCACGACGTGATCTCGGGCGAGAGCACCTTCTCGGGTACCTACAACCGTGACGGCGCGACGGTCAGCAGCGCTGCGCCGGTGTTCGTCGACGCCGCCGCCTACGACTACCACGAGGCCGCAACATCGACGGCCACGATCGACAAAGGCGTGCCGGTCAGTGGCGATCCCAGTACCGACCTCGACGGTGACCTGCGGACGGTCGGGTCGGCTCCCGACATCGGCGCCGACGAGCTCCCGGACGCGCCGAGCGCGGTGGCGATCAGCGTCGGTGACATCAACGTCAGCCAGGCGACCGTGCTCGGCGCGGTCACGGCCGGGGGCGGGGCATCGCAGGCGTGGCTCGACTACGGCACAACGAACACCTACGGGCAACGCAGCGCGGCCGTCACGGTTTCGCCGTCTGCGGGCGAGCAGACGCTCAGCTTCCCGATCACGGGCCTGGCGGCGGGCACGACCTACCACGCGAGGATCACGATCGTCAATCAGGCGGGAACGATCAGCTCCAACGATGTGACGTTCACCACCGCGTCGCCTCCGAGCTCGCCGCCGGCCAGCGGGCCGGCGGCCACCACTCACGGGACCCCGGCTTCGATCCGCGTCACCGGACGGCAGACCGTGGGAACCAAGACGGGCAACAGCTACACGATCCTGCTTCCGCTGTCGGTGAGCTGCCCGGCCAAGCAGACGTGCAAGGCGACGATCACAATCACCATCCCGCCGGTCAGGACGACCGGCAAAGGCAAGCCCAAGGCGAAGCCGATCGTCATAGCGCTCGCGCATGTCACCGTGCATGGCGGTCAGCGCGCCAAGCTGAAAATCAAGCTCAACCGGACCGGAGCCAACCAGCTGCGCCGTCATTCCCTCAAAGCTTCATACGTCGTCAAGGTGATCACCAACGGCGCCGCTGCCGAACAGAGATCCGGCAAACTGGTGATCAGCGCCAAGACGCCCAGCAGACATCACTGACCAGCTCTCCGCTCGACTTCGCGCTGCCGGGTCCGCCCACCAGGGGTCACAGCGCGGGTTTGATCCGAACCGATTTGCGCGACTGTTTTGCGTGTATCGGCAGCGACAGGTAGAGTCGCCAGGCTATGAAGCGGCATCGCGCGCGGGGGGGGCGATTGGTCGTGGCGGCGCTGCTGGTCGTGGCGCTTGCGGCGGCGGTCGTCGTCACGTCCGCGTCCGGTAGCAATGTGGCCCGCGTCAACGGCGCCAGCTGGAACTCGAGAGCCCCCGCGACGGCGATCTCCGCGACGGTCTATGTGTCGGCGGTCAACTGCCGAGCGGTTGCGCGCGACACCTACGTCGGCCAAGAGTCGGGCATCGAGCTGCTGGGCACCTACCGGCAGAGCGATGAGACCGTGCGCCCGGCTGACTTCGCCGGCGTCTACTCGTACTGCGACGGACACAAGCCCAGGTACATCGCCGAGTTCATCACCGCCAACCTGAAACTGGGTCGGCTCACGGTCACCCCCGCGCGTGTCGCCGGTACCCATTCCGAGCGACTCAAGGTGGCGCCGGGTGACCCGCTCAGGTTGGCGATCAGCACTGGCGCGACGGGGCTGACGCTCAGGATCAGAAACGTCAACACCGCCAAGAGCGCCAGCATCAGAGCTCTTGGGCTCGGCCGTCGCAGCGGATGGTCGGCGGGCACGCTGCCGATCTTCGCGTCATCGAGTGGCGCTCCGGAGCTGCACGGGTCGCTCGTGATGGTCGAGAGGTACAGCCCTACTGGGGGTCCCGCGACGATCCCCGGCCCGGCCGCGTTCCCGCCCGTCGTCTTCAACCGTCTGCTCGTCGATCACAGCTCGCCGGCGCCGTCGCGAAGCGGTGTGTACTCGTCCAAGTGGTTCGGCAACGGCGGCAAGCCGGTTGCTGCGGTCACGTCGCCGCGACACGGGAACTTCGTCACCGCGCGGGTACGGATCAAGAAGCCCGTGCTGCACAAGAAGTTCGACGTCGCCCACGTCTCGGGCACGGTGCTCATCAGGCGGCCGGGCTCGAACAGCTATGAGCGATTGAGCTCGGTCAGCCAGGTTCCGAACGACTCCTCGATCGACGTGAGCGGAGGCCACGTGCAGGTGACCCTCGGGCTCCCGCACGGAAAGTCGGAGACGGGCGTCTTCGCAGACGGCCAGTTCCAGCTTCACCAGGACACCAACGGTGACGCGGTCCTCACTCTGACGGGCGGCAGCGATGCCGGCTGCAACCGCGCCGACGCCGGGACGGCGAGCGCGAGTGCCGCCCGTGGCGTGGCCCAGATCGCGAAGACAAAGACGAAGAAGAAGAAGAAGGTTCAGAGTCTCTGGTCAAACGCCCACGGCAACTTCACGACCAAGGGGTCAGCCGGCGCCGCTGCCGTACTCGGTACCAAGTGGTTCACGGAGAACGAGTGCGGCGGCACGTACTTCCGCGTGGTGCGCGACAAGATCGAGGTCACCGCCTACTACCCGACGCGCCACACGGTGATCGTCACCCAGGGTCATTCGTACTTCGCGCCCGGGCCCGCGCCCGCGCCGCCGCCGCCGAGCATCCACATCGCTCCGGTGTCGTCCACCAACGGGCGCTATGACGTCCAGATCAGCGGCACCTACTCGATCACCGTAGTGAGCGCGTCGCGCCCGGCCTACGTCGACGCCGCGGTCGCACCCCAACAGCCGAGCGGCGGCAACGTTCCGTTCTTCCGCGATGGCAGCAGCGTCGGCGGTACGCCACGCTGGACCATCGAGTTCCACATCACCCCCGACCTCGGGCACTTCCAGAACTGGAACGTCGGCGTCGAGGTTGCGGGCAAGCTCTACGTGGTACCGCTGCGCGTCAAGTAGACGGCTACGCGCCTCAGATCATGGCGCGGACGAGCAGCGCGGCGCCGAACAGCGCAACCATGTGCAGCGCCTGGTCGAGTAGCAGCATCACGATCCGCCCACTTGCCGGGTCGAGACCCTTGACCCGACGCGCGTAGACCTGCACGAGGCGGCCGTCATCCTGGATCAGGTGCGGGATCGCGATCACCGCTGCGATCACGGCGGCGTTCCAGCCGATCCGCGAAGCGATCCAGATCAGTGCCGGGACGAACGCACAGGTGTAGACGAAGACGTGTGAGCACAGTGCGCGTCGCGACTCGGCGGTGCGTCCGAGCCCACCGCGCTTGTGCATCGCCTGCCAGTCGGTCTGCAGCACGAAGTCGCCGAACTGATGGCTCACGAAGAACACGACGAACAGCTCACCCCAGTTCATTGCCAGAGATCCTCGCGCGGCCCGCTCAGCTCGATGCCGAGTCGGTTGGGTCGGGGATCGAGTAGACGCGCATCTTCGCCTCGCGGCCGCGGATCTCGAGCTCGTCCACGAAACTCAGATCGCCTGGCACGTCGCGCAACGCGGCGCGCGTGGCCTCGGCGACATACAACATGTGTGGGCTGCCCTTGGTCATCCCCTCGAGCCGTGAAGCCGTGTTGGTCGTGTCGCCGATCGCCGTGTATTCGACGCGCTGATCGGCGCCGACGTTGCCGCACATGACGGTGCCGGTGTTGAGCCCGACACCCATCCTAAGACCGGACGGATGACCCTGCTCGGCAAGCCAGGCGTTGAACGCCGCAAGTCGTGGCCCGATCATCTCGCGTGCCGCGCGCAACGCGCGGTCGGCGTGGTCATCCTGCTCGAGCGGTGCGCCGAACACGGCCATGATCCCGTCGCCCATGTAGGCGATCAGCGTGCCCCCGGCATCGAGGATCGCCTGAGTCATCTCGTTGAGATAGTGGTTGACGACGGCAATCACGCGTTCGACGGGCTCGCTCTCCGAGAACTGCGTGAAGCCACGCAGATCGCTGAACATCACCGTGCACACGCGCTGCACGCCCGCCAGGCGCAGGTCGTCATCGGCGCTCGAGAGCACCTCGTCGACGACATCCGGCGGCACGAAGCGCGCGAACATGTTGCGCGCGTACTGACGCTCGAACGCCTCACCTAGATACACGACCGCGAGCGTGCCGATGACGCCGACGACCAGTGCGAACTCCGGGTCGATCACAGCGATGATGCTGCCGGAGTTGAACGCCAGCTGTGCGGCCAGGGCGTAAAGAGCGCCCACCACCAGTCCGCCGCCGAGCGCTCGCAGCGCCCAGCCACGCAGACCGAGCAGCGGGGCGCCGCAGCCGAGCACGATGATCAGCAGGATGTTGACCCAGCCGGCGCCGTCACGCAGCGGGATCCCGTGCAGGACGGTTGCCGCCTCGTTGGCGACGATCTCGGTGCCCGACATCAGGGCGTTGTCACTGGAGCCGGAGGTCGGCGTCTGATGGACGTCCTGGAGAATCGAACTCGTGACCCCGATCAGCACCGTCTTCCCGCGGACCAGCGAAGCGGGAAAATCGCCCGCGTACACCTTCCAATACGGGATGAACGTCACTGTGTGCGGAGGTCCGGCGTAGTCGATCGGGACCGGCGCGGTGGTCCCGCCGAACAGACTCGGGGAGACCGGCTTCCCACGCACCTCCGCCGCGATGGCGGTGCCGAAGGTCTCGAGTCCTTGGTAGGAGTACTGCATCTTCCGGTAGCTGCCGTCGCTGTCTGGGATCGACGTCGCATTCGCGGCTCGAGCATCTCCAAAACTACGCAGGTTCGCGTCGCCGCCGAGCACGTCGGTCGAGCCATGGGGCCCGACCGATGTCGTCGCCAGCACAACGTGACCGGCGCGCTGCACCGCCGTAGCGAGGTCGTAGTCGTCGGTGTTATCAGTCGGGTTTGTGAACGCGATATCGATCGCGATGTGACGGGCTCCGGCGCTCAGCAGGTGATCGATCACACGTGCGTGGTCACGGCGGGGAAATGGCCAATTCGTCGCGTAGTGATCCTTCAGCGCCGTGCGCGAGGCGAAGTAGCTGAGCGTTCGAGTATCGACCCCCACGATCACGAAGTTCTTGACCAACGCGCGGTTTGTCCCACGGACGTTGTAGCGCGCATCGATCGTCTCCAGCTCGGTGCGATGGAAAACGCCGGTCGCGTGGGTGACGATCCCGAGGGCCGCGGCCGCGACGGCCACGATCGCAAGCAGCAGCCGGCGGCGGCTGCGCCAGTGGGCGCGCCGCAACTAGGCGACCGTCCAGCCGTATAGCGCGCTGTTCATCGCGGCTGATCCTATTCGAGCAGCGGTTTTCGAGCGTGCCGAACACCGAGTTGTGACCCTCGTGTTACCCGGCGCCGTCGCGTGGCGTGGTGCGCTATCCCGGTGCGTAAGAATCGCTCGGATGCCGCCGCGCAGGCCAACGTTGAGCAATACCTCCCTGCGGCGGCTCCTCGCTGGCTTCGGATTGCTCAATGTCGCCGAGTGGGGCTTCATCGCGGCGTTCAGCGTCCATGCCTTTCGTGTCGGCGGCGCGCTTGATGTCGGTCTGATCGGGCTGCGCTTTCTGGCCGGGGCGGCCAGCAGCGCGGTGCTCGCGCCGATGCTCTCCGGCCGCCGCGGTGTGCTGAGCCAGATCGCGCTCGCGCGCGCTCTGCTGCTCGGATGCGCCGCGGTGCTGGCGCTCAGCGGCAGCGGCTTCCTGCTGCCGCTGCTGTTCGTCGTCGCGGACTCGACCGTGGCGGCGGCCTACCGGCCGGCGCAGTCGCGCTTGATGCCGATCCTCGCGCGCTCGCCGGAGGAGCTGATGCAGGCCGTCGCCGGGACGAGCATGGCCAAGACGCTCGGGCAGGCGGGCGGGGCACTGATCGGCGGCGGCGCCGTCGAGTTCGTGTCGCCGCGGGTGACGATGGTCGGCGAGGCGGCGGTGATGCTGCTGGCGTTGCTCTGCACGCTCGGCATCGCCACGGCGCCGGCCGTGACGCGCGGCGGAGAGCCGCAGCGGCTGCGTGATGGCCTCGCGATGTTCCCGTCGGTGCTCAGCGATCCGAACGCGTGGCCGCTCGTGTGGGCGAGCGTGCTGCGCACGCTGGTACGCGGGCTCTGGGGAGCGCTCCTGGTGGTGGTCGCACTGCACATGCTGCACGCCGGCGACTCGAGCGTTGGCCTGATGCAGGCGGCGACCGGGCTCGGCGCGCTTGTCGCGCTACCGGTGACCGCGGCGCAGATCGGTCGTGCGCGGCTCGCGATCCCATGTGTGCTCTCATTCATCGCCGCGGGCATCGCGATCGGACTGATAAGCGCCCAACCGCCGCTGTTGATCGTCGCGCTGCTGGTGTTCGCCTGGGGGGCGTCGATGGCGCTGGCGGATGCCACCTCGCTATCACTGCTGCACCGGCTGCTCAGCACCGATGCGTTCTCTCGCACCGTCGCGGTGATGGAGTCGCTGAAGCTCGTGTCCGAGGGCGCCGGTGCGCTGCTGGCGCCGGCGCTTGTCGCATTGTTCGGGCTACGCACGGCGCTGCTGCTGGCCGGGCTGCCGCTGCCGGTGCTGATGATCACGACCTGGGTTCGCGTGCGCCGCTCCGATGAGCTCGCGGCTGGACGCGGCGTGGTGGTGGCGCTACTGCACCGGGTGAGCCTGTTCCGCGGGCTGGACATGGCTTCGCTCGAGCAACTGGCCGCGTATGCCCAGCACGTCGACGTGCCGATCGGTTCCGAGCCGATCACCCAGGGCGATCACGGCGACCGCTTCTACGTGATCGAGTCGGGTGACGCCGAGGTTCTGATCAACGGTCACAAGGTTCGTGAGATCGGTCCCGGCGATGACTTCGGCGAGCGGGCGCTTCTGCGCGACACGCCGCGAACGGCCACGGTTCGGGCGTTGTCGGAGATGCAGTTGCTCGCGGTCGAGCGCGATGCGTTTCTCGAGGCGTTGACGGGTGAGGCCGGTCTCAGCGTCGAGCAGAGCGACCTGCTGGCGCTGCCGTTGGTCGACGTGCTGAATACGCTGCCGGTGTTCGACGGCGTCGGCGACGGCGGGCTTGAGCGTCTAGCCCGCGGTGCTCGGCGCCAGACGCTCGAGGTCGGCACAATCGTGATTGATGTCGGTGATCAGAGCGATGCCGTGTATGTACTGCTGAGCGGGCGAGTCGAATTGCACGACGGTGAGCGAGTCGCGGCCGTGTTCCTACCGGGCGACGTGTTCGGTGAGCTCAGCGTGCTGCACGGAACCGCCTGCCCCGGCCGTGTGACGGTCGCCGAGCCGGCGGTCGTCGACGTTCTGCCGGCGGCGACCGTGCTCGCCGAAATCGGCCGCGAGCCGATCCGGCAGGCCTGATGCAGAAGCCGTTGCGGGGCTGCGCGCTTGCGGCGGTCCTGCTGCTCGCCTTCAGCGCCGCGCGGCCGGCGACGCCCGCGGCATCGGCCGCAGCCACGGCGGCCACGGCGGCCCACGCCCGCACGGTCACGCTCGTCAACCGCACCCAGGAGACGATCTGGGCGGCCGCCACCCCCGGCTCGCTGTCGGGAGCGACCGGCTGGAGGCTGGCGGCGGGCGCATCGGTCAGCTTTCGCGTGCCCGACCATTACAACGCGCGGATCTGGGGCCGGACGGGCTGCCGTTTCGGCGTTGGCGGTCACGGCCACTGTCAGACGGGAGACTGCGGCGGGCGCTTCCAATGCACCGGTTGGGGTCAGATTCCGGCAACACTCGCCGAGTTCGACATGGACTCCTACGACCACCTCGACTTCTACGACGTGTCGATGGTCGACGGCTCGAACCTGCCGATGTACATCAACACCGTCGGAGGCCGAACCGCGGACAAGATCGACGCCCGCGGCTGCGAGGCCGGTCACGGCTGCACGACCACAGTCAGGTGCCCGAAGGCGCTTCGGGTTCGCGCCGCCGGCAAGGTCGTCGCCTGCATCTCGCCCTGCGCGCGGTTCGGAACCGACCGCTACTGCTGCCGGGGCAGCTTCGCGAAGGGATGCAGCCCCGCCCACACCTGGCCGATCGACTACGCGCGCGTGTTCAAGCGCGCCGAGCCGTACGCGTACTCGTGGTCTGGCGACGACTCCACGAGCGTGTTCACCTGCGCCGGCGGATGCAGCTACCGGATCGTCTTCGGCGTGACTCCGCCGGCCGTCGGCGGTCCGCCGGGCTGAGCGACGATGCCGCGAACCCGCAGCCTGGTCGTCGCCGGCGACGGCGAACTGATCGTCGAGCGCGATCCCGAGCGCCCGTCGGGCCGGTTGCTGCGCCAGGGCGGCATGGACGCCTCCTATGTCGACCTCGCCGATCCACGGCACATCGAGTTCGACTACGTGCGCTGGTCGCGGCTGATCCTCAGGGCCTTCGCGGCTGCGCACGTGCTGCACGTCGGCGGGGCGGCCTGCACGCTCGCGCGCGCTCTGCTGGCCGAGGACCCCAGCTCACGTCACGAGGTCTACGAGGTCGACGAGCGCGTGCTCGAATTCGCACGCGTGCATCTCGGTCTGCGCCGTCAGCGGGGTCTGAAGCTGGGGGTCAGCGACGGTCGCACCGCGCTCGACGCTCGCGCGCAGGACAGTGCCGACGCGGTCGTGATCGACGCCTTCGTCGGCGCTCGCGTCCCGCGCCAGCTCGTAACGCGCGAGGCGTTCGCAGCGTGTGCGCGGATCGCGCCGCTCACGGTCGTCAACGTCGTCGACACCGCGGGTTGGCGCGATGCGCGTGCGATCGCCGCCGGACTCGGCGACAGCTACGCGCACGTCGGTGCACTCGGGGGCGGGTCTCGACGCGGCGGGAACGTGGTCCTGTTCGGCTCGAGCAACGAACCGCGACACCGGCAGCTCGAGAGTGTGGCGGCGGCCGATGCCTCACCGGCACGGCTGTTGGCCGCGGCCGATCTGTCCGGGTCGGTGGCCTGGTGTGATCAGGACGTGACGGCCTAAGCCAATGCTGCGTAACAGTCGCTGTGGAAGCGCGCGGCGGCGCGATCAACCGCTTCGGGCTCGGCGAGCGACGACGTGATCTGGGCGGAGTTCGCGTACACGATCGATGCGCGCTCGTAGACGCCGATGACATCGCCGCAACCGGCGCAGCGATACGCGGGTCCAGGGGAGTCCTCGACGCGGAGATGTGCGCCCGCCGGTCCAAGCGACTCGACGCGCCGGCGCAGGTGATTGTTGCCGCGCAGCGTCAACGGCCGCTCCGCAGACGCGAACTCGACGAGCGCGAACAGCGCCTCATTGTCCAACAGGTGAGCGGCCGACAGATCGATCACGGCCTTCTGCTTGAAGTCGATCGCGGCTAGTAGCCGGCGCAGCTGATCGCTCGCATCGGCCCCCAGCGAGCCGATCAGCAACACGGCGTCGCGGTCGACGAACACCGAGAACGCCGGCTGGTCGTGCCCGTTGGCCCTGCGCACCGGGTGCAGGGCGGCGAGGTCTGCGAGACGCTCGGCGCTCAGCCCCGTGCGATCGAAGAAGCAGATGCCCGTGACCATCGAGTCTGCCTGGAAGTGGTCGGTCAGCTGCTCCCAGGCGAGCCAGCGCGCAAAGCTCTCGTCATCGCCCTGTGCAAGCGAGGTGTTGTCGGCGACGACGCGGATCCCGCTGTAGCCGTCCGTGAGTGCGCCGTCGAGCACGTGCTGGAATGTCGCCAGCTGGTCGCTGGCGCTGAAATCGGTACCGCCCTCGTAGACCGCGCTGAGCTCGACGACCTCGAGCTGGCCGGCTTCGATCAGTCGCTCGGCGCCGAACCCGGTAAGCATCGAGACGTCGGGATCCTCCGCGACGAACATCAACTTCTCGTTGCGACGCAAACCCTCGGCCAATGCCGCGCTCGCCATCGCGTAGAGCTCCGCGCGGCCCTCACCGAACCACGCGGTGTGGTCGTGTGGGCGCAGCTTCGCGGCGCTGTCGACGTCGGCTCGTCGCCGCATCAGCATGTTCCGGCCCCGGGCCTCCATCGAGACTCCAGAAGGTACCGGCACAGCCAGCGGCTTCCGTCGGTACTCGGCCGCAGTGCTCCACTGCCGCTCGCGCTCACCCGCCCGTACCGGCAACGGTCGTGATCGTTGCACCGCTGGGCGTGAATTTGTGGCGGCTAGTCCTGGTTGACGCGTTCTGGCCGCGGAGGGAGTCGGCCGATCACCAGTTCGAACTCGCGCGCGATCACGCGGTAGCCGCGGTCGTCCGGGTGGATGTTGTGGTTGATCGGGGGCGGCGAGCAGGACCAGGTCAGCAGGCAGGTCCGCGCCACGTTGTCCGGGATCCGCGTGCCGCGCCGGTCCACCGGCGCCGTGTCATATGTGTGGAATGCGTCGGCAACGTCCGCCGTGCGGAACCCGGCGGCCCGATCATCGGTGACGATCGTCGTATTCGCCTGCCGGTACGCGTGCAGGAAGGCCTTGGCAGCGGCGCTCGTGGCGCCGTGGATGCTGAGCTTGCCCAGGTAGGTGTCGTACAGCGTCATCGCCGCGAACTTCGTGCCGGCGGGTGCGGCTTCGCGCAGTGCGTGCAGTACCCGTGGCAGATTCTCGGAGATCGACGACTCCCCGGCCTGCAGGCATGCCCCGGGATCGGCCAGCGCCGAGCAGCGGTTGAGGTCGTTGATGCCGATGTCGATCGTGACCAGCGGCACCTGGCCCGGACGGTCGTGCTCGCGCAGGAAGGCGAGTGCCGCATTCAGCTGTGAGCCACTGTCGCGATCACAGTGCAGCCGGCCGGCGAGCTCGTAGTTTCCGGCGCCGGTCATCAGGCTGGTGGTCGTATCACCCGGGCAGCCGAAGTCGACGAGCTCGAGGTCGTGCGTGCGCTGGCTCTCCCGTCTGTAGATGTCGTTGACGTACCCCGAGCGGGTTTCGATGCCGTCGCCCTGCAGCGTCGGCTGGAATCCTGTCGAGAGCGAATCGCCGAGCGCAACGTAGTAGCGCGCGTCACTCGGGCTGCCGGCGGCAGCAACCGTCGCCGCGGTGATCCCGGCGAGGACCAGCATCGCAAGCGACGCCAGCGCCAATAGCCGGTTCCTCGTCAGCCCGCGCATCGCTCGTACTCATCCGTCAGATCGGGCATCGCGGCTGCTCAGTGGACCCCGAGCGTCTGCAGGTCGGCCTCGAGCCGCCTCGCGATGTGTTCGTAGCCGAGGTTGTTGGGGTGCCCGGCCGCGTAGTTGATCATCGTCGCGTCATCGCCGCTGTGCTTGGTCCACGAGCCGGTGAACCAGTGCTGGGCGATCGGATCGATCCACAGCGTCCCGGGAATCCGCTGCTGTGCCATGTGAACCGCGTGTCGCACGTACAGCGCCTTCGTGCCGGGATAGCCGTTCAGCCAGATCGGGCCGACGACGACGATCGTCGCCTCCGGCAGGGCGGTACGCAGCGCGCCGAGATCCTTGATCGCCGCCGCCTCGGTCTGGGTGTAGTTGACGTTGGGCATCGCGTCGTTGTGACCGCACTCGACGATCACGACCTGCGGCTGCGCCGCGATCACGCCGGAGAGTCCGGCGGCGATGTTCTTGTCGTCGCGGATCGCGACACGGACGTAGCCGCTACCGGGCAGTCCGACGACGCGGGCGGCCCAATCTTCGTCCTTGGCGACGAGATAGGCATAACCGTCGGTGGGCTGGGTGGCGCCGACACCAAACGTGTACGAATCGCCGAGGAACGCCGCGCGGACCGGAAGGCCACCGGTTGCGGGCGACTTGGCAAGGGCGCCGCCGGCACCGATCGGCGCCGCGGTCAGGCACAGGATGAGGGCGACCACAAGACCGGCTCGACGGCCTGGACGCGATACATGATTGAGCACGGGCTTCCTATCGGACAGGTGCCGGTGGCGCTTGACCTACCGTGCACGCTGTTTGACGGTGGTCAAAAATATCTGACAGACGGCTCGCTGCCGCGACCGCTAACCGGCGGCTAACAGTGGTCAATTGCCGCTGACCGGGCCGGCTTCTCGCAGCCTGGGATGATCCAGCTGATGAAGATCGGACTGCTTCACCCGGGCGAGATGGGCGCGGCATTTGGCGCCGCGCTGCGCAGCCGCGGCCACGACGTCCTGTGGGTGTCGGCCGGCCGCAGCGACGCGACCGCGCAGCGGGCTCGCGAGGCCGGCCTCGCGGCGGTGGCCACGCTCGCCGAGCTGGCTGAGCGGGTCGAGCTCGTGCTCTCGATCTGTCCGCCCCACGCGGCGCTCGATGTCGCCCGCGAGCTGTCGGGCTTTGCCGGCGTCTACGTCGACGCCAATGCCGTCGCACCGGCCACCGCACTCGCGATCGACGGACTGTTCGACCGCTTCGTCGACGGCTCGATCATCGGCGCGCCGCCGCTGGATCGACCGGCGGCGACGCTCTACCTCGCCGGGCCCGAGGCGCAGAGCGTCGCCGATCTGTTCAGCGGCAGCCACGCGCGCGCGACCGTCATCTCCGATCAGATCGGCGCCGCGTCGGCGCTGAAGATGGTCTACGCGGGTTGGACCAAGGGCAGCGCGGCACTGCTGCTGGCGGTCCAGCAGGCGGCAACGGCGGCAGGGGTCGATGCCGAGCTGCTCGCCGAATGGCAGCACTCCCAGCCACAGCTTCCGCAGCAGCTCGCACATGCGCAGCGCGCGGCGATGGCCAAGGGCTGGCGCTGGGTCGGCGAGATGCAGGAGATCGCCGACTTCTTCGCCAGCATTGGCGAACCCGAGGGTTTCCATCGCGCCGCGGCCGAGGTCTACGGGAAGTTCCCCCGCTGAGCTAGTGTCGCGCCGATGCTGACGGGACTCACGGAGCTCGACGGCCGGCCGGCGATCCGGCTCGCCGGCCAGGAGCTCGCCTACGGGGAGTTGCGCGAGATGGCGGCCGCGGTCGCGGCCAAGCTCGAGGGTGCGACGCGCGTCGCGGTCTGGGCGCAGCCGTCGGCCGAGTTCTGCGTCGCCGCTGTGGCCGCGGTGAGTGCCGGCGTCGCGCTCGTGCCCGTCAACCCCAAGCTCGGGCGTGCCGAGCTCGAGCACGTGCTGAGCGACAGTCAGCCCGATGTGCTGATCGGTGCTCCGGATGATCTCCCGGCGCTCGCCCACGAGCCCCGCGTGCTCACGGTGAAGCTCGCTGAACGCCGCGCACAGCTGCCGGCGATCACCGCCGCCGACGAAGACCCGGCGCTGATCGTCTACACCTCCGGCACCACCGGGCGGCCCAAGGGCGCGGTGCTGCCGCGTCGCGCGATCGCTTCGAACCTTGACGCGATCGCCGAGGCTTGGGCGTGGACCGGTGAGGACGTACTCGTTCACGGCCTGCCGCTGTTCCACGTTCACGGCCTGGTGCTGGGATTGTTCGGTCCTCTGCGCCTAGGTGGCATGCTTTGCCACCTAGGCGGGTTTGATCCACACGCGGCCGCGGCGGCGCTGCGTGACGGCGGCACGATGCTGTTCGGTGTTCCCACGATGTATCACCGCCTCGGCCGTGCGGCCGCCGTCGAGGGCGGGGGCGCGATCGCTGATGGACTGCGCAGCGCGCGCCTGCTCGTCTCCGGCTCGGCGGCGTTACCGGCCCCTGAGTTCGAGCGCATCCGCCGTCTCACAGGCAAGGAGGTCGTCGAGCGCTACGGGATGACCGAGACGCTGATGAACCTCGCGGTGCGCGCGGACGGTCAGCGCCGTCCGGGCCGTGTTGGCATCCCCGTTCCGGGCGTCGAACTGAAACTGCTCGACGACGATGGCCAGGCCCTGACCGCGTCCGACGGCGAGACGATGGGCGAGGTCGCCGTCCGCGGTCCGAACCTGTTCAGCGGGTATCTGAACCGGCCCGACGCGACCGCCGCGGCGCTGCGCGACGGCTGGTTCCACACCGGGGACCTGGCGACCCGCGATCCCGATGGCTATTGGCGGATCGTCGGGCGCCGCGCCACCGATCTGATCAAGACCGGCGGCTTCAAGGTCGGGGCCGGTGAGGTCGAGGTCGCGCTGCTCGACCATCCGCGGGTGCTCGAGGCGGCCGTCACCGGCGAGCCCGATCCCGACCTCGGCGAGCGGATCATCGCCTGGGTGGTGCCCGACGGCAACGGCGACGGGCTCGCCCGTGAACTGACCGAGCATGTCGCCGGCGAGCTCGCCCCGCACAAGCGCCCGCGCGAGGTGCGCTTGCTCGACGAGCTGCCGCGCAACGCGCTGGGCAAGGTCATCAAGGCACAACTTCGGAGTTGACGGACATCCATGAGAGGAGCACGGCTTGAGTTCAGGTGACGCAGCAGCAACCCGGATCGGTTGGATCGGCACGGGCGTGATGGGCATCTCGATGTGCGGCCATCTGATCGACGCCGGGTACGGCGCGACGATCTATTCGCGCACGCGTGAGCGCGCGCAGGCGCTGATCGACAAGGGCGCGACCTGGGCCGATACGCCGGCGCTCGTTGCACGCGACTCCGACGTCGTGTTCACGATGGTCGGCTACCCGGCCGATGTGCGCGAGGTGATCCTCGGACGCGACGGCGTGATGATCGGCACCAAGCCCGGAATGGTGATCGTCGACATGAGCACGAGTGAGCCGTCGCTCGCGCAGGAGATCTCCGGGCACGCGCGCGACAACGGTGTTGCCAGCCTTGACGCACCGGTCTCCGGGGGTGACGTCGGGGCCCGCAACGCGACGCTCGCGATCATGGTCGGCGGCGACGCGGAGACGGTCGAGGCGATGCGGCCGCTGCTGCAGGTGATGGGCAAGACGATCATCCATCAGGGGCCGGCGGGTGCCGGCCAGCACACCAAGATGGTCAACCAGACCTTGATCGCCACCTGCATGATCGGAGTCTGCGAGGCGTTGCTCTATGCCTACAAGGCTGGACTCAACCTCGACACGGTGCTCGAGGCGGTCAGCGGCGGCGCGGCCGGCTCGTGGTCGCTCAGCAACTACGCGCCGCGGATGCTGAAGGGTGATTTCGCTCCCGGCTTCATGGTCGAGCACTTCCTCAAGGACATGGAGATAACCCTCAACGAGGCGCGGCGCATGGACCTGGCGCTGCCGGGGCTGGCGCTCGCCCACGAGCTCTACCTGGCGCTGCGTGCCCAGGGCGGCGGCCGCGCCGGGACACAGTCGCTGATCCGCGCGCTGGCGCGGATCTCGGCGGTCGACTGGCCCGGAATCACCTAGGACAGCAGCAGCTCGTAGTAGTCGTCGGTGGCAACGAGCTCGAATCCAACCGACGTGTACAGCGCAAGAGCGCGGTCGTTCTCGACCTCGACCTCGAGGTCGACGTGCGTCATACCGGCGTCGAAGAGGTCGCGGCAGACGCGACGCAGAACCTCGCGGCCAAGCCCGCGGCCACGCAGCCGCGGCGCGATGATGAACCCGTAGATAGCTCCACGCTGCCCCTCGCGCACGGCGGCGATCGTCCCCGCGATCTCGTCGCCACAATCGATGACGAGCGGAGGCGACTCGCTCGTGATCAGCTCCTCGAGATTGGACGGAAGGTAGCCGAAGGCTTCACCGTAAAGCTCGGTCAGCGTCTCGGCGTCCGCCAGGGTCGGTCGCCGCAGACTCAGTTCAGACCTCGCTGCCGCGGTCTCCGGGCGTGACCTCAGGATCAGAGCGTGCTCGGAATGGTCGTAGGTCATGCCGTAACGGTGGGCGAACCGCTCACCGCCAGGTGATGTGCGCGGGACGACCAGCAGCAGACGCTTCTTGTCCAGCGCGCGGCAGAGCGGGAGCGCAGCGTCGAGCAGGGCGCGCCCGATCTGACGGCGCCGGGCATCGGGGTCGACCATCCCGGTGACCTCGGGGTACTCAAAGTTGAAGCCGTAGATCCCGAGGAAGCCAAGCAGCCGGCCGTCCTCCCACCACAGCAGGTCGCGCATCTGGTCGGCTGGCCGGCTGCGCAGCGTGCTCCATTCGAGCTTCAGTCGGCCGCCGTCGGCAGCGACGACCCGGCGCTCGAGGCCGGCGATGGCCTCGAGCGCCGTATCGGTTAGTCCCTGTGCCTGCTGGAGCATTAGCGCAGCCCGTGTCCGTGGCGCTTGGCACGGCGGACGCGGTCCGCCTCCATCCGCTCCTGGATCAGCAGCGAGCGGTGGCGCGCCTCGGCGAGGCGCAGCCGAACCTGTCTCAGGCTCGGCAGGGCCGATCGCAACCGCCCCTCCCGGGGCAGCACGCTCGCGGCCAGTGTGCGACTCAACATCTCGAGTCCTCTCTACGACTGTGAATTGATGATTGGGCAGCAGTCAGTGACTCGTCTCTGGGCGTGTGTCACTCACACGCCAGCGGGGCGAGTTTTTCTGCACTGCTTGGTCACTGCTGTGGTGGTTGGCGGGCTAGCTCATCGGGCCCGGTCGGTCGGCTGGACCCTGTTCATTCGGTCGCCTCGGGTCGTTTTGGGCAACAAAAAAGGGCGGCCCCTGTGGGGGTCCGCCCTCGCTGAATCGGTTGATGTTGCGCTGGAATCAGCGCATGCACCTCACAGCGAGGGATCCATCCATGTCACCGGCACCGATTGCGGTCTGCACGGACGCAGCACCGAGCAGCCCACGGAAGCCGGCGGGCATATTCACGTTGAGCTTGTGCGGAGTGCGTGTCGTCATTGCATAGACCTCGTGCGGGTTTGAGTACCTGCAGGCCCAAGGTAACCGACCAGGCAAGTTATTGCAAGCGATTCGGGTGAATTTCTTGTGACATGCGTGCTGTGGTGAAAGAGCCGACGATCGGTCCTTTGCCGTATCGTCCGGCACCCGATGCGCGTGTTGACGATCGTCCACGAACAGGACGCCGGACCGGGAGTCTTCGGCGGCGCGCTTGCCGCCGCCGGCGCCGATGTCGACACCTGGCTCGCGGCCGAGCAGCCGCAGCCGCCCGCCGTCGCCGATGCCTACGCCGCGATCATCAGCTTCGGCGGCTCTACGCACCCGCACCAGGAGGACAGCTGTCCGTGGCTCGTGACCGAGAAGCGGTTCCTCGCCGAAGCACTCGCCGATGCGGTTCCGGTGCTCGGGGTCTGCCTCGGCTCGGAGCTGATTGCCGAGGCCGCCGGCGCGCGGATCCGTCATCTGCCGCAGCCCGAGATCGGCTGGTATGACGTGACCCTGACCGATGCGGGACGCGCCGACCCGGTGATCGGGGCGATCGGCGAGGGTTTTGAGGCGCTCGAATGGCACAGCTACGCGGCCGATCTGCCAGCGGGCGCGATGGCGCTCGCGCAGAGCGCCGGCTGTCTGCAGGCCTACCGCCTGGGAGACAGCGCCTGGGGCCTGCAGTTTCATGCCGAGGTAACCGACGCCGACTTTCAGCACTGGCTCGATAACTACACCGTCGATGAGGATGCGGTGCGCGTGGGCATCGACCCCGGCGCGATCGCACGGGACACGGCGCCGCGGATGGCGGCCTGGCACGAGCTGGGTGTCGGCCTGTGCGCGCGTTTCCTTGCCACCGCGGCGGCGCGATGAGCGCCGTGTACGCGACGTTCTTCGAGCGGTTGCTCACGCGCCTCTCACCGGAACGTGCGCATGCCGCGGCCTTCCGCGTGCTCGACCTGGCCACCGGCCGGCCGCGCCCGCGCGCGCTGCTGCGCCGCTACACGCACATCGACGACGAGCTGATCCAGGTCCGCGCCCTGGGCGTGACATTTCCCTCACCGCTCGGGGTGGCCGCCGGGCTCGACAAGGACGCCGAGCACTTCGAGGGTCTCGGTGCGCTCGGCTTCGGCTTCGTCGAGGTGGGAACGCTGACCCCCCGTGCGCAGAGCTCCAACCCGCCGCCGATCCTGGCGCGGGTCACGGGCGATCGCGCCCTGCTGAACCGCATGGGCTTTCCCAATAAAGGCGCCGAAGCAGCAGCGAGGCGCCTCGCTGAGCGCAGGACAACGACGATCGTGGGCGCGAACCTCGGTAAGAACCGTGACACGGAGCTGGAGCAGGCGGCGGAGGATTACGCGCAGGCCGCGCGGCTGCTCGCGCCTCACGCGGACTATCTGGTTCTGAACGTCAGCTCGCCCAACACGCCGGGTCTCCGCGACCTGCAATCGGTCAGCAAGCTGCGCCCGCTGATCGAGGCGGTCAAGCAGGCCGCTGGCGCGCGGCCGCTGCTCGTGAAGATCAGCCCCGACATGAGCGATGAGGACCTGGACGCGGTCGCGGAGCTGGCGCTTGAACTCGAGCTGGCCGGGATCGTCGCAACCAACACGACGCTGAGCCGTCAGGCGCTGAGCACGCCGAGCGAAGAGCTGGCAAGACTTGCGTGGCCGCAGGGCGGAGGCGTGTCCGGTGCGCCGCTCAAGGCGCGCTCGCTCGAGGTCCTGCGACGTCTGCGCGCGCGCGTCGGTGAGCGGCTCGTGCTGATCTCGGTCGGCGGGGTCGAGTCCGCCGACGATGTCTGGGAGCGGGTGCTTGCCGGCGCGACGCTCGTGCAGGTCTACACGGGCTTCATCTATGGCGGGCCGGGCTGGCCGCGCGCGGTCAACCTCGAGCTTGCGCGGCGCACCTGGGACGCGGGCAGCAGCTCGATCCAGGAGCTTGTCGGTACGGGCGACGCCCGACCGCGAAGCGATCAATAAGCTGGCGGTTCAACCAAGAGATTCAGGAGGCCTACGCATGCAACTGGGAATGGTCGGACTCGGGCGCATGGGCGCCAACATGGTGCGACGCCTGGTGCGCGACGGGCACGAGCTGGTCGTCTTCGACGTCTCCGCCGACGCCGTCAACTCGCTCGCGCAGGAGACCGGCGCGACCGCAGCCAGCTCGCTGGAGGACATGGTTTCCAAGCTCCAGCCCCCGCGTGCGATCTGGACGATGGTGCCCGCGGCGTTCACCGACGACACCGTCAACAAGCTGGCGGAGCTGGTCGACGCCAAGGACGTCCTGATCGACGGGGGCAACAGCTACTACCGCGACGACATCAGCCGTGCCGAGCGGCTCGAGCCGCGCGGAATCCATTACGTCGACGTCGGCACCAGCGGCGGAGTCTTCGGTCTCGAGCGCGGGTACTGCCTGATGATCGGCGGTACCGACGAAGCCGCCGAGTTGTTGGACCCGATCTTCAAGTCGCTGGCGCCGGGCGTTGGCAGCATCGAACGCACGCCGGGGCGTACGGGCGAGCCGCAGGAAGAGGAGTTCGGCTACCTGCACTGCGGCCCGGCGGGCGCCGGCCACTTCGTGAAGATGGTCCACAACGGGATCGAGTACGGGCTGATGGCCGCCTACGCCGAGGGTCTGAACATCCTCCACAAGGCTAACTTCGGCAAGGAGCAGCAGGTCCACGACGCCGAGACCGCCCCGGTGCCGGGGGCCGAACGCAACTACGCCTACGACCTCGACATCACGGCGATCAGCGAGGTCTGGCGGCGCGGCAGCGTCGTCGCCTCATGGCTGCTCGACTTGACCGCGATCGCGCTGGTCGAGTCGCCCGAGCTCGAGGAGTTCCGTGGCCGTGTCTCGGACTCGGGCGAGGGCCGCTGGACGGTGGATGCGGCGATTGACGAGGGCGTCCCGGCCTTCACGCTCAGCGCCGCGCTGTTCACCCGCTTCAGCTCACGCGGCAACGCCGAGTACGCCGACAAGCTGCTCTCGGCAATGCGCAAGCAGTTCGGCGGCCACGCGGAGAAGGACAAGTAGCCGGTGGCCGCCGCCGCTCACTCGGCGGCCACCTCGCGCTGTCCCTCCTCGGCCCAGAGCGTGTGGAAGCTGCCTTGCTTGTCGGTCCGGCGGTAGGTGTGGGCACCGAAGTTGTCGCGCAGGCCCTGGATCAGCGAGGCCGGCAGGTGCTCGCGGCGCAGCGCATCGAAGTAGGCAAGCGACGAGGCGAAGGCGGGAGCCGGCACGCCGGCCGCCGCCGCCGTGGCGACAACCCGGCGCCACGCGTCGACGTTCTCCGTGACGGCGTCGGCGAAGTACGGCGCGGCGAGCAGCGTCTGGAGGTCAGCCTGCTCGTCGTAGGCCTCGCGGATGCGGTTCAGGAAGCGCGCGCGGATGATGCAGCCTCCGCGCCAGATCGTCGCGACCCGCCCGAGGTCGACCGCCCAGTCGTTCTCGTCGGAGGCCGACCTGATCTGGTCGAAGCCCTGGGCGTAGGCGACGATCTTGGATGCGTAGAGCGCCCGGCGCACGTCCTCGACGAATGCGTCGGCGTCGACCTGCTGGGCGTTGACGTCGGTGCCAAACGTGTCGCGCGCGACCGCTCGCTGCTCGGCGTGCCCGGACAGTGAGCGGGCAAAGGTCGCCTCGGCGATGCCGGTGACCGGGATCCCGAGATCGAGCGCGCTCTGCACCGTCCAGCGGCCGGTGCCCTTCTGCTCGGCCTGATCCTCGACGATGTCGACGAACGGCTTGCCGGTCTCGGCGTCGCGATGGCCGAGCACCTGCGTGGTGAGCTCGATCAGGAACGACTCGAGGTCGCCCTTGTTCCACTCGCCGAAGATGTCGGTCAGTCGCTCGGTGGAGGCGCCGGTGATCTCACGCATCAGGTCGTAGGCCTCGGCGATCAGCTGCATGTCGGCGTACTCGATGCCGTTGTGGACCATCTTCACGAAGTGGCCCGCGGCACCTGGGCCGACATGCATGCAGCACGGCTCGCCATCCACGTGAGCAGAGATGCGCTCGAAGATCGGTCCGAGCTTCTCGTAGGACTCCTTGCTGCCGCCGGGCATGATGCTCGGCCCGAGCAGTGCACCCTCCTCGCCGCCGGAGACTCCGCTGCCGACGAAGTTCAGCCCAAGCTCACTCAGCGCCTTCTCCCGGCGAGCGGTGTCGGCGAAGTGCGCGTTGCCCGCGTCGATAACGATGTCGCCGTCTTCGAGCAGCGGAACCAGCTCGTCGATGAC
>DATASU010000069.1:0-50402 GCA_036269095.1 Solirubrobacteraceae bacterium
CGCGCGGTGCTCGCGGTGCTGTTCGGAGTTGCCGTCGTCGCGATCGCGATCGCCGTTGTGGTGGCCTCCCAGGGCAACAGCCGCAACAGCGTCGTCGGCACCGCCAACTGGTCGAGCTGGACACCGGACAGCTCCGGCAGCCGCGGCATCTCCGAGATTGCCCAGCACGTCGCGCCGTACTACCGGGTGAGCGCGGCGCAGCAGCTTGATGTGATCACTCCGCTGCAGCTGTCGCAGACGACGGCCGCGGGCACCACGAACGGCAGCGGCATCACCGTCGCGGTCAACGAGGGCACGTCGACCAAGAACCAGTCGCTCGGGCTGCTCAACGGCCGGACGGTCGCCTACAACGTCTGCGGCCTGGGCGCGAAGGACTGCGAGCTGGCGGGTGCCGCGTCCACCAACCGGATGCTGCTGCTGCGGCGTGAAGGGCTCGAGCTCGCGCTCTACACGTTCGAGTACATCGCCGACAGCCAGAACGTCGTGGTCGTTCTGCCGCCGGGCCATACCGTGACATCGACCGGCAAGAGCGAGAAGGGCGTGACCGTGACGCTGCTGTTCGTCCGCAAGGAACTGCAGCCGTTGCTCAACGTGCGACTCAGCAGGACGCTTGGTCAGTACCCGCCGGAGCTGTCGCAGCTGACGCTCTGGAGCAAGACCGAGGAGGCGGGCCTGGTCGACCAGATCACCGCCGACGGGCTGTTCACCTCGCAGGTCGAGTCGCTCCAGGTCGGCGGCAATGCGCTGGTGCTCACGGCGCTGCCGGCGCAGTGAGCTCGGGCCGGTTTCCGTCGTCGCTCTGCGAGTCCTGCATCCATCAGCAGCTGGTCCCCAACACGCGGGGCTCGATCTTCTCGCTGTGCCTGCGCTCGCGCACCGAACCCGAGCGCTTCGTTCGCTATCCGCGGCTGCCCATGCTGCAATGTCCCGGCTATGAGCGTCACGGTCACAGCCCTCCACACGGCGGCGATCAAGGGCACCCGGATCCGTAGCGTCGAGCAGGTCGTGCTCGACGAGCGCGGTGCCGCCGGCGACCGCAAGTTCTTCGTCGCCGACGCCCGCGACCGTATGCGCAACGGCAAGCAGCTCGGCTGCCTGCAGGGTGTGGTCGCGCACTTCGAGCCACCGCGGCTCAAGCTCGAGTTTCCCGACGGGTCGGTCGTCGATGGCGAGATCGAGCTCGGCGGGCCGGTCGCCACCCGGTTCTTCTCGCACCAGGTCACCGGCCGGCTCGTACTCGGCCCCTGGTCGCAGGCACTGTCGGAGTTCTGCGGCCAACCGCTGCGGCTGCTCGAGAGCGGCTCCGCCGTCGACCGCGGCGCCACGGGACCGGTCAGTCTCGTCTCACGCGGTTCGCTGCGACGACTCGGCGAGCAGGGCGGCACCGAGCCCTACGACGTGCGACGCTTCCGCATGATGATCGAGGTCGACGGCGTCGCGCCGCACGCGGAGGATGCCTGGATGGGCCAGAGGCTGCAGGTCGGGAGCGCCGTGCTGCGTTTCGACGGGCATGTCGGCCGGTGTCTGGTCACCGGGCGCGACCCTGAGACCGGTGAGTCAGACATGCCTACGCTCGACCTGCTGCGCGCCTACCGTCGCGAGCTCGACACGACCGAGCCGCTGCCGTTCGGCGTCTACGGGCGCGTGCTGCGCCCCGGCACGATCAACGTCGGCGACAAGCTGGAGCCCGCCCATGACTGAGCCTGATGCGGTCACGGGCGAGCCCGAAAAGCTCACAGAGCCGGAGAAGCCCGCCGAGCGCGTCACGGTCGAGGTCGCCGAGCACATCGCCGTCGTCACGCTGACGCGCCCCGACAAGCACAACGCGCTCGACCTGCCGATGCTCGACGCGATCATCGCCGCCGCCGAGCGCCTGCGCGGCGAGTCCGGCGTGCGCGTCGTGGTACTGCACGGCGCCGGCAAGAGCTTCTGCTCCGGACTCGACTTTCCCGCCGTGGCAGCGTCGGGCGGGCTCGAGGCCTTCACCGGGATTCTCGACGAGCCGTCGCCGAACTACTTCCAGCGCGCCGGTCACGGCTGGATCGACCTGCCCGTGCCGGTGATTGCCGCGATACACGGCAGCTGCCTCGGCGGCGGCCTGCAGATCGCACTCGCGGCCGACATCAGGATCGCGACCGCCGACGCGCGGCTCTCGGTGATGGAGGGCCGCTGGGGCCTGATCCCCGACATGTCGATCACCCGCACCCTCCCGCGCCTCGTCGGGATCGATGTCGCCAAGGAGCTGACCTACACGGCCAGGACGATCGGCGGCGACGAGGCCCAGCGGCTCGGCCTGGTGACGCGACTGGCCGATGATCCGCTCGCGGCGGCTATGGATCTCGCGCACGAGGTCGCCGGGCGCTCGCCCGATGCCGTCCGCCGCGCGAAGCGGCTGTTCGACGAGGGTTGGGCCGGCAGCGCGGCCGAGACCCTGGCCCTCGAGGCGACGCTCCAGGGCCAGCTGATCGGCTCGCCCAACCAGCTGGCGGCGATGACCGCCGCCTTCACCAAGCAGCAGCCGGAGTTCACCGACCCCTAGATCTGGATCGAGCTGCCCGCGCCGGGATTCAGCTTGCGGACCAGCCCACGAACAGCGCCACCGCCAGCCCGACGCCCGCCACCGCGATCGCGCCCCGCAGCGGACGATCGGGCACCACGCGAACGACCGCCGGACCACACCAGCTGCCGAACAGCACGCCGATAGCGATCGCCGCGGCCGCGGGCCAGTCGACCGGGCTCTCGAAGGCGAAGATCACAGCCGCCACGAGATTGGCGGCGGTCATCGTCAGATTCTTGATCTGGTTGGTGACCGGCAGCGGCTCGAGTGTCTCCAGCGACAGGACCGCGAGCATGATGATCCCTGCCCCGGCACCGAAGTACCCGCCGTAGATCCCGACCAGCAGCACCGGCAGGCGCCGGCTCCATGAGAGCTTGCCCGTGGCCGCCGCTTGGGACTCGACCAGCTGGCGGCGGTCGAGCCAGCGGCGCAGCGGATCGCGCACCAGCAACAGCAACGACCCGGACGCGATCAGCCACGGTACGACCTGCTCGAAGGTCCCCGAACTGCCCCACAGCAGCAATCCGGCACCGATCGCTCCACCGACCGCCGACCAGACCGAGAGCGCCGCCACACGGCGGCCGTGCCCACGCAACTCATCGCGTCCGCCGGCGGCGCTGCCGGGGCCGTTGCTGAGCAGCCCGATCGTGTTGGTCACGTTGGCCGCCAGCGGCGAGAGACCCAGTGCCAGCAGCGCCGGATAGCTGACAATCGACGCCAGTCCGGCGACCGAGCCGGTCAGCCCGGCGCCGATCCCGGCGAGGATCAGCAGGAAGAAGTGAGCAGCGCTCATGACATGAAAAAGCCCCGCTGGCACGGGGCTTTGATCGAACTGCCGGACAAGGACTCGAACCTTGAATACCAGGGCCAGAACCTGGCGTGTTGCCAATTACACCATCCGGCAAACGGGCCTCGGCGAGTATAGCCACGGGTATCTGACCAGCGTTTGTTCACGCCGGCGACCGCGGCCCGGCGCGCAGATGGCCTCAGGAAGCGCGCTCACAGCCGCGCCCCGAAGCTCTCGGCGACGCGCAGCGCGCTGTTGACGCCATCCTCGTGGAATCCCCAGCCCCAGTAGGCGCCACAGAAGTGGGTGCGGCCCTCGGGCCCCGAGATCTCGGTGATCCGGCGCTGAGCCGCTGCTCCCGCGACCGTGTACGCGGGATGCGAGTAGGTGATGCGCTTGAGCACCAGCCGCGGGTCGATCCGCTCGATGAGATTCAGCGTCACCAGGAACTGTTCCTCACCACCGAGGCGCTGCAGGCGGTTGAGGTGGTAGGTGACCGTCGGGCGACTGCCGCCGTCGGCCAGGTGGTAGTTCCAGCCGGCCCAGGCGGCCGGGCGCCGCGGCAGCAGCGAGCGGTCGGTGTGAAGCACCGCCTCGTTCTCCTGATACGGGATCGCCTCGAGGATCTCGCGCTCGCGCCAGGTCGGATCCGAGAGGATCGCCAGCGCCTGGTCGGAGTGGGTCGCGATCACCACGTGGTCGAACCCGAGCGGCTCCGCGCCGCTAACGGTGACCGTCACGCCGTCACGTCCGCGGCTGACCGCGCTCACCGGCGAGCGCAGCCGCACGTGATCGCGAAACCCGGAAGTCAGCGTCTCGACGTAGCGCTGCGACCCGCCGGGGATCGTCCGCCAGCTCGGTCGCCCTCGCAGCCCGAGCATCCCGTGTTGCTCGAAGAAGCGGGCGAGGAACCGCGCCGGAAAGTTCACCATCTGGCGCGGATCGGCCGACCACATCGCCGCCGTCTGAGGCACGATCAGGCGCTCGATGAAATATTGCGAGAAGCGCTGCTCCCGTAGCCACGCGCGCAGCGAGATGCGCTCATCCTCGCTGCGCAGCAGCGCCACCGCGGCGCGCTGGAAGCGCGGCACCTCCGCAAGCATGCGCAGAAACGCAGGGTTCAGCAGGTTGGCCCGGTTCGCAAACACGCCGTCGAGCGAATGGCTCGCGTATTCGAACCCGCCGATCCCGTCGCTGACGCCAAAGCTCATGTCGGACGGCTGCGAGGGCACCCCCAGGCGTGCCAGCAGCCGCCCGAAGTTCGGGTAGTTGCGATCGTTGAAGACGATGAACCCGGTATCGAGGTGCTGGGTCCCGTGCGCGCTGCCGACGCTCACGGTGTGCGCGTGGCCGCCAAGCCTGCCGTCGGCCTCAAAGACCGTCACGTCATGCTCGCGGTGCAGCAGGTACGCCACCGTCAGGCCGGAAATGCCGGCTCCCACAATCGCGATCTTCATCTAGAGATTCCTGCGCACGCGTGGCATCCGTGGATCATGAGAGCGCCGATAGAACACGGCCCACCACCGCCGAGGTCAGCCGCACCTGCTCCCCCGCCGGCGACCCCATCTCGACCGCGAGCTGCTGCTCGGCGCCGGCCGCGAGCTCCGGCAGCGAGCGCCGCAGGAGCGTCACGCACGCCCGCCCAACCTTCTGGACCGCCTCGGGATCGACCGTCCAGACGAGTTCGAAGGTACGCGTCGATGTGGCCGCATCGACGCTCGATGACGCCAGCTCACGACCGGCCATGCAGACCGACGAGCGGCCGCCGTAGGCGACGATCGCCCACTCACGCGCGATCTGCTGACGGCGGCTGATCGGGACCTCGGCCGGGTCGTACCGCTCGGCTGCGGCCCGCGCCTGCTCGAAGTCGGCGAACACCGCCGCCACCCGCGCCGCTGCCGACAGCTCGCGCCAGCGCCGCTGGGAGCTCCGGTAGAAGGTCTCGCGCTGGAAGCAGCCGAACAGCACCCGCGCCTCGGCGCGCGCAAGTATCTCGTCCTCGATCGCATGGCTGAACGCAATCAGCACCGGCTTGCTGACGACCCGCCGTTCGAGCTCCGGGCGCAGGCTGCGCAGCGACGAGAACAGCGAGATCGCCTCCGGGTCGGGCGGCGCCTGGGCGCGGGCGATCGCCGCCGGCAGCGACAGTCCCGCGTGGCGCAGGATCTGCACCTGATCGATCAGCTCGGCCTGATCCTCGGAATAGCGGCGATGCCCGCTCTCGGTGCGCTCGGGCAGCGGGAAGCCGTAGCGCCGCTCCCACATGCGCAGGGTCGATTCGGTCACGCCCGTACGCGCAACGAAATCGCCGATGCCGAACTCGAACCTAGACAAGCTGTATAAGCTTATCTCTACATGGCGCGCGTGGTGGTGACCGGAGCAACGGGGACGATCGGCGGATCCGTCTGCCGACGGCTGCTCGCCCGCGGCGATCAGCCCGTGGCGCTGTCACGCAACCCCTCGACGTCGAAGGCGAAGCTGCCCGACGGTGTCGAGTGGCACGCGTGGCCCGACCCCGTGAGCGGGCAACCCTCGAGCGCGTCGCTCGCCGGCGCGGACGCGATCATCCATCTGCTCGGCGAGCCGATCTCGCAACGCTGGAGCGCCGCGGCGAAGCAGCGGATCCGCGAGTCACGCGTGCTCTCGACGCGCAACCTGGTCGCGGCGGTCCGCGAACTCGGCGACGGGCAGCGACCCGGCGTCCTGATCTCACAATCGGCGACCGGCTTCTACGGACCCCGCGGCTCCGAGCAGCTCGACGAGCATGCCTCGGCCGGCAGCGACTTCCTTGCCGGCATCGTCGCCGCCTGGGAGGCGGAGGCGCTCAAGGCTGCCCCGGGATGCCGGGTCGTCGTGACCCGCACGGGAGTTGTGCTGTCCTCCAGCGGCGGCGCGCTCGCGAAGATGTTGCCGTTCTTCCGCGCCGGCGTCGGCGGCCCGGTCGCTGGTGGCGACCAGTACGTGCCCTGGGTGCACATCGATGATCTCGTCTCGGCGCTGCTGTTCTGCCTCGACAACGCCGAGGCGTCCGGTCCGGTCAACGTGACCGCTCCACGGCCCGTGGACAACGCGGAGTTTTCCAAGGCGCTCGGTCACGCACTGCACCGTCCGGCGCTGCTGCCCGTGCCCGCGTTCGCGCTGAAGCTGCTCTATGGCGAGATGGCGGAGATCGTCACGACCGGCCAGCGAGCGATCCCCCGCCGGCTCGAGCAGCTCGGCTTCAGCTTCGCGCATCCGGAGATCGAGCCGGCGCTGCGCGACGTACTCAGCTGATTCCGTGCAGCCGCGCCACGATCACCGGATCGTGCGTCGGGTGCGGACTGCCTCCCAGTGGCTCCTGGGTGACCATCACCGCGCTCAGCCGATGGCCGACCGGTTTGGGTAGCCCCACGTCCGCGTCTCCCGCGGAGTTGACGCCGAACAGCACGCTCGCCGGAACCGGCGCCGCCTTGCCGTGCTGCAGCCAGACCTCGTATTCGTGACCGCGGCCCGGTGGCGTGAGGTGCCGGACGACGAGCTCCGCGTGACCGCTTGTCACGCGTAGCTGGGCGCTGCCGGAGATGCCGACGACCTGCGCCTGGAAGACGGTCGCGGCCGCGCCACCGGAGAGCTCGATGATCGCGGTCACCGCGCCGGCGGCGGCGACCAGCGTGGCCGCGCCGCCGGCGAGCAGCTGGCGCGGACCGCGCCGACGCGGCCGCGTGCGCGCGACACTCCGGCCCGTGGTGGCCTGCTCGCGCCGGACCTCGCCGATCACGCGCCGCTTGAGCCCGCGTGGCGGCGCGTACTGGTGCGCGGCGAGCGGCAGCGCCTGCACGACCCCGCCCAGTGCCTCGACCTCGTCCCGGCAGACGGCGCAGTCCTGCAGGTGGACACGGAACGCATCCGCCTCCTCGGGCTCGAGCGCCCCCAGCACGTAGGCAGCGGCATCGCCGCCGCAATCTGTGGTTCCCGACATCGGCTCTCGATCCGTCATGGTAGGACCCCCGCCTCGCCGAGCGCGATGCGCATCTTGCCGAGCCCCAGCCGCATCCGGCCCTTCACGGTGCCCGCGGGAAGTGACAGCATCTCAGCGATCTGAAGGTGGGTGAAGCCACCGTAGTAGGAGAGCTCGATCACCTGGCGCTGATCGTCGGGGAGCTCGCGCAGGACGCCGCGAACGCGATCTGCATCGATCCGGCGCTCGGCTTCGACATCGGTGAGCTCGGGTGCCGCGAGCCGCTCGGTCAGTGCGCCCTCGTCGAGCGGACGCGTGGGCCGGGCTGCCTCGCGGCGGAACGAGTCGATCGCGCGGTTGTGCACCGTGCTCAGGATCCAGGCCCGGACGCTGCCCCGCGACTGGTCGTACCTGCCGCCCGCCCGCCACAGCGACACGAGTGCCTCCTGAACGATGTCCTCGGCGCGTGCGCGCGAGCCGCACATCCGGTAGGCGAGTGAGAACGCCGGGCCGCCGTGACGGTCGAACAGCACCTCGAACGCCCGTGGGTCACCGTCGCGGACGAGCACCATCAGGTCCTCGTCCGCAAGTTCCTTCAGGTTGCGTCGCTGAGCGAACATCTGCTGCTGTTACGCAGCTGCGCGCCTAGCGGATCAGCGGATCCCGGCGCCGACCGGGATCTCAGGTCGACGCGCCTGCGCCGGTCGGCGCAAACAGCGTGGTGATCTGGTTCTCGAGCCCCGGATCGAGGATCAGCAGAACCTGGTCCCCGGCACTGATCACCGAGTCCGCCTTGGGTACGAAACCGCGGCCCGCGCGCAGCACCGAAATCACCAGTGAGCCCTCAGGCAGCGCGATCTCCTGGACCTGCTTGCCAACCGCGAGTGAGCCCTGCAGCACCTCGAGCTCGATGATCTCGAGGTGTTCCTCCTCGAGCGCGAGCAGCTGCACGAGGCCATATTCGGGCACCTCGTGCTCGATCAGGCGCAGGATCAGGTCGGTGGCCGAGACCGCCGGCTGGATGTTCAGCATCTTGAAGTGCGGCAGGTTGCGGGGGTTGTTGACGCGCGCGACGATTCGCTGCACGCCGTACTTCTCCTTGGCCACCTGACTGATCAGGATGTTGTCCTCGTCGTCGCCGGTGACGGCGATCACCAGGTCGGCGCGCTGGATGCCCGCTCGCTCGAGGATCCAGAGCTCACTGGCATCGCCGTACTGAACGGCATGCTCGAGCTCCTGCTCGATGACGCGGAAGCGATCGTGGTTGGACTCGATCAGAGTCACCTCACGATCCTTGGCGATGAGCTCGCGTGCGAGGTTCCAGCCGACCTTCCCCGCTCCGGCGATGATCACGTACATGTTGCTTTCAGCTCCCAATGGCGCAGCTAGGGGGTGAGCAGTACCTGCTCAGCCTGCTCGATCGCGACCTGCGTCGGGCAGATCGTCTGGAGTCCCTGCTCGGCGTACCAGGCGGCCCGCGCAGGATCGGCGACCCGCACGACCACCCGCGGCACGTTGAAACGGCGCTGGGCGATCTGCGAGATCACGAGGTTGGTGTTGTCACCGCTGGTGGCGGCCATGAACACGTTTGCCTGCTCGATACCGGCCTCGATCAGGCCGTCGACCTCGAGCGCGGTTCCGACCGTGAACTGCCCGCCGGCATCCTCCCAGGTGGAGGTCTGGTCGCGGTCGAGACGCTCGTGTGAGAGCGGGTCGATGTCCATCACCGACACCTCGTGGCCCGCGTCAAGCGCGCGCTTTGCGACCGCGGAACCGACGCGACCACATCCGACGATCAGGATGAACATGCCTGCACTGTATCGACGATCACTGTCCCGGCACCCACAGGCGGCCGCTGCGCTGCGCGGGGCCCGGTCCGTCGGGGTTCTGGGCGTCGTCGGCCTCTGATTGCGGGCTCGTGGGAGCCTCCGCAGGGGCCTGCTCGCCGGCGCCTGCAGGCGCCCCTGCCGGGCTCGCCTGGGCCGGTCCGGCGCCTGCCGGGGCCTGCTCAGTGCTGGCCGGCGCTCCACCCCGAGCCTGCACGAATGCCATCTGCAGCTGCGATAGCGCGTCGCGCAGCGGCGCCACCTGCTGCGGCGCGATCTGCTCGATCTGCGGCATCAGTGCGCCCACGGACTCGATCGCCAGCTGCACCTGCCCGAGGTCACGCTCGTCTTCGGTGCCGGGCATCAGACCGGTCCGGCGCATACCCAGGTTCACCATCGTCACGACGTTCTCAAGCAGAACGTGCTCGACGCGCACGCGCTTGATCTCCTGCTCGTAGGCCGCCCGCAACTGCTCCTCAGAGAGCTGTCCGGGATCGGGAATGTCCCCTGCCATCAGTTCACCTCCACGGTGCGTTGGGCACTTTCAGCATAGGTCGCCCTCGTCATCTCCACGGTCGCGGCGTAGGCCTCGGGCAGTGTCAGACCCTGCGCGAGCAGCGCCCGCTGGCGCTGCGCTCCGTTCGCCGGCGGCAACTCGACGCTGAGTCCGAGCTCGCTGCGCATCGGCGCCGTCCAGCTCAGCAGCCGGTCGATCGCGCCGCGCGCAGGGTAGGCCTCGCCGGTCTCGAGCTCGAGCAGCTCACCGTCGAGCCCGTACCTGATCGCGCGCCACATGTTCTCCTCGATCCAGCGCGGCGCCAGGTCGCTGTGCGGACGCCCCTCGTCGAGGTCGCGCGCGGCCTGGGCGACGCACGCCACGATCAGCGCCGACAGCGCGTCCGCCTCGGCGGCCGTCGCCTGCGTGTCGCAGATCCGGACCTCGACGGTGCCGAACGAGAGATGCGGCCGGATCGACCACCAGACCTGGGTGTACTCGACGATCGAGCGTGTGCGCACGAGGAAGTCGATGTACTGCCTGAAGCTGTCCCAGCCGCCGAACGCGTCAGGCACCCCGCAGCGCGGGAAGCTCTTGGTGAAGATCTGCGAGCGCATGCTGTGCAGCCCCGCCTCGCGACCCTCCAGAAACGGTGAGTTGGCCGAGATCGCCAGCAGCGAGGGCAGCACCGGGCGCAGGCGATCGCAGATCTTGAGTGCACGATCGGCGCCCTGGATCCCGACGTGCACATGCACCGAGAACGTGTTGTTGCGCCAGGCGACGTATTTGAGGCCGTCCTCGACGCGGTGATAGTGATCGGTGTCGATGATCCGCTGCTCGCGGTAGTCGGCCCAGGGATGCGTCCCGGTCGCGCCGAGCAATACGTTGTGGGCCGCCGCGAGCGCGAACAACCGGCGGCGCGCCTCACGCTGGCGCTCCTGCGCAGCCGCCAGCGTCTCACCGCGACCGGAGCGGATCTCAATCTCCGAGGAGATCAGCTCGCCGGCGATCGCCTCGGCCAGGAACGGATCGCGCTGGGCGCCGTCGCGCAGCTCCTCGAAGCGCTGTGCGAGCCCGAGGTGGCCCGGATCGAGGATCGCGAACTCCTCCTCGAGCCCGACCGTGAAGTCGGTCGACTGCTCGAAGCGGGCGTAGCCGCTGTCCAGATCGATTTCGCTCAAGCCAGGTAGAAGTAGAGCGCGTACAGCAGGTCCACCGCCGGGCTGGAGGCGTGGACCGTCACTTCCGGCGGCGTCTGCAGCAGCGCCTCGGAGTAGTTGAAGAGGACTCTCACACCGACCTCGACGAGGTCGTCGGCGACGCCCTGCGCGATGCTCGACGGCAGCGCCAGCACGGCCACGACGACGTCCTGGGTCGTCACGATCTCGCGCATCTTGTCGTAGTGGCTGACGGTCAGATTCCCGACGCGCGTGCCGACCTTTGCGGGATCGGTGTCGAACAGCGCGACGACGCTGAAGCCATGGTCGGCGAAGATGTCGGACCCGGCGATCGCCGTGCCGAGGTTGCCGGCACCGAACAGCGCGATGTTGTGGCGCTCGGAGGTACGCAGGATCTGGCGGATCTCGCCGATCAGCGCGTCGACGTTGTAACCGACGCCGCGCTTCCCGAACTTGCCGAACCCGGACAGGTCACGACGGATCTGGGTCGAGTTGACGTGCGTGTAGTCGGCGAGCTCCTGAGAGCTGATCGTCTCCTTGCCCATCTTGCGCGCCTGCGTCAGCACCATCAGGTACCGAGACAGCCGGGCCGCGACCCCCAGGCCGAGCTTTTCCCCTGGTGCTTCTGCGTGATTGCCACCGGTCGTCATGAGCCGTCCACTGTACTCAAGCGCCGTTCAAGCTGCCGCTCATCGACGAACAGCTCGAACACCACCTCGCCGTCGATCTCGACGACGGGGATCCGCTCCAGATAGCGCTTGAACCAGTCGTCGTCGGTTTCGATGTCTCGCTGCTCGAGCGTGAACGGAATCCGCGACCTCACGCGCTCGATCAACGTCAGCGCGTCCGCGCACAGATGGCAACCCTCCCGCCCGTAGAACACGATCGTCACTCCTCCGGGGGGTGGTCCCGCTGGACCACCCCCGGTCACAGCCGCTCCCCGGTCGCGTAGACATCGAGTTCGAGATAGTCCGGAAAGCTCAGAGCCTGCGAGTAGCGCGCGGCACTGGCGATCATCGCGGCGTTGTCGGTGCAGAGCGCACGCGGCGGCAGGTCGAGTTCCACGCCGAGCTCGCCGAGCGCCTCCCGTAGTGGACCGTTCGCGGCGACGCCCCCGCCGACGGCGAGCCGCGTGGCGCCGGTCTGCTTCAGCGCTCGGCGCACACGGATCAGCAGCCCTTCGACGATCGCGCGCTGGTAGGAGGCGGCGAGATCGGCGCGGCGCCGCTGCGCCTCGTGCTCACCGAGGTCTCGCACCTTGTACAGCAGTGCGGTCTTGAGGCCGGCAAACGAGAAGTCGAGTCCGGGCATCCGTGCGGCCGATGGGAAGTCGAACGCGGCGCCGTCGCCCTCGGCGGCCAGCCGCTCGAGCGCGGCACCACCGGGGTAGCCGAGGCCCAGCAGCCGAGCACCCTTGTCGAACGCCTCGCCGGCAGCGTCGTCGAGCGTCTGTCCGAGCAGCTTCAGCTCCGGCCCGTACCCGCCGACCTCGGCGATCAGCGTGTGGCCGCCACTTGCGATCAGCGCCAGAAACGGCGGCTCGAACTGCGATGGCTTCAGGAAGCTCGCCGCCAGATGGCCGTGCAGATGGTCGACCGGTGCGAACGGAAGCTCGCGGGCGGCGGCGATCGACTTGCCCGCGCAGAAGCCGACGAGCAGCGCAGCCACCAGCCCCGGACCGCGTGTCGCCGCCACCAGGCCGACTTGATCGAGTGTCGCGTCGGCGGTCCGCAGCGCCTCGTCGATCACGGCCGGCAGCAGCGTCAGATGCTGGCGTGACGCGATCTCCGGCACCACGCCGCCGAAGCGATCGTGCACGCCCTGCGACGAGATCACATTCGCGCGGATCTCGCCTTCGGCCGTGATCACCGCCGCGCAGGTGTCGTCGCAGCTCGTCTCGAGCGCGAGGATCAGGCCGTCGGCGCCCATCAGAGCTCCCACGGCGTGCCGATCGCGCGCCACATGATCCTCGCGTCCTCGCCGTTGTCGGCGTAATAGCGCGGACGGGTGCCGACGCCGCGGAAGCCGTAGCGCTCGTAGAGTGCGATCGCCCCGGCATTCGAGACGCGCACCTCGAGCGTGTAGTTGGCGTCCTCACCGGCGCGCATGATCACCGCGTCGAGCAGCGCACCGGCGATCCCCTGACGGCGGTGTTCGGGTGCGGTGGCGAGCGTCATCACGTGAAATGCCTCGGCGTACTTGGCGCAGATCACGTAGCCGACGATCTCACCCGCTTTGACGGCAGCGAGGTTGATGCCCGACGGCTTCGACAGCTCGAGCACGAACATCCCCAGCGACCACGGGCTGCTGAAGGCGCGACGCTCGATCGCGATGATCTGTGGCAGGTCGCTGAAGCTCAGCTTCCTGACGGCCAGCTCGGAGCCGGCGGGCGGCTCCTCACTCATGCCCTGGCCAGCTCGGCATCGGGAAGGCGCAGGTACTCGGGCTCGACGCGACCGTCACCCGCCGGGGCCTGCTCGAGCGCGAGCGCGCAATGCTCGCGGGCAGACACGCGATGAAGTGGCGCGTCGTCGGCCGGCACGTGTGCCCCGGCGTGCTCGAGCAGCGCGCGGAACTTCAGCGCGCCGTCGCCGACCGCAATCACCCCACGGCTCGCGCGCGCCGCGACCAGCTCGCCAAGCAGCTCGGGAGCGAGCACGCAGGGCGGCGTCCCGTCACCACCGACGAACGCCTCGCCGCGACGAGCATCGATCACGGCCAGCACCGGACGCGGCGCGGCCAGCGGCGCCAATGCCGCGCGTTCGAGCGAGAGCAGTGTCGATACGCCGACCAGCGGCGTCGCGGTCGCCGCCGCGAGCGCCTGTGCGGTGGCGATCCCGATGCGCAGCCCCGTGAACGTTCCGGGTCCGGTGCCGACGGCGATGCGATCGACCTCCTCCCAGCCCGAGCCCGACTGCTCGAGCAGCCCCTGAATCAGCGTCAGCAGGTGCTGCGCGTGCCCGGGGCGCGCGCCGGCGGGCGGATCGTCGGCGGCCGTGAGGTCCACGACCGTGCGCAGACAGACGTTGGCGGCATCGTCGAAGTCGCGCAGCGCCACCGCCGTACGCGCCGTCGCGGTGTCAAAGGCCAGAACCCTCATGTCGCCTCACTGCACTCGACGTCGCGCCGGTCACCGCCGGCGTGCGCCAGCCGCACGCGCCGCGCGATGCGCCCGAGTTCGGAGATCTCCTCCACTCCGGACCCGGGCCACTCGACGAACGTGATCGTGTCGGCGCCGATGTAGTCGGCGAGCAGGTCGGGATCCTCGTCGCGCAGCGATGTGACCCGGTAGAGGTCGACGTGAGAGACGTAGGCCAGCGGCGGCGGCGCCGGATAGCGCTGCCCGATCGTGAACGTCGGGCTCGTCACAGGATCGGTCACGCCGAGCGCGCGGGCGGCGCCGCGCACGAACGTCGTCTTGCCGGCGCCGAGCTCACCGTCGAGCAGCACGACGTCGCCGGGGACCAGCGCGCGCGCCAGCTCCGCACCCAGACCCTCGGTCTCGGCGGCGGACACGGTCGCGCGCTTCAGGGGCTCACTCGGCATCGACCCGAGTCTATGAGCCTCAGCCGCGGGCGCGCCTGAGCCGCAAACCGATGCCGGCGCCGACCAGGGTCAGTCCGAGGACTGTCTCCGGGAGCAGGTCATAGCCGGTGTTCGGAAGCGTGCCGCCCTGCGTGGTCGTGCTGGTCGCCGTTGCCGACGTCGTCGTCAGACGCGACGGAGCGGTCGGTGTGATCTGCGACGAGGTGGTGGTCGTTGATCCGGCGGCCAGCGCCCACGCGGGCATGGCGAGCGAGATCCCGACCGAAGCTGTGGCGGCGGCAAACCTGAGTGACTTCATGGGCCTCGAAAATGTAGTTGAACGCGCCATATCACACCGGCCAGACGAATTACCTCGCATTTTGCACGGTTTTTCACGGCAGTCCAGTAGCCGCTACCGTCCAGGCGCGAATGCGAGCCCGGATTTCTGCATCGATCACAAGCCTCCGCGGGTCCGATACGAGCAAGGCTGCGGGCCTGGCGGGAGCGATGATCGCGAACAATCTGCTCGCGCTGGGCTCGTCGGTCGTGTTCGCCCGGTTGCTGACCAATTACGGCAAGCTCGCCGCGCTCATCAGCTACCTGGTGATCCTCACGGTGGTGGGCCAGGCGGTGCAGGTCGCGACCGCGCGCGAGGGCGTGCTCGGTCATCTTGGCACCGGCGAGGAGCTGCTCGCCACGCTCGAGCGCTGGGCACGCGCGCTCGCGGTCTTCACCCTGCTGGCGACGCTCGTCTCGATCCTTGCGCGGCAGCCGATCGCAGACGCCGTGGGCGTGCCGCATCAGAGCTGGGCGACGGCCGCCGGGATACCTGCCGGATGCCTATACCTCGGGCTCTGCACGCTGCGCGGCTCGCTCCAGGGGATCGGTGACTACCGGACCGTAGGGCTCAGTCTGGTCGGCGAGCAGGGCGCGCGACTCGTCTCAGGCGCGATCCTTGCGGCCGCGGGATTGGGAGTCGGCGGCGCCTACCTCGGCTCGCTGATCTCCTACATCGCGATGAGCTCGTATTGCGCGTTTGTGATCTACAGGCGGGTTGCCGGTCCCGCATACCCGCGCTGGCGCCTACGCAACGCCGCCTCGGGCGCGCTCAGCTTCGGTCGACACGTGTGGACAGCGGCGGTCCCGATCACCGCGCTGGCGATCATTCAGCTGCTGCAGAACATCGACCTGATCACCGCGAATCATCGCTTCTCAACAAAGGTCGCGAGCTCCTACGCGGTCGCCGCGGTCGCCGCCAAGGTGCTGATCTGGGTGGCGATGGGCGCGAGCTTCTACCTCGTACCGGAGACCTCGCGGCTGCGCTCTCAAGGCCACGACACGCGTCCGGTGCTGCTGAAGTCGTTCGCCATCGTGCTGGTCTGTGCGGTGCCGTGCATGCTGATCTACGCCTTCGCCGCGCATCCGCTGCTGGCGACGGTGTTCGGCCGGGACAAGGCGATCGCCTCGTCATCGCTGCTGCCGCTGGGAGCGGCGTTCACGGTACTCGCGGCGACCTACCTGGCCGTTCAGTACATGCTGGCGCTCAAGCGGGTCTGGTTCCTGCCGGCGATCGGCGTGGTCGCAGCGATCGAGCCCGTGCTGCTGCTGCAGGCGTCACGGCACCCCTCGTCGTTTGCCACGGTCGTGCTGTTGGTGCAGCTGATCGGCGCGGCCGTCGCTTTCACCGCGGCGCTGGCGCGCCGGCCGGTGCTGACCCCGGCGGTTGGAGCCGACGCAGCCGAGCCGGGCTCAGAATAGGCCGAGCTGCTCGGCGTCCGGCGGCTCCGCTTCCGGCGACACCTCCGGCGCCGGCGCCGCGGCCGCAGGCTCGGGCGCCGCGGCCGCAGGCTCGGGCTGCGCAACCGCCGGCTCGGGCAACGCGGCCGCAGGCTCCGGCTCCGTAACCGCGGGCTCCGGCTGGTCCGGAGGCCCGAGCGCGAGGATCTCCGGGATCCGCAGAAAGTCGCCACGCAGCATCTCGAGCGTCGAGGGTGTGTACAGTGCCGCGGCCGGGTGGTACAGCGGATAGAGCCGTACCGTGCGCGGCCCGATCGTGCGCAGCTCCGGCTGCCCGTGGATCTTCGAGATCCCCGTCGGTTCGCCCCGCAGCAGCTTGGTCGCGAAGTTCCCGAGCGTGCAGATCATCGTCGGCGCGATCAGCTCGAGCTGACTCTCCAGGTAGTGCCTGCACGACTCGAGCTCGTGCGGATAGGGATCGCGGTTGCCCGGAGGTCTGCATTTCAAGGTGTTGGCGATGAACACATCGCCCCGCTCCAGCCCGATCTCGCCCAGCAGCTTCTCGAGCAGCTTGCCGGCCTGACCGACGAACGGCAGCCCCTGCTGGTCCTCGTTGGCGCCGGGCGCCTCGCCCACGAACATCAGGTCGGCGTCGGCGTTGCCCGAGCCGAACACGACGTTGGTGCGGGTCTCGTGCAGCGCGCAGGCCACGCAGCCGCGGGCCTCCTGGTAGACGGCCTTCAGCAGCTCACGGCGTTCGCTAGCGGTCCTCACGAGAGGCGATGCTAACCACGCCGCATCCTGGGTACCATTAACAGTGGCCGTCACCTCGACCTCCGAGGGATGGACCTGAGAGAGATGCAACGCACAGACTCCAACCGTGGGGCCATGCGGATCGCGATCATCGGTGCCGGACGTCTGGGAACCGCGATCGCAGCCGCACTGCACGGGAACGATGACTTCGAGCTGACTGGACCGCTGGGTCGTGGCGCTGACGCCGCCGGCAGCGGTGTCGTCCTGCTGTGCGTGCCCGACCGCGAGATCGCCGCCGCGGCTGCGGCAGTCCACCCGCAGGCGATCGTCGGCCACTGCTCGGGCGCGACCGGGCTCGAGCCGCTGGCGCCGCACGAGGCGTTCTCACTGCACCCGCTGATGACCGTGTCGCACGGCCGCACCGACTTCACCGGCGCCACCGCCGCGATTGACGCGAGCAGCGAGCGGGCGTCTGGAGTGGCCAGACGGATCGTCCGGGCACTCGCGATGAATCCGGTCCACATCAGCCCCGAGGATCGTGTCGCCTACCACGCCGCCGCCTCGATCGCATCGAACTTCCTGGTGACGCTCGAGGCCGCGGCCGAACGTCTCGCCGCCACGGCCGGGGTCGGTCGCGAAGCGCTCGCGCCGCTCGTGCGCGCGAGCGTCGAGAACTGGGTCGAGCTCGGCCCGGAGCGGGCGCTGACCGGCCCGGTCGCCCGCGGCGATCAGCTGACCGTGACGCGCCAGCGCGAGGCGGTGGCCGAGCGCACGCCGGAGCTGAGCGCGCTGTTCGACGCCCTCAGCGATGCCACGCGGGCACTCGCGGCGACGCCGCTGGAGCACGCATGAGGACGCTGCGCACGGTCTCCGAGCTCAAGGCCGCGCTCGCGCAGCCGCGACGCGCGGGGCGCCGCATCGGCCTCGTGCCAACGATGGGCGCGCTGCACGAGGGTCACCTCTCGCTGATCCGCCGCGCGCGCGGCGAGTGCGATGAGGTGGTGGTCTCGCTGTTCGTCAACCCGACGCAGTTCAACGAGTCCGGTGACCTCGCCGCCTACCCACGCGACGAGGCACGCGACGCGGTCGCCGCGGCCGATGAGCAGGTCGATTACCTGTTCGCTCCGAGCGCCGCCGAGATCTATCCGGACGGCTTCGCCACGACCGTCAGCATCGCCGGCATCACCGAGCTGCTCGAGGGCGTGCACCGTGGCCGCGAGCACTTCGACGGGGTCGCCACGATCGTCAGCAAGCTCTTCAACATCGTCGCCCCCGACGTCGCCTACTTCGGGCAGAAGGACGCGCAGCAGACGGTCGTGATCAGGCGCCTGGTCCGCGATCTCAACATGGCGGTGCAGATCGAGGTCTGCCCGACCGTGCGCGAGCCCGACGGCCTCGCGATGTCGAGCCGCAACGCGCACCTCAGCCCCGCTGAGCGCGACCGCGCAACCGCGCTGTACCAGGCGCTGGCCACCGCACAGGTGCTGACGGCGGCGGGTGAGACCGAGGTCGCGACGATCCTCGCCGCGGCGGAGGCCGAGCTCGAGGACCCCCAGGTGAAGGTCGAGTACCTGCAGATCGTCAACCCTGAGACGCTGGTGCCGATAACCAGCGTGGGCGGACCGGCGCTTGCGCTGGTCGCGGCCTGGGTTGGCCAGACCCGATTGATCGACAACCAGCTGCTCTCAGTTCCAACGAGCTCTCGACCGCCGGTGGCGGCGGGAAGCAACACGAGGAGTGATTGACATGTCTTCGCATACACCGCAGATCACAGCCCCCCAGGACGCCTCGCGCCTGCCGGTGACACTTCCGATCATCAACGAGAAGCGCGCCCGCGGCGAGGCGCTCGTGATGGTCACCGCCTACGACTTCCCCAGCGCTCAGACCGCCGAGGCGGCAGGCGTCGACATCGTGCTGGTCGGCGATTCCGGCGCCGAGATGGTGCTCGGCTACCCCTCGACCGTCGGCGTCAGCACCGAGGAGATGCTGATGCTCGCGCGCGCCGTCAGGCGCGGACTGCGCACACCGTTCATGATCGCCGACCTGCCGTTCGGCTCGTACGAGGAGTCCGACGAGCAGGCGGTGCGCACCGCGATGCGCTTCGTCAAGGAGACCGGTGCCGACGCGATCAAGCTCGAGCGCGGAAACGCGACCTCCGTTGCGCGCGCACGGGCGATCGTCCAGGCCGGGATCCCGGTGATGGGCCATGTCGGTCTCACTCCGCAGACCGCAACCGCGCTCGGCGGCAACCGTGCCCAGGGCCGCAGCGCCGCGGGGGCAGCGCGCATCGCCCGTGAGATCCTCGCGCTCCAGGATGCCGGCTGCTTCGCGCTCGTGTTCGAGGCGATCCCCGCCGCCGTCACCGAGGAGCTGATGAGGATCGTCGAGATCCCGGTGATCGGGATCGGCGCCGGCCCCGCGACCGATGGCCAGGTGCTGGTGTTCCACGACCTGCTGGGGATCCGCGAGGGTGGTGGTGCCCGCTTCGTGCAGCGCTACGCGAGCCTTCAGGGCGAGATGAACGCGGGCGTCGCCGCCTACGCGGCCGACGTGCGCGAGCACCGTTACCCGGCGGCCGAGCACTGCTACTCGATCGACGCCGACCAACTGGCCGAGTTTCGGGCCGAACTGTCCGCACTGAGCGGACATAAACCGCAGTCCTGACCTCGCCTGGCGCGGCACGCGCGCAAACGGAAGTAGCATGCGGAGCGTGCCGCGCATCACACAGGTTTTCGCCCCGCGCGACCGCGTTTACTTCGAGCTGTTCGAGGAGGCCGGGCGCAACGTCATGCGCGCCGCCGAGCTGCTCGAGGAGCTGCTGACCGACTATCCGGACAACCGCAAGCTCGCGCAGGACATCCGCGATACCGAGCACGAGGGTGACCGGATCACGCACGAGATCCTCGATCGCCTCAACCACACGTTCGTGACGCCGATCGACCGCGAGGACATCCTCGCGCTCGCCTCGGCGCTCGACGACATCGCCGACTACATCGAGGAGGTCGCTGACTACCTCGGCCTCTACAAGATCGAGGCGCCGATGGATCAGGCGATCAAGCTGGCACAGGTTCTGCAGCAGGCCTGCGTTCAGGTCGCCGAGGCGATGCCGCACCTGCGCGGCTTCAACGACATCTCAGTTCATACCGTCGAGATCAACCGCCTCGAGAACGAGGGCGATCGCATCACCCGCGAGGCGATCGCGTCACTGTTCGACGGCGGCATCGATCCGATGGTCGTGATCCGCTGGAAGGACCTGTTCGAGCGGCTCGAGGACGCGATCGACGCGACCGAGCACGTGGCGAACATCCTCGCCGGCATCGTGATCAAGAACTCCTAGGGCCCGCGCGGGCCGCTCGCGTCAGCTCGTCAGCTTCAGCGCCATCGCGGCGGAGATCTCCGTATGCACCGCGGACGCCTGCTCCGCGTCACCGGTGACCTGACCGGCGAGTCCCGCTGCCAGCGAACCGGCGGCGTCGACATCCTCCGGCACCTCAGCCGTCGCATCGGCGGCGCCGGCGCTGCCGGCCTCACTCGCAGCCGAGCTACTGATCTCGACGACGGTCGCATCGGCCGTCTCCTGATCCTCCTGCTCCTGCGAGACCTGGCGCTTACCGAGCTGCACCTCATCGGCCTGCTGGCCGGGAGTTGCCACGTTCCCGCTGAGCGGGGACTTGTCGTTGCTGATTCCAGACATGTGACTCAGGATACCGTGCGCAGCACGCGCGCCGGCGCGCCTGCCGCCACCGAGAACGGCGGGATGTCGTCGGTGACGACCGAGTTCGCTCCGATCACGCAGCGCTCGCCGACCGTGACCCCGCTGGTGATCACCACGTGCGCCCCGCACCAGACGTTGTCGCCGATGCGCGTCGGCCCCTTACTGGTGAAGCCCTGCCACGGGACCGGACGCTGATGGTCATCGAAGCGGTGATTGGAGTCGGTGATCACGCAGCCGTTGGCGAACATGCAGTGCTCACCGATCTCGACCAGCTCGAGCGCCGCCACCATCACCCCGAGGTTGAAGAAGCTGCCGCCACCGATGCGGATCCGCCCCGGCGCCGGCAGCGTCAGCCAGACGCCCGGCTCGAACAGCACCTGCGGGCCGATCTCGAGCCGGCCGTCACGCAGCGCCTCGAGCACGCCACCATGCAGGGGCCAGCGTGCGAAAGCCTGGCGGCGAGCCAGCTCGTAGTGGATCCGCGCGCGGTTCCAGGGCAGGCTGTTGCGCTGATACCAGCGCCATTTCTGCAGCCACAACCGGCCGTCCGCGATCACGACACAAGTATCGGCTCGGCGCGCCGCGCGCGCCGGGTCTTCTCGCCCAGCAGCGGCTTGAGGAAGTGCCCGGTGTAGGACTCCTCCACCTCCGCGATCTTCTCGGGCGTGCCGACCGCGATCAGGCTGCCGCCCTCGTCGCCGCCCTCGGGCCCGAGATCGATCAGGTAGTCGGAGACCTTGATCACATCGAGGTTGTGCTCGATGACGACGATCGAGTTGCCGGCATCCACGAGCCGCTGCAACACCTCGAGCAGGCGCTGGATGTCGGCGAAGTGCAGACCGGTGGTCGGCTCGTCAAGGATGTAGATCGTGCGGCCGGTCGCGATCTTGGCGAGCTCCGCGGCGAGCTTGACGCGCTGCGCCTCACCACCGGACAGGGTCGTTGCCGGCTGTCCCAGCCGCATGTACCCGAGCCCGACGTCGTTGAGCGTCTGCACCCGCCGCTTGATCTTGGGGATGTGCTCGAAGAACTCGAGCGCCTCGGCGATCGGCATCTCGAGCACGTCGGCGATCGTCTTGCCCTTGAACCGCACCTCGAGCGTCTCACGGTTGTAGCGCTTGCCGTGACACTGCTCGCAGGGCACGTACACGTCGGGCAGGAAGTGCATCTCGATCTTGATCTGGCCGTCGCCCTTGCAGACCTCGCAGCGCCCGCCCTTGACGTTGAACGAGAAGCGGCCCTGCTTGTAGCCACGGGCCCGCGCCTCCGGCGTGCGCGCGAACAGGTCGCGGATCTGATCGAACAGCCCGATGTAGGTCGCCGGGTTCGACCGCGGCGTGCGCCCGATCGGCGACTGGTCGACCGAGATGATCTTGTCGAGCTGCTCGAGTCCGCTGATCGAGGTGTGCACGCCGGCGCGCACGCGCCTGGCGCTCAGCCGGTTGGCGACGGACTTGAACAGCACCTCGTTGACGAGCGTCGACTTGCCCGAGCCCGATACGCCGGTGACGCTGCACAGGACGCCCAACGGCACCCGCACGTCGATGCCCTTGAGGTTGTTCTCGGCCGCACCCTTGATGTCGATGTAGCCGGCCGGCTTGCGCCGCTTCTTCGGCACGTCGATCCGCCGCGTCCCGCTGAGGAACTGGCCGGTGAGCGAATCCTCGACCTGCGCGATCTCATCGGCGGTGCCCTGCGCCACGATGTGCCCCCCGTGCTCACCGGCGTACGGACCGACGTCGAGCACATGGTCGGCGGCGCGCATCGTGTCCTCGTCGTGCTCGACCACGAGCACGGTGTTGCCGAGGTCGCGCAGCCGCTCGAGCGTCGTGATCAGCTTGTGGTTGTCCCGCTGGTGCAGCCCGATCGACGGCTCGTCGAGGATGTAGAGCACGCCCACCAGCGACGACCCGATCTGGGTCGCCAGGCGGATCCGCTGAGCCTCGCCACCCGACAGTGTCGCGGCCGCGCGCTCCATGCTGAGGTAACCGACGCCGACGTTCTCGAGGAAGCTCAACCGCTCCTCGATCTCGCGCAGGATCAGGTGGGCGATGCGGCGATCGTGGTCGGAGAGCTTGAGCTCGCGCACCCAGTCGAGCGCCCGCCGCGCCGACAGCGCCGTGAACTCGTTGATCGGCAGCCCGCTGACGAACACCGACCGCGACTCGGGACGCAGGCGCGCGCCGTTGCAGTCGGGGCACGGCCGCAACGTCATGTACTCCTCGATCTTCTCCTTGACGAACTCCGAGTCGGTCTCGTGGTAGCGGCGCTGCAGCCCGCTGACGATGCCCTCGAACGCCGTCGTGTAGTTGCGCCGGCGACCGAAGCGGTTGCGGTACGCGACCTGGAAGCGCTCACCGCCCGAGCCGTACATGAAGAAGTCGCGCTGCTCCTCGGGCAGTTCGCCCCAGGGCGCGTCGTTATCGATCCCGTAGCGCTCGGAGATCGCCTGGGTGAGCTGCTCGTAGTAGTCCGACGCACTCGCCGCCCACGGCGCGATCGCGCCCTGGCCGATCGAGAGCCCCGGGTCGGGCACGACCAGCTCGGGGTCGATCTCCATCTGCGAGCCCAGGCCGGTGCAGCGCGGGCAGGCGCCGTGCGGTGAGTTGAAGCTGAAGATCCGCGGCTCGAGCTCGACCAGGCTCGGGCCGTGCTCGGGACAGGCGAACTTCTCGCTGTAGAGCGTCACTTCACCGCTGTCGACGAGCTCGACCTCGAGCATGCCACCGGCCAGCGACACCGCCGTCTCGATCGAGTCGGCCAGGCGCTTGCGCAGATCGTCCTTCATCACCAGCCGGTCGACGACGATCGAGATGTCGTGCTTGAACTTCTTGTCGAGCGCGATCTCCTCGTCGAGCCGGCGCAGCTCGCCATCGATCTTCGCGCGCGTGAAGCCCTCGTTGCGCAGCTCCTCGAGCTGCTTGCCGTACTCGCCCTTGCGCCCGCGCACGATCGGCGCCATCAACATGAAGCGCGAGCCCTCGGCGAGCTCCATCACCTGGTCGATGATCTGCTCGGCCGACTGGCCGGTGATCGGCTTGCCGCAGATGTGGCAGTGGGGCTTGCCGATCCGTGCCCACAGCAGTCGCAGATAGTCGTAGATCTCGGTGACCGTGCCGACCGTCGAGCGCGGGTTGCGCGAGGTCGTCTTCTGGTCGATCGAGATCGCCGGGGACAGTCCCTCGATCGAGTCGACGTCGGGTTTGTCCATCTGCCCCAGGAACTGGCGCGCGTAGGCGGACAGCGACTCGACATAGCGGCGCTGCCCCTCGGCATAGATCGTGTCGAAGGCGAGCGACGACTTCCCCGACCCCGAAAGCCCGGTGATGACCGTCAGCGAGTCGCGCGGAATCGCAACGGTTATGTCCTTGAGGTTGTGCTCGCGCGCGCCCGAGACGATCAGCTGATCCACTACCCACATGATAGGCGGGCGAACAGACGTTCTGGTGGTCTCCGCGGCCCGAAGGCCGCAAGTTGCGGTCAGCTTCAGTCCGCGACCGACGCGTAAACCTCGTCGAGCAGCAGCTGCCGGTCGTCGAGGTCGAAATTCTCGGCGAGGTAGCGGTTGGTCTCCTCGCGCGGCGTGCCGTTCAGCGCCATGTTCAGGGCCACCAGCCGCGCGCCCTCGAGGTCGGCTGCCTCGGGCTCCGGCTCCGGCTGCTCGCCGGCCTCGACCGCGACCGTCTCCGCCACCGCGGCCACGACCTCCGTCGCCGGCTCCGGCTCTTCGACACTGCTGGCCAGCGGGCCAGCAGTGGAGGGCTCGGCCTCCGTCGCAAACTGGGCGCGTGGCCCGACCGCGTCGCGCACGCCGTCGAAGTTGCCCTCGAGCAGCTGCAGATCGGCGTTGAGGCGGTTCGAGCCGGTGCGCAGGCCGTCGATCAGCGACGACAGCTCCGACTCCATCGCGTTCAGGCGCTGCAGCATCACGGTCGTCGACTCGGACACGCGGCCGACGTAGTCGCGCGCCTGCGTGGTCGCGTCGGTGCGTGCCGCCTGCGCCTCCTGAGCGGCCTCGGCGCGGATCTCGCGCGCCTCGGTCTCGGCCTGGCGCAGGATTTCGGTGGCGCTGGCCTCGGCGGCCTCGACGATCGCACGCACCTGCTCGCTCGCCGATGACGCCAGCGACTCGCTGTGACGCCGTGCGGTCACGCGCAGCTCCTCGACCTGCGAGGCGATCTCGGTGAGATGCGCGTCGACCGCCGCGGGGTCGTAGCCGCGCCGCCCGATGGGGAAGTCGCGCTTCTCGATGCTCTGTCTGTCCAGCGCCATGCGCCGGAGAATCTAGCGGACGCGCCCCTCCGCGACCGCAACATCCAACTCATGTTTGAGGTCGCGGATCTCATCACGCAGTCTCGCTGCGTATTCGAACCGCAGATCCTCGGCCGCGGCGAGCATCTCCTCCTCGAGCTCGACCAGCTTGTGCTCGATCTCCGCCGGCGACATCGTGCTCGCCGCGTCGCGCTGGCGGCGCCGGCGTGACTTCGGAACCTTCGACTGGCCCTGGAGGAACTCGGCGATGTCCGAGATCCCCTTGGTGATCGTCTCGGGCGTGATCCCGTGCTGCTGGTTGTAGGCGACCTGGATCGCGCGGCGGCGGTCGGTCTCCTCGATCGCGGCCTGCATCGCCGCGCTCTGCTTGTCGGCGTACATCAGCACGCGGCCCTCGACGTTGCGGGCCGCGCGGCCGATCGTCTGGATCAAACTGGTGGCGCCGCGCAGGAAGCCCTCCTTGTCGGCGTCGAGGATCGCGACCAGGCTGACCTCGGGGAGATCGAGGCCCTCGCGCAGCAGGTTGACGCCGACGAGCACGTCGAACTCGCCGAGCCGCAGCTCGCGGATGATCTGGATGCGCTCGAGCGTGTCGACCTCGGAGTGCAGGTAGCGGACCTTGAAGCCCATCTCGAGCAGGTAGTCGGTGAGGTCCTCGGACATCTTCTTGGTGAGCGTCGTGACCAGCGTGCGCTCGTCCTTTTCGACCCGCAGCTTGATCTCGTTCATCAGATCGTCGATCTGGTTCTTGGTCTCGCGGACCTCGATCTCCGGGTCGACGATCCCGGTCGGTCGCACGATCTGCTCGACTGTCCTGGTCGAGTGCGAACGCTCGTACTCACCCGGCGTCGCGGAGACGAACACGATCTGCGGCGTGATGCTGAGGAACTCCTGGAAGGTCTGCGGGCGGTTGCCCATCGCGCTCGGGAGGCGGAAGCCGTAGTCGACGAGCGTCTGCTTGCGGCTGCGATCGCCCTCGTACATACCGCCGATCTGCGGCACCGTCTGGTGCGACTCGTCGATGTAGCAGACGAAGTCGTCGGGGAAGTAGTCGAGCAGGCAGTAGGGCCGCTCGCCGGTCTTGCGGCCGTCGAGGATCTGGCTGTAGTTCTCGATGCCGCTGCAGAAGCCCATCTCGCGCAGCATCTCCATGTCGTACTGGGTGCGCTGCCGCAGGCGGTGGGACTCGAGCAGCTTGCCCTCGGCGTCGAGCTCGGCACAGCGCTCGCCCAGCTCCTTGCCGATCGCCGCCACCGCCTCGTCGATGTGGCCCTCGCGCACGTTGTAATGGCTCGCCGGCCAGATCGCCACATGCTCGAGGTCGTCCTCGATCAACTCGCCGGTCACCGGGTCGAAGTGCTGCAGGTGCTCGACCTCGTCGCCGAACATGCTGAGCCGGTAGGCGGTCTCGGCGTAGGCCGGCCAGATCTCGAGCGTCTCTCCCCTTACGCGGAACGTGCCGCGCGCGAGCGCGGTGTCGTTGCGGGTGTACTGGATCGAGACGAGCTTCCTGAGCAGGCCGTCGCGGTCGATCATCGCGCCCTTGGTGATCGTCTGCAGGTTCTCGTCGTAGACCTCGGGGCTGCCGAGGCCGTAGATGCTGGAGACACTCGCCACGATCAGCACGTCGCGTCGTGCGAACAGCGCCGCGGTGGCGGCGTGCCGCAGGCGATCGATCTCCTGGTTGATCGCCGAGTCCTTCTCGATGTACAGGTCCTTGCTGGGGACGTAGGCCTCGGGCTGGTAGTAGTCGTAGTAGGAGACGAAGTACTCGACCGCGTTGCGCGGAAAGAACGTGCGGAACTCATTGCAGAGCTGCGCGGCGAGCGTCTTGTTGTGCGCGATCACCAGCGCCGGGCGGTTGACCTCGGCGATCGTCGCCGCCATCGTCATCGTCTTGCCGGTGCCGGTCGCGCCGAGCAGCGTCATCATCCGCTCGCCGTTATCGAGCCCCTCCGCGAGGCTCGTGATCGCCACCGGCTGGTCGGCCGTCGGGCTGAAGGTCGCGTCGAGTTCGAATCCGGGCATCGCGGCTCTTGATGCTAGCGGCGGGGTGGTCAGGATCTGACCGCATTGACTTTCGGGGTGGCCTCGCTTGGCCACCCCTCGGTGTCGCTTACAGCGTGACGCCCGGCACCTCGTCGAGCGCGTGGTAGACCGGGATCCCGCGGGCGTTGGCGATCTCCACGTCCTGGTCGGCGCCGGTCGATTCGCCCGCGAGCCTGAGCACCGCGTCTGCGTGCTGGAGCAGGCGCTGCGCGGTCGGGTACATCACCTGTTCCGCCAGGGGATCGAGCGGACCTTCGGTCGCGCCGGCGCTGCTCAGCACAGGCAGCGCCACCCACTCGCCGATCATCGGGATGTGGCCGGCCCTGAAGATCGGCCACGCGGCCTGCTCGAGCTTTGTCAGGTTGGCCGCCATCTGTGTGGGGTCGTCGTTTGTGCCGGATCGGTAGGGCCCGGCGATCAGGATGAGCTGTGGTTTTGGCTGTGGTTTTGCTTGCATGGTTCTGCACGTTACTGCATGAACGTGCAGATTCGTGCGGTGAAGTACGCTTTTCCGTGCATGCTTGTCTCGGAACGACGTGAACTGCTGCTCTCACGCTTGCGAGCCGACGGGAAGCTGGTCGCGCGCGACCTGGCGGTCGAGCTCGGGATCTCCGAGGACAGCGTGCGCCGCGACCTGCGTGACCTCGCCGCCGCCGGGCTGTGCCAGCGGGTCTATGGCGGCGCCGTGCCGGTGTCACGGGCGTTGGTGGACTACGAGACGCGGGCGTCGGTCGAGCCGGAGAGCAAACGCCTGGTCGCCTCGCACGCGGTCGGCCTGATCGGTGAAGATCACCGCGTGATCCTCGACGGCGGCACCACCACCCTGGCGGTCGCGCGGGCGCTGCCCCTGGATCTCGCGGCGACCGTGATCACCCACAGTCCGACGATCGCAGCCGCGCTCGTTCCCCACCCGAACGTCGAGATCCTGCTGCTCGGCGGGCGTATCTACAAGCACTCGGCCGTCGCCTGCGGCGCCTTCACGGTCGAGGCGGCCGCCTCCGTGTCCGCCGACCTGTTCCTGTTGGGCGTCACCGGCGTGCACGCCGAGCACGGGTTGACGACCGGCGATCCCGAGGAGGCCGCGATGAAGCGCGCGCTGTCCGCGCGCGCGGCTGAGACGTTCGTGCTCGCCAGCAGCGAGAAGCTCGGCGCCGTCTCCGCCTACAAGGTGCTCGAGCTCGGCGACGTCACAGGTGTCGTCACCGAGGACGGCCTGCTCGATCCGGCGGCGATCTGAGCCGCGCCACCCGTGCAGCGTCCCCCGAACGTCGGAGTCGCTGCACGAGTGCCTTGGGCTTTAGACCGCGACGCGGCCGCCGTCTGCCGGAACGATCGCGCCGGTGATGAAGCTGGCGTCGTCGGATGCGAGGTAGACGATCGCGTTGGCGATCTCCTCAGCGGACGCCGGCCGGCGTAGCGGCAGCGTGCTCGCGAGCCGATCGATCAGGTCACCGGCCTCGGCGACGCCGGGCGTGCGCGTCGGACCCGGGGCAACGGTGTTGACCCGCACGCCGGCCGGCCCGTACTCGGCAGCCCAGGCCTTGGTCAGCAGTTCGAGCGCCGCCTTCGACGCACCGTAGGCGGACATGCCGGGGTTGCCGAAGCTCGCGACCATCGTTGAGACGTTGACGATCGCGCCCTTGCCGCGCTGGGCCATGCCCGGGGCAAACGCCGCGACCAGGGTGAAGGGTGCGACGACGTTGAAGTCGAACACCGCCCGCACCTGTTCGATCGGGATCTCGTGGGTCGCGCCGAACGGGAAGATGCCGGCGTTGTTGACGAGCACGTCGACGTTGCCGACCGCGGCCGCCAGCTGCCGCGCCCCATCCGCCTCCGCGAGGTCGGCCGCGATGAACCGCGCACTGCCTGGTCCTGCCTCGATCGCGGCAACGACCTCTGCGCCGCGCGTCGCGTCACGGCCGGTGACGATCACCGTCGCCCCGCCGCGCCCGAACTGCTCCGCCGCCGCGCGACCGATCCCGGAGGTGCTGCCGGTGACGAGCACTGTCTTGCCTTCGAAGTTCATCTTTGCTCCCACAGCTATCTGGACTAAATGGTCCAAGTTGACGTTTGGACCACCGTAGCACGTATCTGGACTAAACGGTCCAACTACGGCTAGAATCTGGCTGGTGGACAGGCAACAACCGCGAACGGCGAGGGGCAGGGCGACGCGCGAGCGGATCGTGCGCGCCGCGACCGAGCTGGTGGCCGAGCGCGGCGTCGCCGGCACCTCGCTCGACGACGTGCGCGAGCTCGCGCACGCGTCGAAGAGTCAGCTCTACCTGTACTTCGCCGACCGCGACGAGCTGCTGCGCGCGGTCGCCGAGTCGACCTGCGACGCCGTCAACGACACCCAGGCCGAGATCATCGCGGGCTTCGACTCTGTGGCGGGCATCGCACGCTACCTCGACGCGATCGTCGGGTTGCAGTTCGAGCGGGGCACGCCCGGCTGTCCGATCGGCACACTCGCGGGCCAGTTGGCAGAGCACGATGAGCCTTCGCGGCTGATCCTGGCCGACGGACTCGGGCGTTGGGAGCAGTCGCTCACCGCCGGGCTGCAGACGATGGCCGCGCGCGGGGAGCTTCGTTCCGAGGTCGACCCGGCACTGCTCGCGACCAAGACCTTGATGCTCTTACAGGGCGGACTGCTGCTCAGCCAGGTGCGCCGCGAACCTGAACAGATGACGATCGCCGCGGACGCGGTGCTCGAGCTGGTCCGCTCGGCCCTCGTCCGCTAGGCGCTCGTCCGCTTGGGCCGCGGTCCGCTAGGCCGCGGTCGTCGCGAAGTGGCGCTGGAGCTCGTTGGCGTAGACGCGGCCGACGGCGGCGCTGTTCTGGTCGAGCCAGTCGCTGAAGGCGATCCGTCCGCGAGCCGGGTCGTGAGACACGAGCAGACCTGCCATCAGCCCGCGGATCTCATCTGCGGTCAGGACGACGTCTTTGACGAGCAGCCCGAGCGCGCGTGCCGCAGCCAGCATCACCGGCGCCGGGAGCCGCAGAATCGGCGACCGCGTGTCGACGGCACCGCGGACACCGGCAACCAGATCACGGAACGACATCGTCTCAGGCCCGGCCGCGTCGATCACCCGGTCTCCGGTCCCGGCGCCGGCCTCGGTACAGATCCTCGCGAGGTCGTCGACGTGGACCGGTTGCACGCGGTAGCTGCCGTCTCCCGGCAGAGCGAACGCGGGCATCCGCCGCAGGATCCAGGCGATGTTGTTGACCAGGACGTCACGCTCGCCACCGAAGACGAGCGTCGGTCTGACGACCGTGTACGGAACGCCGCACTGCGCGAGCGCGTGTTCGACGAGCGCCTTGCCGCGGAAATACGGCAGCGGCGACTCCAGTGACGGGTTCGTGATGCTGACGTGCACGATCCGCTTGACTCCCGCCTGCCGCGCGGCGTAGAACAGCATGCGCGAACACTCGATCGCGTTCGCGAAGCTCGTGCTGCCGTGGTCGAAGCGGACCCAGAACGTGTTGTAGAGCGTTTCGGTTCCCTCGAGGCTGCGGGCAAGCTCGGCCGGATCGTCGAAGCGGTAGGGCCGGACGTCGATGCTGCCCTGTAGCCGATGCTCGCGCTGCGGGTGGTGGGTCAGCGTCCTCACCCCACGTCCCGAGTCGAGCAGCAGCTCGGCGATCTGTGCACCGGAGTAGCTGAAGGCTCCCGTTACGACATCGATTGGCTGGTGGTTGCTCATGCTCGGGCCTCCGGGGTTGGTGGCAGCACGGTCGTCGAGGGCGGCGCGGTCGTCGAGGGCGGCACGGTCGTCGCCGGCAGGATGGTCGTCGGGGGCAGCACGGTCTCGAGCAGCGTCGCCAGACGGTCGGCGAGGTCAAGCAGCGACTCGGCGCGGGTGTGGTCGCGCTGCATATGGCTGAGCATGTCGACGCCGAAGTAGGCCGAGACGATGCCGAAGGCGAGGTCTTTCGCCGGCATCGGCACCAGGGCCCGCAGTGGCAGCGGCACCCGCTCGGAGAACTGCTCGAGCTTGCGCTCGACCATCTCGATCCAGGGCTCGATCCGCGCCGCGACCTCGGCGCCGAGCAGCGGATCTGATACACCGCCGCTGACCATCTCACCAAGCGCGGTGACGTAGCCCCGCTCGCGATCCTCGTCGTAGATCACCCGCGCGAGGCGCGCGAGCTCGGTCGGCGTCTGAGCCGTCTCGAACGCCGGCCCGTATTCGGCCAGCCGCCGCGCGCTGATCAGATCGAGCGACGCCAACAGGGCGTTCTGCACGCTGCCGAAGTGGTAGAAGATCAGCGCCTGGTTGAAGCCTCCGGCATGCGCGATCGCCCGCGCGCTCGCCCCCGCAAAGCCATTCACCTTCAAAGTCTCGAGCGCCGCCTCGACGATCTGCAGCTTGGTCCCGCTGAGCCCGCCAGGAGCGCCCATCCCGCCATCCGAGCCGAGTCCGCCATCCGAGCCGAATCGACCATGCCCGCCATCGCTCTGATCGTTCAGGTTTGTGTCCATCCTCACGATTTTAGCACTCGCTCAAAGCGTTCGCTCAACTACTCGGGGGACCACCCCCTCTGCGCACCTGGACGACCCGCTCCGCTACCCCTCCCCTGCGATAGGGACCGCTTCCGCGGAAGCGTCCTTGAGTCATCAACCATCTCAATCACCCGCAGAGTCCGCCATTCCCGCGGAGACGATCTCGTCCGATGCCTAGGTGAGAATACGAACATGTGTTCGATCACCACCACAAACCCAGACTCCTCGCCGGCGCTGCTCGACCGGCGAGATGTGAGCCGGCAATCGCTCGACGATCTCGAGCGCGAGATCTGCACTCTTGCCGCGCACCTGGCCGCGGCGACCTGCCGCTGGCTGTCGCTGATCGCCGAGTTCGACGCGCGCGAGGGCTGGGCCGAATGGGGCGTGACCACGTGTGCGCATTGGCTCTCATGGCGCTGCGGGATCGGCCTGACCGCCGGGCGTGAGCACGTTCGGGTCGCTCGGATGCTGCGTGGACTGCCGCTCGTACAGCAGGCTTTCTCCTCGGGCGAGCTTTCGTACAGCAAGGTGCGCGCATTGACACGCGTGGCGAGCGACAAGACGGAGGCAGACCTCGTGGAGATGGCGCGCCATGCCACCGGAGCCCAACTGGACAAGCTCTGTCGCCAATACGGCCGTGTGCTCGAGGCAACGGCGGCCAGCGCCGCCGGTGCGTACGAGCGACAGGCACTCAGCACCTATTGGGATGACGACGGGATGCTCGTGGTCCAGGGGCGGCTCACCCCCGAGGATGGTGCAGCGCTGGTGGCGGCACTTGATCAGGCAGCAGAGTCCGTACCCGGCGAGCTGCACGAGTTGGGTGCACGCGCGGTCCGCGCACAGGCACTGGTGGCGCTCGCAACCGGCAGCGAGCCACAGACGGAGGTCATCGTGCATGTCGACTCCGCGACGCTCGCGTCAGATGAGATCAAGCGTCAGTCGGAGATCGCCGATGGGCCTGCGCTCGCCCCGGAAACCGTCCGGAGGCTGGGTTGCGACGCGGCGGTGGTGGCGATGATCGAGAAGAACGGAAAGCCGCTGTCCGTGGGCCGGCGCACGCGCGCGATCCCGCCGGCGCTGCGGCGGGCCCTGCGCAGCCGCGATCGCGGATGCCGCTTCCCTGGATGCACACACACCAGCCACCTGCATGCGCACCACATCCAGCACTGGGCTCGTGGCGGTCCGACGGAGATCGGCAACCTCGTGCAGCTCTGCTCGTATCACCATCAGCTGGTACACGAGGGCGGATACCGGGTGCGGACCACCGGCGGCACGGGCGGCACGGGCGGCACGGGCGGCGCCGTTGGCCTGGAATTTCGCAGGCCAGACGGGCGGGTGATCGCTCAGCGATGTGAGGCACGTCCCGCCTCCGGCGCCGGAATCAGCGCCCAGCACCACGGCCGGCGGATGGCGATCGGGCCCGACACCTGCAGACCGCTGTCCGCGGGCGATCGGCTCGACTACGACATCGCCGTGGGTGGGCTTGCCTGGAAGGAGCTGCGGCCACCTCTGCGCCAACCCGATGCCCCGTCTCCAGACCAGCCGGACGACTCGGCTCCGGGCCGGCCGGATGCTTCGCCCCACTGGCCCCCAGAGGATCAGCTGCTGTAGCCAAGGCGCCGGGCGCGGTGTGTCATGTCGCCGCGATGGGAGTCAGAAGTGCGCTTCCCAGGGCAGGCTCGTCAAATTACCCTGCACCGCCCTGTAGACGACGCTCTTCTTCGACGGGAGCTTCATCTTCGCCGTGAACACGGAGTCGAAGGCAGGATGGAACACCTTGATCGTCCGCCAGCTGCCACCCACCTGCTCCTGAACTGAGAGCGCGGCGCCGGCCGGAGACATCCCCCACATCTGTGCCTCGGCGCCGTCCTTGACGACAACGAACGGGAATTTGTAGCTGAGGTAGGACGGCTTCGGGGCGTCGTTGTAGGTGTAGACGCCGGAGAACCAATTGTCGATGTAGTTGGCACCGGGCCAGTCACGGATCAGATACCAGAGGAACACGCTCACGCCCTCCTTCCAGGCTTCGTAGAAGGCCTCCTCCTGCCACAGCGCCTCGGCCGAAAGCTTTTCTCCGTACGGATTGGGAGCCTTCGTCTGATAGCCGAATTCCGTGACCCAGATCGGCTTGTGCGCCTGCGGCAGCACGGTCCGCGCCGCCACCGCCGCGTCCATTATGCGTTCGAGCTTGCCCAGGTCGGGCAACTGAACATCCCCGGAAGCCTGCGCGGGCTGGGTTGGGGGAGCGTTGCCGTCCTCGTACGGATCGGCGGCCAGCACGTCGAAGTGTGCGGGTTCGGCGCAGGGCTGCTTGACCAGCTTTGCGTTCATACACAGCACGTTCTCCAGGAACGTCGTCGGCGCCACCCACTGACCTCCGGGCGGATCACCCCACGGCTCGAGACCTGTGAAGATCACGACGTCCGATTCGTCGGCGGCTTTGACCCCTGCATAGAAGGCGTTCAGCGACTCCCGGTACAGGATCGCGCCCTCATTGACCCGGTCGCCGTCCACGTTCGCCCACTGAGGACCGAACCGCTGGGTGTTGTTCGCCTCCGCCCAGTCCTGGTAGTACTGGACCCGTGGAAGGTTGACGCCGGGGATGGTCGGGTCCGGGTACGAGCCGGCATAGCGGCCCGCCAGCGCCCGCATAAAGTTCTCGAGCGCCGTCATATTGATGTCATAGCCTTCCGAGTCCGTCAGTTGGGACGCAGTCCCGCTGTCTGCCCAGGTCGGCGCATCTGTCACCAGGAACATGACCTTCAGGTTGTTGGCCTCCAATGTCTCGACGGTCGGGTCGAGCCCGCTCCAGTTGCTGTAGTCGGCGCTTCCCGAGTCGGTCGCGCTCACGCCAGGGAGTGGCGGCTTGGGCTCGTACGAGCCCCAGTCAACCTCTACCTCCACGATGCCGGCGCCCGCGCCGTATGCCTGGGCGTCCCATTGCGCCGGCGTCGTATTCGCGTTGCCCGACCAGATCCATACGCTGTCAGCGAACCCGCGCTCGAACGAAGCCGCACCGTGATACCCCGGGGTGCCGGCCGAGTGGCCCCCAACCGCCGCCGTCGCGTTTGGTGCGGCCAAGCACCAAAGCACACCCATCGCAATCCAGGTCAAGACCTGACCGAGCGCCTTGCCCTTGCGGGCCCCAGGCATGACTAGAGAATAACGACGCCCCCCAACCCGCGGGGCCCTTTTTACGGCGGACCACGACCGCCGACGATCAGCCTCCTGCCCCGTTCACAACCATCTTCGAAGCTGGGATTGCGATGCTCTCAAGACCCCATCGCTTGAGGATCGCCGTGTAGTAGCCGTGTGCCTGCAGGTAACGCATTCCGGCGCGTAAGGCCGGCAGTAGCCGACTCCCCTTGGGCACAGCTACGCCGAAAGGCGCGATCGCGGTCTCCGGGCCGACCAACACGAGCTTGCCGTGTGACGCCCGGGTCAGAGAGTCGGCCACCGGCGTGTCGGCCAATGCGAGCTTCACGCGATGCCTGCGCAGAGCATTGTCGACCAGTGTCTGATTCGCGAACGGCACCACCGTGACCGGCTTACTGCCGGCCACCAGGCACTCGGTGCTCTTCTCGGATACATAGCTCAGCTCGGTCGTCCCGTACTGAACAGCCACGGCCAGCCCACACATGTCCCCCATGTTCCGAAGGCTCACCCCGCTGCCGGCGTAGGTGACGAATCTCTGTCCGGCATGCGCATAGTCGACCAGGCTGATCTGCGTCTCACGCTTCGTCGTGTCATCGATCGAAGACATGCTCAGCTGATATTTGCCACGGACGATTCCGGGGATTATGTCGTCGAACGGCACGTTTGTGAGCGTGACCTTGATGCCCATGATCTTCGCGAGAGCATCGAGCATCTCCGGATCCATGCCCTCGATCGTGTGACCGTTTCCGGCGACGAACTCGTCCGGGTAGTACGTCGCGTTCTCCGGCGATACGAACGTCCTGCCGCGGTCGTCGGCCGGCACCAGCCGGGCGACCGATGGAACCACTGCGGTGGGTTTGATCCTGCTCGCCGATGCCGTTCCGGCGGCGCCCAGCGCCAGCAGCGCCGCCAGCCCTGCCACGCAGGTCAAGAGCCGCACACAGCCGAGAATTCGGCCACGATCGACCATCGGGGTTCCTCCAGACCGAGCCCGTGTCTGCAGGCGACGGCGCCACAGCGCGGGCGCCATGACGTCGCACACCAGTCAGCTTCTGAACCGCAGCTTAACGGCGTGCGCGGGCCAGCGGGACTCAATCGATGAATGCCCCGCCGCTCGCTCTCGTTGGAAAACGGGGGCTGGTCGCGCACGAAACGGCGACCCGGGCCTGGAGCAGTCAGCTGTAGCCCAACTGGTGGGCGTAGTGCGTGCGGTACGCGCGCTGCTTGGTCAGCACCTCGCTGACGTAGGCGCGAGTCTGAAGAATCGGGATCATCTTGATCGTGAAGCGGCGATGCTCAGTGTGGGCTGAGCTGAGCCAGCTGTCGACGTTGGTCTCGCCGCCGTTGTAGGCCGCGAGCGCGAGCACCTTGCTCCCGTCGTAGAGGTTCAGCAGGTAGCGCAGGTAATACGTGCCGTAGGCGATGTTGACCGCCGGGCTGCCGAGGTCGGACACGTTGAACGTGTACCCACGCGAGCGGCGGGCAAGGGACTTCGCGGTGGCGGGCTCGATCTGCATCAGGCCCTCGGCGCCGGTCGGCGAGGTGCGCGGCCGGTAGCGCGTCTCGGCGTAGATGACGGCGGCGATCAGCGCCGGGTCGACGTGTTTGTCAGCGGCCTGCTGGCGGATGATCGAGGCATACCGCAACGGCAACTCGAAGTGCTGAATCGCGCGCCGGGCGAGCGGTGGTACCAGGATCGCGCCGACGATCAGCACGGCCAGCACCAGCAGCGCGGCGATTCGACGCCTGCGGATTCGCCTTCGCGACGGCGCGCGATAGCTCGAGTAGTTACGACGCTCGGAGTTCACGGACCGGGGAGTGACGCCCATGTCAGGTCAGCATTGCAAGAATCGATGACAGCTGGGATTCCAGTTCCTCGATGCTGCCGTCGTTGCGAACGACGAATGTGGAACGAGCGGCCTTTTCCTGCTGGCTCAGCTGGCGCGCCTCGCGCGCGGCAACGGCGTGGTGGCCACGTGCATTGGCACGTGCTTCGCGGATCGTCTCATCGGCGATGATCGCGATCGTGGCGTCGTAGCTGTGATCGCTGCCGGCCTCGAACAGCAGCGGGACCTCGACCACGAGTGCACGTGGCGCCCGCCCGTGCTGAGCGCTCTCCTCGCGCTCGCGCCAGTCGGCCACCCGCGCGTGGACCAATGGCCACAGCAGCTGCTCGAGCCAGGCGCGATCCTCGTCGGTGGCAAAGGCGCGCGCCGCCAGCGCGGAGCGGTCGACAACCCCACCGGGGGCCACATCGGCCCCGAACCGGGCGCTGACGGCGTCCCGGACCTGATCTGAGAGATACAGCTCGTGGACGATCGCGTCGCTCGAGATCACGGCCGCACCGAGCCGCTCGAGTGCGGCCAGGGCGGTCGATTTACCCGCCCCGAGCCCACCGGTTAAAGCAACGAAGGGCGGCACGGCGCTAACCGTACCGCCCTTCTGAAGGCTCAGCTGACAAGCCGCTTCCCGGCGTGCGCCGGGCGTCGGCGACTAAGCCTCGGGCTCGGCCTCAGCGGCCGGCTCGGCCTCCGCAGCTTCGGGCTCGGCGACCTCGGCCTCCGCAGCTTCGGGCTCGGCGACCGCAGCTTCCGGCTCGGCGGCTGCGGCCTCCTCAGCCTCAGCCTCCTCAACCGCAGCGGCCGGCTCGGCCTCGGGCTCGGCAACCTCGACCTCAGCGGCCGCGGGCGCCTCGACCTCGGCCACTTCGGCCTCAGCCTCGGGCGTGGCTTCGAGCTCGGCCTCGCCACCCTCGTCAGCCTCGGCAACCCCGTCGGCCTCAGGGGCGGCGACGCTCTCGGCGAAGACATCCTCCGAGAGCCCGAGCTCCGGCACATCCTCGATCTCGTCGGCGGCGGGCGCGACGATCGGACGGACGGGGAGCACCTGGCCCTCGACGCGCTTGATCGAGAGCGACAGACGGCGGCGCTCCGAGTCGATCTCGAGGATCTTGACGCGGACCGGGTCGCCCGGCTGGATGATCTCACGCGGGTTCTCGACGTGATGCTGTGCCAGCTCGGAGATGTGGACGAGTCCCTCGACACCGTCGAGGATCTCGACAAAGGCACCGAACGTCACGACCTTCGTGACGGTGCCCTCGAGCTCATCGCCGATGTTGTAGGTGTCGACGACCCGCTGCCACGGATCCTCCTGGGTCTGCTTGAGACCCAGCGAGATGCGCTGGCGCTGACGGTCGATGTCGAGCACCTTCACCGAGACGGTGTCGCCGATGTTGAGGATCTCGGACGGGTGGTTGACGTGCGACCACGACAGCTCGGAGATGTGGATCAGGCCATCGATGCCGTCGAGATCGACGAACGCGCCGAAGTCGACGATGTTGGAGATGACGCCCTCCACGACCTGGCCCGGCTGCAGGCGATCGAGGATCCGCTCGCGATCCTCCTTGCGCTGCTCCTCGAGCACCGCGCGGCGTGACAGCACCACGTTGTTGCGTGAGCGGTTGAGCTCGATGACCTTGCACTCGATCTGAGTACCCATGTACTCGTCGAGGTTCGGGACGCGGCGGATATCGACCAGCGACGCGGGCAGGAAGCCACGCACGCCGAGGTCGATGATCAGACCACCCTTGACGACCTCGATGACGGAACCCTCAACCGGCTCACCGGACTGGGCGGCTGCCTCGATGCGGCGCCACGCCTTCTCGAAGCGAGCGCGCTTCTTGGAGAGGATCAAGCGACCGTCCTGGTCCTCCTTGGTGAGAACCAGTGCGTCGACCTCTTCGCCGAGAGAGACCTCGTCGCCGGGATCGACCGCCTTGCGGATCGAAAGCTCGTTGGCGGGGATGACGCCTTCAGACTTGTAACCGATGTCGACAAGGACCTCGTCCTTGTCGATGCGCACGACGAAGCCGGTTACGACATCGCCCTCTGAGAAGGGGTGAATCGTGGCGTCATAGTTGGGGACGATCTTGCCGTCGATCTCGAGCAGCAGGCCGTCGGAACCTTCGACGACCTTGGCGTCCGGAAGTTCGGTGGGGTTAGGAGCAGTAATCGTTGACATGTGGACCCCTCAGTGTAGCCAGCTGCAGGTTCCGCATGCACGCCGGCGCCGCGATTCCTACACTCGGCAACCGCCATGCCCACACGTGCCACCAAACGCGGCGCCGACCGCACGCCGATCGACCACGACTGCGACGTCCTGATCTGCGGAGCCAGCTTCGCCGGGCTGTCGGTCGCACGTGAGCTCGCCACCTCGGGCGCGAAGGTGATGGTCGTCGATCGCTACGAGATCGGCGAGCGCCAGACCTCCGCCTGCGGGGTGCCGACGCTGTGGCTCGAGGCGCTCGACCTGCTGGGCGCCCATCAGCAGACCTTCGGCGAGCTCGTCATCCACACCCCGCACACGACCGCGCGCTACGCGTTGCCGTGGACGTTCTCGACGTTTGACTACCGCAAGCTCTGCGAGCTGTTGGCGGAACAGGGCGGCGGCTTCGACTTCGAGACGGCGAAGGTCGAGGGCCGCACCGGCGACAGCGTTCAGACCGACCGTGGCGAGATCCGTGCACCGCTGATCGTCGACGCGCTCGGCTGGCGCCGGGTGCTCGGCGGCGGCGAGCCGATCCAGCCGCCGGACGCCTACCTGTCGCGCGGCCTCGAGGTCCACCCCGACGGCGCCGGCGACGATCTCGAGATCTGGATCGACCGCAGGTACGTGCCCGCCGGTTACGGCTGGAGCTTCCCGGCCGACTCCGAAGTGCGGGTCGGCGTCGGCTCGTTCGACCCCCGTTTCCACGTCAAGGACACGACGGTGCAGCTGGCGAAGGACCTCGAGCGCGAGCCGCTCGGCTACCAGGGCAACTGGATCCCGCACCGGATCCGCGAGGCGACCGAGGACGGCGTGTTCTTCACCGGCGACTCGGCCGGGCACTGCCTGCCGCTGACCGCCGAGGGCATTCGCACCGCCTTCTATTTCGGCATCGCCTGCGGGCGCGAGCTCGCCGACGTGATCTCCGAGCGCCAGTCCAAGGCCGCGGCCCTCGCGCGGTACGGGGCGTTCAGCGCTACGCACAGGTGGAAGTTCGAGTGGATGTTGCGCGTCCAGAACCTGATTCCGCGAGTGCCGCCGCGCGTGCTCGGCCCGACACTCCAGGCGATGGGCGAGCGCCGCTTCATCGACTGGTCGTTCAACCACTACCTGGACATCGCGCACCCTTCGTTCGTAGCGAAGTAGGGGGTTACCGGGCCGGTTCCGGGGCCGACACCCCCAACCGGGGGTCGACCGTTTGTTGCACCAGAAGCTGGTGCTTTCAGGCCCGGGATGTGCCTGCCGATGACTCGGTCCAAAGGCATGCAGTCCGACGTCACCGCCGACTTTTCAGAGCCGTCCGCGCAGCTGCTGCCGCGGACCGAATCCCTGCGCCCAGGTCTGCGGCGTCTGGTGTATCTCTGCACCGCCCTGATGCTGGCTGCCGCCGGTGCCGACCTGTTGCATGTCGTGTTCGGGCTCGCACCGAGCTGGGAGAGCGCACTGTCGGGTCCGGTGGTCGGCATCAGCGACGCGCTCGGAGCCGTGCTCGTGATTGGCAGCGCCGCCAAGGCGAGCCGCGCCCGCCGGATCTGGTGGTTGCTGGCGGCCGGAATCGGCTCCTATGCGATTGGCGGCGTGCTCTGGAACTGCTGGCTGGAGTTCCTTCCCGATCCCTCGACGCCATCGATCGCGGACGTCTTCTGGTTGAGCATGTACCCGCTGGTGGGCGCCGCGCTCGTGATCTGCGTCCGTAGCCACTCGCGCAACCAGGAGTCACAGCGCGTGCTGATGGACGGCCTCGTCGCCACCAGCGGTGCGGTGGCGCTCTGCGCCGCGTTCATCGCGCCGCCGCTGATCCACGCCGCGCAGCGCGATCACGGGGCGCTCGTGACCGACCTTATGTATCCGGTCGGAGACATGATCCTCGGCGTCCTCGCCGTGGCGCTGCTGAGTGTCCGCGGCTGGCGGCTGGATCGCACCTGGATGCTGCTGGTCGTCGTCTTCCCGATCTGGTTGCTCGGTGACAGCACCTGGGCGCTGCAGATCAGCGGCAACGCGTCGACGGGGAGCAGCGCCGTCACGCTCTGCTACCTGACGGCGTTCGCGCTATTGGCCGCGGCCGCGTGGCAGCCGCGGATCTCCGCGCCCGCCCTGCCAGACACGGCTCCCGCTGCCGGCCCGGCAGCGGACAGCAGCGGGCACCCGACCGTCGCGGTGCCGGCGCTGCTGGGCCTGATTCCGCCGGTCATCCTTCTCTACGACCACTTTTCCCAAATCTCACTGACCGCGCTGGTGCTCACCTGGCTGGCGCTGCTGGCCGCGATTCTGCGCGTGGCGGTGGCGATGCGCGACACGATGGTGCTGCGCGACGCCCACCGTGCCGCGCACACCGACGAGCTCACCGGGCTGCCGAACCGACGGATGTTCCTGATGCAGCTGCACCAGCGACTCGCGCTGGCGCAGCACGGCCAGGGCTCGCTGACGGCGCTGATGCTCGACCTCGACAACTTCAAGCAGCTCAACGACACGCTCGGCCACGACGCCGGCGACGAGCTCCTGCGGCTGACCGGCCCGCGGCTTGTGCGCGCGGTCGGCCCGGGTTCGCTCGTGGCCCGGCTCGGTGGCGATGAGTTCGCGATCCTGCTCGAGCCCGACTGCGACCGCGCCGGCGCCGGCGCGATGGCTCAACTCGTGCTCGACTCGTTCAACGAGCCGCTCCAGGTCCATGGACTGGCGCTGCGGTTGACCGCCAGCGCCGGCATCGCGACCTACCCGGGCGACGCCGACGGTCCCGACACGCTGCTCAAATGCGCCGACATCGCGATGTATGAGGCCAAGCGCTCGCGCCACGGCTGGGAGTACTACGCGGCCGATCGCGACGTCAACACGCGCGAGCGGCTGGAGATGACCGGAGAGCTGGCCGACGCGCTCGACGGCGAGGAGATCGAGGTCGCCTTCCAGGCGATCGCCGATACCGACACGCGGCTGGTCCGCAGTGCCGAGGCGCTCGTGCGCTGGCGCCGCCCCGATGGGACGCTGCGCCCACCGAGCGAGTTCCTCGAGGCGGCCGAGCTGGCCGGCCTGTCGCGGCAGCTCACGCGCCGCGTGGTGAAGCTCGCGCTCGACAACCTCTGCGAGTGGCGGGCCGCCGGCTACGTGATGAGCGTCGCCGTCAACACGACCGTCGCCGATCTGCTCGACGAGGCGTTCCCCGACGAGATCGAGGTCGCACTGAAATCACGGGGACTCGGCGGCGACGCGCTCAAGATCGAGGTCACCGAGAGCACGATCATGGCCAACCCGGCCCGCGTCGGCGCGGTGCTCGACCGGCTGCGCCGGCTCGGCGTCAGGATCGGACTCGATGACTTCGGTACCGGCTACTCGTCGCTCACCCACCTTCGCGAGCTGTCCGTCGACCGGCTCAAGATCGACCGCTCGTTCGTGACCAACATGTGCTCTGAGCCCACCGACGCGGCGATCGTCTACGCGACGATCGAGCTCGCGCACCGGCTGAACCTCGGCGTGATCGCCGAAGGCGTCGAGGACGAGGCCACCTGGAAGGCGCTGCTCGATCTCGGCTGCGATGGGATCCAGGGCTACTGGCTCAACAAGCCGATGGAACCGGCAGCGTTCCGCGAGCTGCTCGCCACGCACGCGGGTTCCGCGCCCGTCGCGGCGGCGCCGACCGGCGCGCCCCAGCCGAGCTATTTGGCCGAGAGCCAGTCGCTGCCGATGCCGGCGTCGACGGCCAGCGGCGGATCCATCGCGTAGGCCGCCTCCATCTCCGCGATCGCGAGCGCACGGACCTGCTCGGCCTCCTCGGCGGGCCCCTCGAACAGCAGCTCGTCGTGGATCTGCAGCACCAGCCGGGTGCGCAGCCCCTGCGTCGCGAGCGCCTCGTGGGCCCGGACCATCGCGATCTTCATGATGTCCGCGGCGGTGCCCTGGATCACCATGTTCACGGCGAAGCGTTCGCCCTGCTTGCGCATCTCCCAGCGCCGCGCGCGCAGCTCCGGCACCTGACGGCGGCGCCCGAACAGCGTCGAAACGTAGCCCTGATCGGTGCCCTGGTCGATCGTCTGCTCGATGAAGCGCTTGACCGCGGGGAAGCCCTCGAGGTAGCGGTTGATGAACTCGTCGGCCTCGGACTGCGGGATGTTCAGCCGGTCGGCCATCCCGTAGGCCGAGAGCCCGTAGACGATCCCGTAGTTGATCATCTTCGACTTCGAGCGCATGCCCGGATCGATCTGGTCGGCGGGCACGTTGAAGACGCGCATCGCGGTGGCGGTGTGCACGTCCTCGCCGCGGTTGAAGATCTCCTTGAGCACGTCCTCCTCGGCGATCTGCGCGAGCAGTCGCAGCTCGACCTGCGAGTAGTCGGCGCTGACCAGCAGGTTGCCGGGCTCAGCCACGAAGCAGGCGCGGATCTCACGCCCGAGCGCGGTGCGGATCGGGATGTTCTGCAGGTTCGGGCTGTTCGAGGAGAGCCGGCCGGTCGCGGCCGCGGTCTGGTTGAAGGTCGTGTGGATGCGGCCGTCGGCGGCGATCAGCTGCGGCAGCGCGTCGAGGTAGGTCTGCGCGAGCTTCGTCAGCTCGCGCCAGCGCTCGATCTTGGCGACGACGGGGTGCTCGTCACGGATCGCCTGCAGCACGCGTGCGTCGGTGCTGAAGCCGGTCTTGCCGCGGCGCTTGCGCGACAGCCCGAGCTTGCCGAACAGGATCTCCTCGAGCTGGCGCGGGGAGCCGAGCGTGAACTCCTCGCCGGCGAGCTCGTAGATCTCCTCCTCGAGCAGGTCGGCCTCGGCCTTGACCTTCGATGAGATCTTCGCGAGCCGCTCGGTGTCGAGCTTGAGGCCGGCCGTCTCCATGTCGCGCAGGATCCGCACGAGCGGCAACTCGACCGCGTTCATCAGCTGCACGAGGCCGCGGTCGACCAGCTGCTCGCGCTGCCAGTCGGCCAGCTGTCGCAGCAGGATCGCGTCGGCCGCCGCCTGGTCCTCGGCGGCGGCGCCGAACCCGCGCTCCTCGGTCAGCTCGCGGAACGGGTAGGCACGGCGCGCGGGCTCGAGCAGGTAGGCGCCGATGTCGGTGTCGTGCACGAGCGTCGCCGGGACGATCCCGAGCGACTTGGCGTCGTGGGCGACAACCGCGCGCGGGCCGAGCGCGGCGACCACCTCCGAGGGTCCGGCACAGGTTCCGAGCAATACCTCCGCCAGTGGGCCCGCTGGCCCACCGGCGACCGGACCGCCCACACCGACACCGAATCGCCACTCCTGGTTCTCGCCGAACAGCGCCCCCTCGGGCGTCTCGGGCGCATGCACGGCGAGCGTCAACTCGAGGTCCTCGGGCAGCCGCGTGAGCTCGGCGACGCCGGCTGGGCGCTGTGGCACGGCCGCTGCAGCAGCGGCAGCAGCGGCCGTGGACTCCGGCGCGGGGGCGGCTGCGTCGGCGGACCCGAGTGCCTCCTCGAGGCGGCGCAGGGGATCGCGCAGCTCGAACAGCCGGAAGGTGTCGCGCAGCTTCGAGCGGTCTGGCTCCTGGGCGACGAGCTCGCCGAGGTCGAGCTCGACCGGGATGTCACGCTTGGCGGTGGCGAGCTGCTTGGACAGCCGCGCGTCGTCGGCGTGGTTGGTGAGGTTCTCCTTGCGCTTGGCGCCGGAGATCTCGTCGATCGACTCGAGCACCGTCTCGAGCGTGCCGAAGCGCTGCAGCAGCTCGGCGGCGGTCTTGTCGCCGATGCCGGGGACGCCGGGGATGTTGTCGCTGGTGTCGCCCTTGAGACCGATGAAGTCGGGCACCAGCTCCGGCGGGATCCCGTAGCGATCGACGACCCCCTGCGGATCGTAGATCTTGGTGTCGGTGATGCCGCGCCCCGGCGCCATGATCCGCGTGGTGGCGTCAACCAGCTGGAAGGCGTCACGGTCGCCGGTGAGGATCATCACCGGGATCGGGCCGCCGTCGTCGCCGCCGGTCTTGGCGAGCTCGGCGATCGACGCGATCACGTCGTCGGCCTCATAGCCCTCGACGCGCATGTTGCGGTAGCCGAACGCCTCGATCAGCGGCTCGAAGTGCGGCCACTGCTCCTTGAGCAGATCGGGGCGCGTCGAGCGCTGCGCCTTGTACTCGGGGTAGAGCTCCTTGCGGCCGGTGTAGCCGCCGTCCCAGACGACGACCGTCGGCCGCTGGCCATACTCGGTCAGCACCTTGACGAGCATCGAGGCGAGCCCGAAGATCGCATTCGTCGGGATCCCGGTCGAGGTGGCGATCGACTCCGGCAGCGCGAAGAAGGCGCGGTAGGCGAGGCTGTTGCCGTCGATCAGCAGCAGCTCGCCGGCGGTCGTCGTGGCTGTGGGCGTGGTCGCGGTGGCGGTCGTGGCCATCACGCCTGAGGCTATCTCAGCCGCGCGCTTCTACTTGCGCGCAGGGCGTTTCGGCAGTGGCCCCTCGAGCTTCCAGAGCGAGCCGGGGCGTCCGGGCAGCAGCAGCACAATCAGCAGCCCGACGACCGTCAGCAGCAACCCGAAGGCCAGCCCGACACGCTCACCGTAGCCCTTGCGCTCGGACACGACGGAGCCGATCGCGGCCGACAGCAGCCACGCGAACAGCAGCCACAGGCCCTTCATTCCGATCAGCGCGAAGATCGTCACCGCTCACGCTCCCAGGTATGCGCGTTGGACTTCAGGGTCGGTGCGCAACTTGCTCGATTCGCCCTCGAGCACCACGCGGCCGGTCTCGAGCACGTAACCGCGCTTTGAGACATCGAGCGCGTAGTTGGCGTTCTGCTCGACCAGCAGGATCGTCGTGCCACCGCGATTGATCTCGGCGATCGTCTCGTAGATGCGCTGCACCAGGATCGGTGCGATGCCCATCGACGGCTCGTCGAGCAGCAGCAGCTTCGGGCGGGCCATCATCGCCCGTCCCATCGCCAGCATCTGCTGCTCGCCGCCGGACATCGTGCCCGCCTTCTGCTTCTCGCGCTCCTTGAGCCGCGGGAACAGTGTGAAGATCCGCTCGAGGTCGCCGGCGACCTCAGGATCGCGGCGGCGGCGGTGCGCGCCGAGGTCGAGGTTCTCGCGCACGGTCATGCGCGGGAAGCAGTGGCGGCCCTCGGGTGAGAGCGCAATTCCGCGGTCGACGATCTCGTGTGCCGGCACGTGCGTGATGTCCTCACCGTCGATCACGACGCTGCCCGACGACGCCGGTGTGAGACCGGTGATCGCGCGCAGGGTCGTCGACTTTCCGGCCCCGTTCGAGCCGATCAGCGTCACCACCTCGCCCTGCTCGACCGTCAGCGAGATTCCCTTGAGCGCCTCGATGCCGCCGTAGTGGGCGCGGATTTCGGTGACCTCAAGCAGCGCCATCGCTGCCTCCGTCCTGCTTGCCGAGGTAGGCCTCGATCACGAGCGGGTTGGCGCGGACATCGGCGGGTGTGCCCTCGGCGATCTTGACGCCGTGGTCCATGACCGTGATGTATTCCGAGACCCCCATGACCACCTTCATGTCGTGCTCGATCAGCAGGATCGCCAGGTTCTGCTCGTCGCGCAGCTTGAACAGGAACTGCTTGAGCGCTTCGGACTCCTGCGGGTTCATGCCGGCCGTCGGCTCGTCGAGCAGCAGCAGCTTGGGATCGGAGGCCAGGGCTCGTGCGATCTCGATGCGGCGCTGATCGCCGTAGGAGAGCTCGACCGACATGCGATCGGCCGCCCCACGGCTGAGCCCGACATACTCGAGCAGCTCGCGGGCGCGAGCTTCGACATCGCGCTCTTCCCGCCGCACCGACGGGGGCCGAAAGATCGAGCCGCCCAGGCCCGACCGCATGCGCGCGTGGCGCCCGATCATCACGTTCTCGGTTGCCGTCATCGCGCCGAACAGGCGGATGTTCTGGAAGGTGCGGGCCACGCCGAGCTTGGTGATCTTGTCCGGTCGGGAGCGGCTCACGACCTGACCGTCGAAGCTGATCTGACCCGTCGTCGGCTTGTAGAGCCCCGTGAGCATGTTGAACAGCGTCGTCTTGCCGGCTCCGTTGGGGCCGATCACCGAGACGATCGAGCGTCGCGGGATGTCGAGCGAGACACCACCGACGGCGGTCAGGCCGCCGAACACCTTGGCGACGTTATCGACGATCATGATCGCGTCGGCCGCCGGCGGTGCCGGGGTCGGGGCAGCCGCCGGTGTATCGGTGGCGCTCATCCGGCCGTCACCCCGCCGGCGCTCGGCTCCGCGAGCTCGGTCAGCTCGGGTGCCACCTCGCCGGCCAACTCGCGTTTGCGGCGTTTCTCCGGCCACAGGCCCTGCGGCCGCAGGACCATCACGATGACCAGCAGGAATCCGTAGATGCCGATGCTGAGATCGTTGAGATCGAAGTTGAGCCCGAACGTGTGCGGGAGCGTGTTCAGCACGTCAGGGATTAGGTAGTAGTTGATGTAGGAGATCAGGAGCGCTCCGAGGATCGCGCCGGGGATCGAGCCGATGCCGCCGAGGACCACCATCGAGACGATGAAGATCGAGAACGAGAACTCGAACTGCGACGCGTTGACCGTCTGGTCGAAGGAGGCCAGGAACACGCCGGACATGCCGCCGAAGGCCGCGCCGATCGCATAGGCCATCAGCTTCGTCTTGACCAATGGGATCCCCATCGAGACGGCAGCGACCTCATCCTCGCGCAGGGCGATCCAGGCGCGACCGAGCCGTGAGTCGCGCAGCCGGTAGGCGACGAACACGCACACCACCGTGATCGCGAGAATCAGCCAGTACCAAGGTCTGAGGTTGAGCAGGCCGAAGGTTCCGAGCCCTGGGAAGTACGGCGCGTCGACTGATGAGATGCCGAGATTGCCGGCGGTCACGGGCTGCCCGAAGATCACGACGTTCGAGCCGTTGGTGACCAGTGTGCCGATGATCTCGCCGAAGGCGAGCGTCACGATCGCGATGTAGTCGCCGCGCAGCCGCAGCGTCGGCAGGCCGATGATCATCCCGGCGATCGAGGTGACGATCATCGCGCAGACCAGGATCAGGATGAAATTCAGGTGGATCCCGAATGCGCTGGTCTGGCCGGCCAAGAGGTTGACGTTCGCCCCGGAGATGAAGTCCGAGCCGACCCAGCCGACCGCGTAGGCGCCGAGCGCGTAGAACGCGACGTAGCCCAGGTCGAGCAGTCCGGCGAAGCCGATCACGACGTTCAGTCCCAGCGCCATCACCACGTAGCCGAGCGCGTAGATGGTCGCCTGGAGAAATCCGCTTGCCGCGGAGAACAGCAGCGGGAGCACGATCAGGACGGCGAGCAGGAACGGGATCCCCGGGCGATTCCAGTTCCCACCCAGCCAACCCGGCGCGGCCGGGATGCGCCCCAGGACGGCCTCGCGCCACTCCTGCAGCTGTGCCTTCAGTTCGCTCATCCCGCCTCCCTCGTCTCCTCGCCGAGCAGACCGCGCGGACGCAGCACCATCACGACGATCAGGTAGACGAAGATCACGGCCTCCGTCCACTGCGTCCCGAGCCGGTAGTTGCAGAGCTGCTGGACGATGCCGATGATCAGGCCCCCGAGCACGGCGCCACGGATGTTGCCGATGCCGCCCATCACCGCGGCGGTGAACGCGTACAGCCCGGCCTGGAAGCCCTGGAAGTACCACATGTTCGCGCCGTACAGCGCATAGATGATCCCGGCGGCGCCGGCCAGCATCCCGCCGAGCATGAACGTGAGTGAGATCGTGTTGTTGACGTTGATGCCCATCAACCTCGCGGCCTCGGGGTCCTGTGCGGTGGCGCGCATCGCGCGGCCCGGGGACGTGCGGTTCACGAACCAGTTCAGCGCGAACACCAGCGGGATCAGCATCCCGATCGCGAGCACGTAGCGGTTGTAGATCGGGACGCCCGAGATGTGGAAGAGCACATGGCTCTCATTGATCAGGTCGAGGACGGCCACCGGGTTGCCGCCCTGCCAGAGCAGACCGACGTTCTGCAGCACGAAGGAGAAGCCGATCGCGGTGATCAGCGGCGCCAGCTTGGGCGCGGTACGCAGCGGCTTGTAGGCGACTCGCTCGATCAGGACGTTGAGCGAGCCGGTGACGAACATCGTCACGATCAGCGTCAGCAGCAGTCCGAAGACGAGCCCCAGCGGGCCCGTGGCGAGCGTCAGTCCGAGCGTGGTCCAGATCGAGGCGCCGGTGAAGGAGCCCATCGTGAAGACGTCGCCGTGGGCGAAGTTGATCAGCTCGATGATTCCGTAGACAAGCGTGTAGCCGATCGCGATCAGCGCCCAGATGGCCCCGGCGGAGAGTCCCTCGGCGAGGTTGACGCCGATGATCGACAGGTCGTGATGGATGATCGGGTGGCCGCTGGCGGTGAGCCCTGCCTGATAGCCGACGGTGAGGTCGTGAATCAGGTAGTACAGCGGCAGCGCGAGCAGCGCGATGATCAGGCCCCAGGAGCCGACCTTCTTCCTGAGGAACTGCAGTGGGCCCGCGGTGCGATCGCGCACCGTCTGAGTGGTTATTGCTGACACGAAAGTCTTTGAAGTGGCGGGGCGGGCGCTGTTCGCGCCCGCCCCGTTGACCTTAGGAGTCCCTCAGCCCTCAGGAGGCGTGGAGGTACTTCGCCGGCTTCAGCGTCTTATAGAACGTCATCTTGTCGGCCTTGGTCGTGCCGGGCGCCAGCTTGTAGAGCCCGTACGACGTCAGGTTGGTGTCACCGGTCTTGGTGATGCTGAACTTGCCGAGCACCGAGTTCTGTGCCTTGCCGGAGAACAGCGCCTTGACGACGGCGGCCCGCAGGGCCGCGCCGCTCAGGCCGGCCTTGACGGTCTTGAGCGCGTTGATGCCGAGCTCAGCCGACTCATACCCGTAGATCGAGTACGGATCCGGGCTGGCGACGCCGTAGGCCTTCTTGTAGGCGGCGAGGAACGCCTTGCCGCCCGGATAGGCCTTCATGTCCAGCGTGGCCACGGTGCAGAGCACGTTCTCGTCCGTCACCCATGCCGCCGTGCACATGCCGTCGGGGCCGAGGACCGTGGCCTTCGGCAGCGCCGAGTGGATCGCCGAGACGAGCGCGGTGCCGCCGACGCTGGCGGTCGTGGCGCTGACCTCAACACACTGCGCCCCGGCCGACGCGAACTGCTGGGCCACCGACGAGTAGTCGGACTGGACCTGCGCGTTGTCCTGGACGGATACGACCTTCATGCCGTACATGCTCGCCTCATCCTTGAGCACGGCCTCGAGGCCGGCACCGTAGGCCTGCGTGTCGTCGAAGATCGCCAGCTTCGTGCAGCCCGCGCTCTTGAGCGCATCGAGATCGGCCGCGCCCTGGATCGTGTCGAGCGGCACGATGCGCGTGTAGGTGCGCTTGCCGGTCGGATAGTAGATCCCGGGCTCGCCCTTGGCGGTGACGCCCTTGAGCGAAGCGGTCAGGCCGACGTAGGTGTTGGCGGGGCTGTCCTGGGCGATGCCGGCCTTGTTCAGGATCGGCATCGAGACCTCGGACGCGCCCGAGTTGAACTCGCCCATGTAGTAGACGGCGTTGGGGTCCTGCTCGGCCTTGCGCGCGTCGGCACTGGTCTGCGCCGGCGTCCACTGACCGGCCGACGCGGTCGCGTCGTTCAGCGGCGTGTACTTGATTGAGTAGCTGCCGACCTTGTAACCGGCCTGCTTGAGTGCGAGCTTGATGCCGTTCTGTGCCGGAATCGTCTGCGCGGAAGACGAGCCGACCGTCGGCAGGCTCGAGTAGAAGTCCACCGTTGTACCGGCCGCGTGGGCCGTCTTGGCCGACGAGCTGGCAACCATGCCGACAGAACCGGCAATGACTGCTGCGGCCGCTACCGCCATCCGGACGGTTCCGGCCTTGCTAATGCGACGCATACATCCCCTCTTTATGTAGTTACGACTTGCCCTGCGTTCAGGAGTCCCGAACGCCGAGATTAAGGCCCAGCCTACTCAGT
>DATASU010000070.1:0-2159 GCA_036269095.1 Solirubrobacteraceae bacterium
GTGACGGTCGCCGGTCCGCCGAAGGGGCCGTTGAAGATCCCGCCGCCACCGCCCGAGGCCGAGTTGTGGCTCACCCGGCTGTGATCGAGCGTCAGCGTCACGACCGGCGTGTTAGGCAGCCCGAAGTTGAGGTTGGCGATCCCGCCGCCGAACCCGTCGTCGGTGCCGTCGTTCGGCGCGGTGTTTCGCTCGACCTTCGTGTGGCTCAGCGTCGCGGAGTCGCCGTGGTTGAAGAGGCCTGCACCGGGGCCTCCGGGGGCGGTGTTGTCGACGATCTCGCTGTGATCTACCGCGAGCTCGCCGCCGTTGGCGATCCCGCCACCGCCTCCCTCCGGCCCGCCGTTGGCCGTGTTGTGGTCGATCCTGCTGTGATCGATCACGATCGAGCTGCCGCCGTTGTCGGGGTTGCCTTTGCCGCTGGCGATCCCGCCGCCGCCCGGCGCCGTGTTCCAGCTCACCTGGCTGTGGCTGAGCATGAGGATGCCCGCGTGGTTCAGGATCCCGCCGCCGCCCGCGAACGCCGTGTTGTGGTCGATCCGGCTGTGGTCGATCGTCGTGGTGCCGATCGGCCCGGGCCGACCGGTGCCGCTCGCGATTCCGCCTCCGGCCCCGGCGACGTTGCCGGTCACGACGACGTGGTCGACGTTCAGAACTGCCTCGTTGTTGAAGAGGGCCCCACCTGCGAAGCCGTTGAAGCCTCCGGTGAGGGTCAGGCCATTCAGCGTGAGCGCGCCGTTCGGTGCGCTGACCTCGAGGATGCGCGCGGCCCCGTCACCGGCGATGGTTGCGCCCGGCCCGTCGATCTTGATCTGCGAGGTGACCACCGGCAGCGCGTTGTCGCCGGTCATCGGATCGCTGTTGTCGACGCCGCTCAACTGGTACGTGCAGTGGCCGTCGAGCTTGATCGTCCCACCACCGCTGCTGTTGGCAGCGTTGATCGCGGCGGTCAAGCCGCTTGCTCCGTCACTGCACCGCACGTGGGAGGGCGGCCCGGCGGGCCCCGGCGGCTTTCCGGACGCCGCTGTCACCGAGAGCAGCGCCATTACGAAGACCGCCGAAGTCGCGGCCGCAAGACGATTCGCGTTCATTCACTCTCCCCTTCTCGTTTTGTCGCTGGCGGCGCTTCCCTGGGGCAGACCCAGCCGTGCCGCATCTGACGCCCGGGACGCTACCGGATCCGAAGGAGCGTTTCTACACGCCGGCCGCATGGGAGCGCTGCATCTCCCCAGCGCTTTCCCGAGCCCGCTCGACCACAGCGGCGTTCCGCGTCTGCTTGGCCTTCTTGACCAGCCGGCTCGCCGCTTCGAGAGCTTCCTGGGCAGGGCGCCCGTCGTCGAGCAGCACGGCTCCCACCGAGCCCGTGATGGTGCGCGGCCGCCCGTCGATGGCGAACGGCCGGGTCGAGAGCAGCAGACGGAGACGCTCGGCGAAGTCGGCGAGCTCCGCGCGCTCGACCTGCGGGGCGAGCACCACGAACTCCTCCCCGCCCCAGCGAAAGACGAGGTCGCTCGCGCGCAGCGCGCCGCGCAGCCGGTTGTGCACGTCCACGAGCAACCGGTCGCCGGCGGCGTAGCCGTAGGTGTCGTTGACCGTCTTGAAGCGGTCGAGGTCGAGGAAGCACAGCGCAGCCGTTCGTCCGCCGCGCCTGATCCGCGCCTGCTCGGCGGTCAGCGCCTCGGTGAGCGCGTAGCGGTTCGGCGCGCTCGTCAGCGCGTCGACACGCGCGCGCGAGCGCTCTCCCGCGAGGGTCAGCTCGAGGCGGCGGCGGAACCGGTTCGCCCAGGCGGCGACGAGCAGCAGGCCGGCGGCGAACGCGACAGCGAGCCCCGGCGCCGTCTCGAAGACGTAGAGGAAGACGACGAGCAGCGGCGCAGGCAGGAACCAGACGACGACGAGCGGGCGCCAGGCTGCACGTAGCTCCTGGCGCAGCCTGAAGCCGGGACCGAGTGCGCGCAACAGCACCCTCCCGTTCAGCGCGAAGCCGATCGGCAAGCCGACGGCCACCGCGACCACCGCGACGGAGACGCCGCCGAGCGAGAACTGCTCTCCCACCAGTCCGATCGCGAGACCCTGCAGCGCGCCGGCGCCCGCGCACAGAGCACGCTTTCGCCAGGGGTCGCCGGTCGTGAACGCCTCGGTCGACGCGCCGGCGCACGCGC
>DATASU010000071.1:0-6335 GCA_036269095.1 Solirubrobacteraceae bacterium
CGCTTTGGTCTCGGACATCGTTGCGTTTGCCCACAGCGCGTCGAGCACGTCGAGTTTGAGATCTCGGCGAAGCGACTCCTCGATCACTGCGCTGTCAGAGACGCCTGTGCGCGCTGCACGGATCTTGACCCACTTCAGCACTTCTTCGTCGATCGTGAGAGTGGTACGCACCTTCGACATAAACGCATCATATCATCATGATGCGGGCCTGTTGGCCCTGGGACGAGCAGTGCCTCGTCCCCGAAGCGCGCCGCTATCGCTTCCGTGCACGAGCCCTCTCCGCCCCCACGATCGGATTGGCGACGATCTGTTGTTCGCAGGCGACCTCCGCACGCGTCCCACTGCCACTCGGGCGAGACTGGACCCGGCCGCTCACCCAACGACTGACCGGTCCTCTTCAGCAGATCCCGACCTTCTTGGCGGCGTACGTGGCCTGAGCCACGGTGAAGCCGTCGCCTGCGGAAGAGGACAGTTGCTGGATCAGATCCGTGCAGGAGAATGGTTGCTCAGATAGGTACTGCTTCGCATCGGCGACCGCTTCCTTGTCCCAGTTCACCTTTATGTGCGCGAGTGCGTAATTGGCCTGTGCGGCGGTGAACCCCTCCCCCGCTGAGGAGGACAGCTGTTAGAACAAGCCGGCTTTCGAGAACGGCTGCTCGCTGAGGTACTGCTTCGCGTCAAGCACGGCTTCTGTGTTCCATTTGACCTTGATGTGGTTGACGGCGTACGCCGCCACAGCCCGCCCATAGCCATCTCCGGCGGATGAGGCGAGCTGCTGGATCAGCCCGGCCTTCGAGAATGGCTGCTCGCTGATGTATTGCTCGGCAGCCTCGATCGCGTTGCGTTGCGCGGTTGTAGTGCGTGGTAATGCTGCCGTCGCTCCGCCGACAGTAGCCGTGAATGCGGCACAGATGCCTATCACTGCTCCGGCTGCCGTGCCGAGCGCGCGACCCCTGGTGATACCCATTTACTTCCCCCTGGGCTCTGAGTGAACGCACGCGAGCATATCTGCCCGGCGTCGCCGCGGCCAGGAGTTAGCTACGCGTCCTGCATTGGCGACGCACCACGGGGCGGTCCAAGGAAAGCCAACGGCTTGCCGCGGGGCGGGTCGCTCTTTTAGCCTTCGCGTCTGGATGAGTGACCCATGCGCGTGATCGTGGCGTCCACATGCAGCGCATGGATCGTCAAATCAGCCAAGAACGGAAGCCTCTGGACGACGCAGACACCAACGGACTTTGGCCCGTACTCAGACGATGTTCAGGTGTGCCGCCTACGCGGCCACAACGACTGGGAGTACGCGACCGTGCTCGATGCGTCCTCCACAGCCGGCACTGCGGGTCAGGCATCTTGCGAAGACTTGCTCTCTACCGGCCAGTGGGTCGACATGCCTGCCGAGAACTCGGCGAACTACGTCCCACCCAAACCACCTGTCAGTCCGCCAGTCGCGCGAGGCACTTCGGATCGGCAAATGGACGGGTCGCGAGCCGAGTTTGATTGGGTTCAGCGCGGACGGCGGGAATATTGTCGCGAACCTGCGGTGGACGGCTTGGGGCAAGACGCAGGCACTCAGGTAGTCACCTCACGCATGGTCCGGCACGCCTGAGTCAAGCGGCGTCACGGAAGCTGGGCGACTTGATGGCGGAAGGTGGCCCGCGGACCAGCTCTCAACCTGCCTCATCGTTCCGATGCGACCAGTCCTCGACCGGGCCCCGGTCGGCGACCGGCGCGCCTGCGCGCGTCAGGCGCCGACGGGGTGCCAGGCGGTCTTGAGCTCGGTGACCGCCGCGATCCGCTCGAGCGCGTCGTCGACGGCGAGCTCATAGCTGGTCGCGCCGGCGTGGTGGCGGGCACGCTTGATCGTCTCGGCGGCGAGCTTGTCGAGCTCGATGCCCAGCGCCGAGTCGCCGGAGGCGTCGGTGATCGCGTTGAGGTCACGATGCCCGCCGAGTGCCGGGGCCAGCTCGGCACGGCGCCCCGAGATCAGGTTGACGACACCACCGGGAATGTCAGATACGCCGAGCGCCTCGGCGAGGTCGAGGCCGGCCTGCGGTGCCGGCTCGGAGAGGATCGCGACGACCGTGTTTCCGGCCGCCAGCGCCGGTGCGATCTCGGCGACGAGTCCGAGCAGTGCGGGCTGCTCGGGTGCGATCACGCCGACGACGCCGGTCGGCTCGGGCAGTGAGAACGATAGGAACGGGGCGGCGACGGGATTGATCCCACCGAGCACCGGCTGCAGCTTATCGGTCCAGCCGGCGTAGTGGACGAGCACGTCGACGGCGGCATCGAGCTCCGCGTCCGGCGCGAGCCGGACGCCACCGGCGCCCGCACCGGCCCCCGCGGCACGCACGTCGCCCAGCACCGCGATCAGCTGCGCGCGGCGCGACTCGAGCGCCTCCGCCGCGCGGTAGAGGATCTGCCCGCGGTTGTAAGCCGTGCGCGCCGCCCAAGGCGCTGCCGCCTTGCGTGCGGCCGCCACCGCCTCGCGCACGTCCTTACGCGAGCCGCGCGGGATGTTGAACGCGCCGGCGACGTCCGCGCGCCCCGACTCGGAGCGCACGAAGGCGCCGCCGATCCAGAGCTTGTAGGTCTTACGGACAGGGATCCGGTCGGTCGCACTCATCGCAGCACCCGCAGGTAGGGACGCAGGCCGGCCGGGCCGCCCTCGCGGCCGAAGCCCGACTCCTTGTAGCCACCGAAGGCGGCCGTCGGGTCGAAGTGGTTGTAGGTGTTCTGCCAGACGACGCCGGCGCGCAGCGCGCCCGCGACCTCGAAGGCCTTGGCGCCCTTGTCGGTCCAGATCCCGGCGGCGAGCCCGTACTTCGAGTTGTTGGCCTTCTCGATCGCCTCGGCCTGCGTGCGGAAGCTCAAAACCGAGACGACCGGTCCGAAGATCTCCTCGACGGCGATGCGATGCGCGGGCGATACATCCGTGAACAGCGTCGGCGCGAACCAGTACCCCTGCTCGGGCAGCTCACACTGAACGCTGCGGCGGACCGCGCCCTCCTCCTCACCGGCGGCGACCAGCGTCTCGATGCGCTCGAGCTGCTCGGCCGAGTTGATCGCGCCGACATCGGTGTTCTTGTCGAGCGGATCACCGACGCGCAGGCGGCCCATCCGCGCCCACAGCTTGGCGATCACCTCGTCGAGCACGCTCTCCTGGATCAGCAGCCGCGAGCCGGCGCAGCAGACGTGACCCTGGTTGAAGAAGATGCCGTTGACGATGCCCTCGACGGCCTGGTCGAGCGCCGCGTCCTCGAACACGATGTTGGCCGACTTGCCGCCGAGCTCGAGCGTCAGCTCGACGCCGCGGCCGGCGAGCTCGGTCTGGATCTCACGGCCGACCGCGGTCGAGCCGGTGAAGGCGATCTTGTCGAGCCCGGGTGAGCGCACGAGCGCCGCGCCGGCACTGCCGTCACCGGGCAGGATCGAGACGACGCCCGCGGGCAGCTCGGCCTCCTGGCAGATCTCGGCCAGCAGCAGTGCGGTCAGCGGCGTCGTCTCGGCCGGCTTGAGGATCGCGGTGTTGCCGCAGGCGAGCGCCGGCGCGAGCTTCCAGGCCGCCATCAGCAGCGGGAAGTTCCAGGGGACGATCTGGCCGACGACGCCGAGCGGCGCGACGTCACGCGCGACCACGCCGTAGCGCAGCTTGTCGGCCCAGCCGGCGTAGTGGAAGAAGTGCGCCGCCGCCAGCGGGATGTCGACGTCACGGGCCTCGCGCAGCGGCTTGCCGCCGTCGAGCGTCTCACAGACCGCGAGCTCGCGTGCGCGCTCCTGGATCAGTCGCGCGATCCGGAACAGGTACTTGCCGCGCTCGCGTTCCGGTAGCGCAGCCCAGCGGGGCTGCACATCCCTCGCGACCTCGATCGCGCGCTGCACGTCACGCGGGCCGGCCCATGCGATCTCGGCGATCGGCTGCTCGGTCGCGGGGTTGATCGTCGGCACGTGGCGCCCCTCGGCGGGCTCGCAGAACTCGCCGCCGATGAACAGCCCGTAGCGGTCGCGCAGCCGCAGGTGATCGGTCGCCTCTGGTGCCGGCGCGTAGTCCCAGACGATCGATGCACGTGGTTCGACGCTCATTCGCGCGAGAAGTCCTCACTGCGACCGTAGCGCCCCGACTCGGTCTTCGCGTACTGCATCAGCAGGTCGTTGAGCACCGACGAGGCGCCGATCCGCAGCCGCTCGGGCGTCAGCCATTCGTCGCCGAGCGTCTCCTTGACGAGCACCAGCCGGTGCAGCGCGGCCTTGCTGGTCGAGACACCACCGGCGGCCTTGAAGCCGACGATTCGTCCGCTGCGCTCGACGTGGTCACGGATCGCCTCGAGCATCACCAGGCAGACACCGGGAGTCGCGCCCGCCGACGCCTTGCCGGTCGAGGTCTTGATGAAGTCCGCGCCGGCGTCCATCGCCAGCATCGAGGCGTGGCGCACGTGGTCATAGGAGCCGAGCTCGGCGGTCTCGAGGATCACCTTGAGGTGGGCGTCGCCGCAGGCCTCCTTGATCCGCGCGACCTCGCTCATCACGCGCATGTCGTCGCCCGACAGGAACGCCTCACGCGAGATCACCATGTCGATCTCATCGGCACCTGCCGCGACGGCGTCCTCGGTGTCACGCAGCTTGGCCTCGAGCGAGACCTGGCCGGCGGGGAAGCCGGTTGCCACCGACGCGGTCGCGACCCCGGTGCCGGCGAGCGCCTCGCGTGCGACGCCGACCATCGACGGGTACACGCAGATCGCTGCGACCGACGGGATCTCGGGCATCGTCGGCGCCGGGCACACCGCCTTGGCGCAGAGCTGGCGCACCTTGCCGGCGGTGTCGGCGCCCTCGAGCGTGGTCAGGTCGAGCATCGAGACCGCGAGCCGGATGCCCTGTTGCTTGGCGGTCGTCTTGATCGAGCGGGCGCCGAGCTGGGCGGCGCGCTCCTCGATCCCGACACGGTCGACGTGGGCCAGTCTGCGACTCATCAGAGCTGCGAGATTAGTGGGTCGACGTGCGCGTGTGGGTACGCTCGATCGCAATGCGGCGCGTGCTCGTCTTCTGCGGATCCAGCCCCGGACGGCTGCCCGTCTACGTCGAGCACTCGCGCGCGCTGGGTGCTGAGCTCGCGGCCCGTGGGCTCGGGCTCGTCTACGGCGGCGCACAGGTCGGCGTGATGGGCGCGGTCGCCGATGCGGCGCTCGCCGCCGGCGGCGAGGTGGTCGGCGTGATCCCGCGGATGCTGGTCGACAGGGAGGTCGCGCACAGGGGCCTCAGCGACCTGCGCGTGGTCGAGACGATGCACGAGCGCAAGGCGCTGATGGAGTCGCTGTCCGACGCCGTGATCGCGCTGCCGGGCGGCTTCGGGACGCTCGAGGAGCTGTTCGAGATCGTGACCTGGGCGCAGCTCGGGATCCACGCCAAGCCGGTTGGGCTGCTCAATATCGCCGGCTACTGGGATCAGCTGCTGGCGTTCATCGACCACATGGTCGCGGAGCGCTTCCTGCGCGCCGAGCAGCGCGCGGCGCTGCTGATCGCGGCGTCGCCCGACGAGCTGCTCGAGCGGCTCGCGAGCTATCAGCCGGTCGTGCTCGACAAGTGGCTCGATCGCTCTCAGAGCTAGAGCGTGCCGAACACGCGGTCGCCCGCGTCGCCCAGCCCAGGCCGGATGTAGGCGTTGTCATCGAGCCCGCGGTCGACGGCGGCGGTCCAGATGTGAACGTCGGGATGCGCGCTCGAGACCGCCTCTATGCCCTCGGGCGCCGAAACCAGGCAGACGAGACCGAGTTGCCTGGCGCCGGCCTCACGCAGATGCTGGAGCGCGTTGACGGCGCTGCCCCCGGTGGCGAGCATCGGGTCGAGTACAAACACCCACGAGTCAGCGAGCCCAGGCGGTAGCCGCGAGTAGTAGTCAACAGGCTTGTGCGCGTGCTCGTCGCGTGCCATGCCCAAGTGTCCGACGCGGGCGTCGGGCAGCAGCCGCAGGAAGCCGTCGACCATGCCGAGGCCGGCCCGCAGCACGGGCACGACCACGACCTGCTCGGAGAGCCGCTGGCCGGTGGTCGTCTCGAGCGGCGTCTCAATCTTGGTCTCGACGAGCGGCAACTTGCGGGCCACCTCGACAGCCAGGATCGCCGAGCACTCATACAGGGCGTGACGGAAGCTCGGCCAGCCAGTGTCGCGGTCGCGCAGGACCGTGAGCCGATCGGCAAGGACGGGATGCTCGACGACGGTCAGTAGCGGTGCCATCGCGCGCGATCGTAGATGGTTGCCCCGCCGGCCGCCTCGCGGCCTTGCCGCGCCAGACCTGGCGCCACCTGTGGCGTTCTGACGGTTTGCAGAGTCACCGGCTCCTCAGAGCT
>DATASU010000072.1:0-44355 GCA_036269095.1 Solirubrobacteraceae bacterium
TCTGCAGCATCGGCATGAACGCGTTGCCGACGCCGAGGCCCATCAGGAAGAACCCGATCAGCAGTCGCGGGACGTAGTCAGTGTGCAGGCTGATCCCGTGCATCACGAACAGTCCGAGCGCGACCATCAGCAGTCCACCGACCATCGTCGGCAGCGCGCCGAAGCGAGCGACCAGCTTGCGCGTGACGCCCATCGACAGCACGGCGACGGTCAGCGTCCAGGGCATGAACGCGAGGCCGGTCTGGATCGCGTCGTAGTGCAGGACGTGCTCGAGGTAGAGGCTGCCGATGAACCAGGTGCCGTACATGCCGGTCACCAGGAAGCCACGGGTCAGGCACGACACGACCAGGCCACGCAGCTTGAGGATCCGCAGCGGGAAGATCGGGTTCGCGATCTTTGCCTCGAGGGTGAGGAAGGCGGCGAACAGCGCGGCCGCGATCGCACCGCCGCCGATCGTCTCAGTCGAGCCCCAGCCGTGGGTCGTGGCCTCGACGATCGCGTACACGGCGATGCCGATCGCCAGCGTGCTGATGATCGAGCCGAGCCAGTCGACACCGTGGCCGATGCCGAGACCCTTGTCGTTGGGGATCAGGGCGCGGCCCGCGACGATCGCGATCGCGCCGATCGGCAGGTTGACGAAGAAGATCCAGTGCCAGTTGAGCAGCTGGGTCAGCGCGCCGCCGGCGAGCAGCCCGAGCGAGCCGCCGGCCACGGCGGTGAACACGTAGGCGCTCATCGCGCGGGCGCGTTCGTTGGGGGTCGGGAACTCGATCACGATGATCGCGAGGATCACCGAGGCCTGCATCGCGGCGCCGATCCCCTGGAGGAAGCGCGCTGCGATCAGCATCGTCGAGCTGTCGGCCGCGCCGCACAGCAGCGAGGCGAACGTGAACAGCGTCACGCCGGCGAGGAACACGCGCTTGCGACCGAGCAGGTCACCGAGGCGCCCCGCCAGCAGCAGGAAGCTGCCAAAGGTCACTAGGAATGCGTTGATGACCCAGGTGAGGTTGCCCTGGGTGAAGTGGAGGTCGCGCTGGATGTAGGGGAGCGCGACGTTCACGATCGTCGTGTCGAGCACGATCATGAGCTGGGCCAGGCACACCACGACGAGTGCCAGCCATCTGCGTCGGTCAGTGGTCATTGGGGTCCTGTGGTTGAAGGTGAGACTTGAGATGGGGAAATCCGATCTTTGAGACTGTTGAAGCGCGCCTGCGGTTCGGGGGCCGACGCAGCGCGCGGCGCTGCGGAGTTCTGGGTTGTTGGGGCGGGTGTGATTTGAGGTGGCATTTAGAACTCTTGAACTGGGCGCTAAACTGGAGGGTGCCTCCAGAAACATAGGCGGAGGAGCCCTCCGGTTACTATACGGAGGCTGCCTCCGGTTTGTCAAGGCAAGTAGGGTGGATATTTCGTGAGCACGACTGACGCAACGACAAAGAGCAACGCCGAGGGCGCCGAAAGCGCCGGAAGCGTCGAGGGCGCCGAGGACGCCGCAACCGAGCCGTCCAGCCAGGTCGCTTCAATCGACCAGCAGGAGCCGGAGGCGGGTGGGCGCGCAATGCGCGCCGACGCCAAGCGCAATTACGACAAGGTCGTCGCGGCCGCCCGCGAGGCATTTGCCGAGACCGGCGTATCGGCTTCACTCGAGGCGATCGCTCGCCGTGCCGGAGTCGGCATCGGCACGCTCTACCGGCACTTCCCGACGAGGCAGGCGCTGCTCGAGGCGGTCTACGTCGGCGAACTTCGACAGCTCTGTTCGGCGACCGAGCAGCTGCTCGCGCTGCCGCCGTGGGAGAGCTTCGTCGCGCTTTCCCACACGCTGGTCGGCTATCTGGCAACGAAGAAGGCGCTCGCGCACGAGCTGATGAACTACGTCGACCGCGACGCGGCGTTCTTCAGGACCTGCCGCTCCGACCTGTTCCTGGCGGGCGAGCCGATCCTGAGCCGGGCCCAGGAGGCGGGCGTGCTGCGCACCGACACCGACTTCGCCGAGATCATCCAGTTGATCGGCGGCATCGCGAAGATCGAGGAGACCGCCCCGGGCCAGCGCGAGCACATCCTCGACATCGCGCTCGACGGGCTCCGGCGACAGCCGAGCTGAGCCGGCGGTTGCTCAGGCCGCGGCGGCCGACGACGCGTCGTCGCCGGCACCAACGGCGAGCATCGCCTTGAGGTCGCGGTAGACGCCCGGCTTGTCGCGCTTGAAGCGACTGTCGGTCACGCGCAGGATCAGTTTGCCGCTGGCCTGAAGCCAGGTGTTCTTGCGGTTGTCACGCTCGATGTCGTCGACGACCGTGTGATACGGGCGGCCGTCGAGCTCGAGTGCGAGGCCCTGTTCGGGCCAGTAGCAGTCGATCTCCCACGGACCGAGGTGGATGTTCCGGTGCGGCGCCGGTATCTCCGGATGCTTTGCCAGCCAGCGGTCGAACGCACGCTCGAGGCCGGATTTGCGGTCGGTGTGCGGCAGGTACTCCTCGCAGGTCGTCTTAGCGATGGCCGTGCCCGGATGCCCGAGGTTGCGGGCGAGCGTCGCGGCAAGGTCGGGGATGTCGAGCAGGTTGCGGCGGACCGCCTGCTCGATCAGCCGGTGGAGGTCGTCCGTGGTCGCGCCTTGAGCCGCCGCCTCGATCAGGAGCCTGGGGACCGAGCTGATCCTGAGACCGTTGCGGGTGCGCAGTTCTGAGGGGTGGGGCGCGACGCGGACGCTGCGCACGGTGAGCCGCGGGCGCCGGCAAGGTGTGGCGTTGGCGACGACTGTGACCTCGAGGTTGGGGATGCTGACCGGCTCGAAGTTCCAGCCCATCGATGCCGCCCTCCCAGACAGCCAGACGTCCTTGCCGGCGAACGCGAGCAGCGATCCTTTGAGGAGTGCATAATCGCTGAGTGGGGCGCGGCCGTCGGCGTAGACGCCGCGGTGAAGGCGGCGGAGGGCTCCATGGCGGATGAGACCCCGAATCTCGGTGCTGGTAAACCCGAGCCTCACCAGTTCGCGGCCCGCAATCAGGCCGCTGTTCTGACGCATCGAACGTGCCATCCGCTGATCGCGGATGCGACGAGGGAAGGGTTTTGGGTCTCCAGGACCCAAAACCCTTCCCGGAGATGGTGCAGGGTCGGGATCCGGTGCAGCTGCGTCCGAGTCTCTGTTCGGTGATGCCATCCAGAGAGCGTGGCGCCAAACACCTCGCAGGTGAGAGCGGAAACGTGACAATCCGGACACATATTTGTCGGCTCGGCGCTCTGGCTTGGGAAGGGGAAGTTTGTCTCCGACGAAGACCGGCCGCTGGCGCGGCCTCTGGCTGTGCGCGGTCGCTGCGGGGCGAAACGGGGCGAGACGGGGTGAGAGACGGGGTGAGGCAGGGTGAGGCGAGGCAGGACGGGCCTGGATCGAGTAGCCGCGACGGACAGGTGCGGCGTGCGCGCACTGCCATCCCGGCCCCGGAATCCCCGCTAGCCTCGAAACGCACATGGACGACGGATCGACAGCCCAGGCGCTCACGCTGGAACAGCCGGTCGGCAAGCCCGTGGCATTCGGGGGCGCGACGCCACCGGTGCACACCCAGCTCGGTGGCAGGCACGTGGTGCTGAGACCGATCGACCCGCAGGGCGACGCCGAGCGCCTGTACGCGGTCTCGCACGCGCCGACCGGCGACCCGACGATCTGGACGTACCTCTACGACGGCCCGTACCCCGACCTCGAGAGCTTCCGCGAGTCGCTGCGGGAGCAGGCGGCGCGGCACGACTACGTGTTCTTCACGGTCGCGGACGCCGTGGACAACAGGCCGCTCGGGATCGTCTCGTATCTGTCGATCGTCCCCGAGCATGGGGTGATCGAGATCGGGAACATCTGGTTCAGCCCGGAGCTGCAGCGCACGGCCGCCGCGACCGAGGCGATCCTGCTGCTCGCGCGGCACGCCTTCGATGAGCTCGGGTACCGGCGGCTGGAGTGGAAGTGCAACGCACTCAACGAGCCGTCACGTCGCGCCGCCGAGCGCTTCGGCTTTCACTTCGAGGGAGTGTTTCTCAACCACCGCGTCGTCAAGGGACACAACCGCGACACGGCCTGGTTCGCGATCACCGACGAGCGCTGGCCCGCCGTACGCGCGGCGTTCGAGCGGTGGCTCGAGCCCGAGAACTTCGCCGCCGACGGCAGTCAGCGTTCGCGCCTGGGCGACCTCACCGCCGCCACCTGAGACCTTCCCCGCGGGAGTCGGCGAGAAGACCTCCGCGCCCCGGCCTCAGGTCGACCGCTCCAGGCGTTGGCAAAAGGCGTGCTGAGCAGGCCAAAGTCGTCAACCGATGTTGCCGTCAACCAGGTAGATTGCCTCAAGCTCCGAGGAAAACGGTCGACCAACCACGCAAGGTGACGGCCAGTTCTCGAAAGCCTCACCTGACTGCCGAATACACGGCGTAGATGGGCGCGAAGAAGCACGAACCTGAGGTTGACTACCAGACGATCGTTGAGACCGTCCCCGCGATCGTGTTCGTCGCAGGGACTGGACTCGATGGTCCCTGGCACTACGTCAGCGACTGGATCGAACCGATCCTCGGCTTCACGGTGCAGGAGTGGACCGGCAACGACGTGTGGGCGCGACAGATTCACCCCGACGACCGCGACCACGTCGTCGGTGTCGAGGCCAAGGAGGTGGAGGCCGCGCTCGCCAACGAGCACGCCCAGGCCGGCAACCCCGCCGCACAGCGAGTCGAGTCGCAGCATCCCTGGGGCACGTTCTACCTCGACTACCGCATGCTCCACAAGGACGGCCACGTCGTCTGGATTCGCGACAACTCGGTGCTTGTGCGCGGGGCCGACGGCGAGCTGCTGTGGCACGGCGTGATGATGGACATCACCGACCAGAAGCTCGGTGAGCAGCAGCTCGAGCGCCAGTCCGCCGCGCAGGCAGCGGTCGCGCGGCTCGGTGAGCACGCGCTCGGTGGCATGCCGATCGAAGAGCTGCTGGTCGAGGCCTGCCGGATCTCCGCCGAGGTGCTCGGGATCGACGCCTGCCTCGCCAGCCAGGCCGGAGACGACGGCGACACGCTGATCCTCCGCGCCGAACACGGCTGGGCCTCCGACGAGAGCGTGCGCCACGAGGTGCGGATCTCGCCGAGCAGCCCCGGCTCGCGGGCGCTGCTCACGGGCCGCCCGGTGCTGGTTCAGAACTGGGACGAGGAGACCGAGCTCGAGCCGAGCGAACCGCTGATCAAGGGCGGGATCAAGAGCAGCATCTCGGTGCGCATCGAGGGGCCCTCCCACCCCTGGGGCATGCTCGGCGCGTTCTCGCGAGAGGCCTATGCGTTCACCGAGCACGACATCAACTTCGTCGTCGCGGTCACCAACATCCTTGCCGACGCGATCGAGCGCCGCGATGCCGAGGAGGCGATGCAGCACCGTGCGTTGCACGACGTGCTCACCGGCCTGCCGAACCGCAGCCTGTTCGCCGACCGCCTCGAGCAGTCACTCGAGCGTGTGCGCCGGCACCCCGGGTCGCTCGCGGCGATCCTGTTCATCGATGTCGACCATTTCAAGCAGGTCAACGACTCGCTCGGCCATCAGGCCGGTGACGAGCTGCTGATCGGCGTCGCGACGCGGCTGCGCGAGGCCGTGCGCCCGACCGACACGGTTGCGCGTTTCGGGGGGGACGAGTTCGGGCTGCTGCTCGAGGAGATCTCGAGCGAGCGCGTCGCGATCGCGACCGCCGAGCGGATCGCGGCGAGCTTCGCGCGCCCGTTCACACTCGACTCTGGCTCACAGTTCGTAACCGCCTCGATCGGCATCGCGCTCGCCGACGGCCTGCAGGAAGCCGAGGCGCTGCTGCGTGACGCCGACGCCGCGATGTACCGGGCCAAGCAGCGCGGCCGCGCTCGCTACGACGTCTTCGACGATGACCTGCGGATGCGCGCACTCGCCCGCGGGCGCACCGAGAACGAGCTGCGGCGCGCGCTCGACATGCACGAGCTGAGGCTCGTCTACCAACCGGTCGTCGATCTCAGGGACGAGCACGTCAACGCCGTCGAGGCGTTGGTTCGCTGGGACCACCCGCAGCGCGGCCTGGTGCAGCCCGCCGAGTTCATCGAGGTCGCCGAGGAGAGCGGCATGATCGAGCGCATCGGCCAGTGGGTGCTCGAGGAGGCGGTCAAGGACGCCGCCCATTGGGAGCAGATGCGGCCCGATCAGCCACCGATCCGCGTCGGCGTCAACGTCTCGATGCAGCAACTGCTGAGTCCGCGCTTCCCCGACCACGTGAACGACGCGATTCGCAGCTCCGGGATCGAGCCGCAGACACTGGCGCTCGAGCTCGATGAGTCGGTGTTGCGCGACGAGGCCGAGCAGATCCGCAGCGCGCTGCGGCTGCTCAAGCGTGTCGGCGTGCGACTCGCGGTCCACGACTTCGGCACCGGCGACTCGTCGCTGCGTCAGCTGGCGGCGTTGCCGATCGACACGATCAAGGTGGAGCGCCGCTTCGTCGCGGCGCTCGGTACCGAGGATGCGACCGGCCCGATCGCCCACGCGGTGATCGCGACCGGAACCGCGCTGGGGCTGAACGTGATCGGCCTCGGGGCCGAATCGCCGGCACAGGTCCAGGAGTTGCGCGCGCTCGGCTGCAACGGCGCCCAGGGCTTCCTGTTCTCGGAGCCGATCGCGGCCTCCGACATCAATGCGCTGCTGACCGAGGGCGGCAACCTCAAGCGCACACTGGGCTGAGCGCTGGGCCCCAACGAGCGCTAGGCCGTGAGCTCCATGCCGGCTGTCCAGGTCTCATACATCTGCGCGTAGCGACCGCCGCGCGCGACGAGCTCGTCGTGTGAGCCAGTCTCGATGATGCGGCCGTCGTCGACCACCACGATGCGGTCAGCCTTCATCGCGGTCGTCAGACGATGGGCGATCAGCACGGCCGTGCGGGCCTCGAGCAGCACGTCGAGAGCGGCCTCGATCTTGGTCTCGGACAGCAGGTCGAGATTCGATGTCGCCTCGTCCAGCACCAGCACACGCGGCTGCGCGTGGAAGGCACGCGCCAGTGCGATCAGCTGCCGCTCACCCGAGGACAGCGACTGGCCACGCTCGTGCACGACGGTGTCGAGCCCGTTCGGCATGCGCTCGACGACATCGTGCAGGCCGACGGCGTTCACCGCCTCCCAGACCTCCTCATCGGAGGCATCGGGGCGCGCGAAGGCGATGTTGTCGCGCAGCGACCCGGCGAACAGGAACGGTTCCTGCGGCACTACTCCGAGCTGGCGGCGCAGTGAGTCGATCGTGACGTCACGCAGGTCGTGGCCGTCGAGCAGCACGCGCCCCGAGGTCGGGTCGTAGAAGCGGGTGATGAGCTTCGCCGCGGTCGACTTGCCGGCGCCGGTCTGACCGACGAACGCGACGGTCTCACCGGGCGCGATCCGCAGGTTGACGTCGCGCAGCACCGGCTGATCGGGCAGGTAGCCGAAGCTCACGTCGTCGAACACGATCTCGCCCTTGATCGCCGGCAGCTCCTCGGCGTCGGGCTTCTGCGGGGTGCTGGGCTCGGTGCGGAACAGGGTCCGCAGCTTGAGCACCGAGGACTGGCCCTGCTGGAAGGTGTTGTACTGCTGGACGAGCAGCTGGATCGGCGCGAAGAAGCGGTTGAGGTAGAGGAAGAACGCCACCAGCGCGCCGAACTTGAGCTGATGGTGCAGAACCATGTTGCCGCCGATCGCGAGCAGCGCGCCCTGGCCGAGGTAGCCGAGCATCTGCGTGCCCGGGCCGTAGATGGCATTGATCTGCGCGGTCTGGTTGTTGGCGTCGCGGTACTCACCGACGACGTTGCGGTGCTGCACGACGTTCCAGCGCTGACGGTTGTAGGCCGAGACCGTGCGCACCCCCTGGAGGCTCTCGGACAGGTCGCCGAGCACGCCCGCGATGCCGTCGCGCACACGCAGATAGGCGCGCTGCGAGGCGCGCGAGAACCAGATCGTCGAGAGCGTCAGGATCGGGACCACGATCGCCAGCGTGATCAGCGTCAGCTCGACGTCCATCGTGAACAGGATCGCGGTGATCACGACCATCGTCAGCGCCTGTCCGACCAGCTGCGCGAGGCCGTCCTGCAGCAGCTGCTGCAGGTTCTCGATGTCGCTGGTCATGCGGGTCATGATCACCCCCGCCTTCTCCTCGGTGTAGTAGTCGAGGCCGAGGCGCTGCAGCTGCGTGAAGACCTTGACACGCAGGTCGTTCATCACGCGCGCGGCCAGCCGGCCGGTGACCCGTGCCTGCGAGCGCTGCGACATCGCGCTGATCAGAATCGCGAGCAGGAACAGCCCCGCGCAGACGGTCACGACGCTCATCGAATGGTGATACGGGGGCATCCCGTGGTCGATCGCGTACTCGATCAGCGACGGGCCGGCCTGGTTGACGACGCTGACGATGCAGACCAGCAGCACCGCCATCGCGCCGAGCCGCCAGTGGCGGAAGATCAGCTGGCGCAGGGTCAGGTGCTTGCTGCGCTCGTCGTTGTTGATGTAGGTGAAGCTCGCGCTCGGTTCCGGATACGCGGGCTCGCTGGCAAGCAGCTTGTCGACGCCGTCCTGGAGCTCTGACGGGATCCCCGCGAACGGCAGGCCGCCGCCGGGGGCCGCGGCCGAGCGTGAGCCGCCACCACCACCGAACATCGGCGAGCCGCCGCCAAAGCCGCCGAAGCTCATCGGAAGTCCTCGCTTCGCGCGGCCAGACCGAGTTGGCGCTCGCGCTCGAGTTGCTGCTGCTCGCGCTCGTCGGCCTCGGCCTGAGCGAGCACCTCGACGTACAGCGGCGAGCTCTCGATCAGCTCGGTGTGGGTGCCGTCGGCGACGATGCGTCCGCCGTCGAGCAGCACGACGCGGTCGGCGAGTCCGATCGTCGAGAGCCGGTGCGCGACGATCAGCGTCGTGCGGCCATGCATCAGCGCCTTCAGTGCCTCATGGATCTCCTGCTCGACCTGCACGTCGACGGCGCTGGTGGCGTCGTCGAGCACCAGGATCGGCGGGTTGACGAGCAGTGTGCGCGCGATCGCGACCCGCTGCCGCTGGCCGCCCGAGAGCGTGTAGCCGCGCTCACCGACGACGGTGTCATAACCGTGCGGGAGCGCTTCGATGAAACGCTCGGCACCGGCTGCACGCGCGGCGGCCTGGATCTCCTCGATCGGAGCATCCGGCCGGCCGTAGGCGATGTTGTCGCGGATCGAGACCGAGAACAGGAAGGGCTCGTCGAGCACCACGCCGACGTTGTGGCGCAGCGATTCGACCGTCAGCTCGCGCACGTCGTGCCCGTCGATCTTCAGCGCGCCGCCGGTGACGTCGTAGAAGCGCGACAGCAGCCGCGCAACCGTGCTCTTGCCGCTGGCGGTGCGCCCGACCATCGCGACCGTCTCACCGGGCTGCAGCCGCAGCTCGAGGTCGTCGAGGATCAGCGGCCCGTCGGGTGAGTAGGCGAAGTCGACGTGCTCGAAGGCGACGTCCCCGCTCGAGTTCACAAGGTCGACGGCCAGCGGGCCGTCGACGACGCTCGGCTGTTCATCGAGCACCTCATAGATGCGGCCGGCCGAGGCGGCCGCGCGCTGGCCGAGCATCACCAGCATGCCGAGCATCTGGAAGGGCGCCTGCAGCATCACGATGTAGACGCTGAACGCGAGGATCGCGCCGACGCCGAGCTTGCCGTGGATCGCGAGGTAGCCGCCGACCAGCAGCACGAACGCCATGCCGACCTGCGGCAGGTTCTGGACGACCGGGGTGAAGCGGGCGCGCACGTCGGCGTCCTGGATGTATGACCACTGCAGCTTGTCGGCGGCGCGTTGCAGCGAGTGCAGCTCGCGCGGCTCGGCGACGAACGACTTGACGACGCGGACGCCGTTGATGTTCTCGTCGACGATCGTCGCGACCTCGGCCAGGCGCGCCTGGATCAGCCACGAGACCGGGAACAGGCTGCGGCGCATGCGCAGGCCCATGAAGAACACGACCGGCAGCGTGCACATCGCGACGAAGGCGAGCGGCACGTTGATCGTGAGCATGTAGATGAACGCGACCACCGCGATCGAGCACTGGACGATGATGTTGGGGCCGAACGTCAGGTACATCTGCACCGAGCGGATGTCCGAGTTGGCGCGCGAGATCAGCTGGCCCGACTGGACGCGGTCGTAGAAGTCGAAGCTCATGCGCGTCAGATGCGTGTAGATCATGTTGCGCAGGTCCGACTCGATCCCGTAGGCGGTGCGCATCAGGAACAGGCGCGCGAGGTAGGAGCTCACGCCGGCGGCGACCGCGAGCACGAAGACGATGCGCACGTAATGTCCGAGCGGCGTGTGGTGGTGCTGAAGCGAGTTGGCGACGGCGCTGTTGAGCAGGTTCGGAATCTGAACCTGCAGCATCAGCGACAGGAACGAGAGGCCGAGCGCCGAGAACAGCGTGCTGCGGCGCGCGAGCACGATCGGCAGCGCGCGGCGCAGCCAGCTCTTGCTCTGGTCGCGGTCGATCCAGGCGCGCGGCGGGTTGAAGCGTGAGCTGTTGCCGGTCGGGACGAAGCTCTCGGATGCGCGACCGGCGTCGGTGACGGCGCTCACCGCGGCAGCTCCCCGAGCAGCTGATCGATGCGCTCGATGCGCTGCTCGACCGCCGCGTCGGCGGCCGCGAGCAGCTCGCGCCCGGCGTCGGTCAGGCCGACGTCGATGCGGCGCCGGTCATCCTCGATGTGGTCGCGGCGGACGAGCGCGCGCGCCACGAGCCCGTCGACGACGCCGGTGACGCTCGGGCGGCTGACCGCCAGCTTCTCGGCGAGCACCGAGGCCGGCTCGCAGCCGTCGCCGAGAATCGCCAGCACGCGGTACTGGGCGAGCGTCAGATTGACGGTCGCGACCGCCAGTTCGACCTGCCGTGCCAGGCGCGCCAGCGTATGGCCGGGATGCGTGGGCGCACAGGCCGCGGAGTCGAGGGATCGTTCGGTTGCCACATAGTTAGGGTAGCGAACTACTCGTTGCGCGATCCGCCTGCCGGCACTGGACGAACGCTCTAGGCGCCGTCTCGACGGGGCGGACGTACGTTCTAGAAGCTGGGACATCGAGTTCACTGTTGCGCCCCGCGAGCCGAGCACAAGAGGGAAGCCAGAATGTCAGTCTCGCTCGCCACAGACCTCTCTCCCGAACCCGACCCCGGCGACGCCCCACCGGTGCTCGTGTCGCGCCAGCCGGTGCTGGACGCGCGTGACCGGGTCGTCGGCTACCGGATCTCCTACTCGCTGCTGAACGGCGGCGTGCCGGTGTCACCGACGCCGCTCGAGACCACCGAGATCGTCGACGAGGTGCTCGCTGTGATCGAGGAGGAGGAGCGCGTCCTCGGGAACATGGCGCACCTGCCGCTGACCCGCGAGATGCTCGAGCGCCGTGAGATCCCGCCGGTCGACCCCACCCAGGTGCTGTTGCGGATCCGCTACGAGGACGCGATGGTCGGGCCGCTCGTGCCCGCGATCGCCGACGCGGCGAGCCGCGGCTACCGGCTCGAGCTCGACGACCTGCCGGGACGTGGCGTCAACCTCGAGATGCTGCGCATCTTCCACGCCGTCGCGATCGACCTCGGGCGCTGGAGCCTCGACGACGTCGCGGCGATCATCCCGCACCTCCGCTACCGCGGCACGCTTGCGCTCGCGACCGGAGTCACCAGCCACGACCAGCGCCAGGCGGCGAAGAGCGCCGGCTTCGACTGGTTCTCGGGACCGTTCTTCTGCACGCCGAACATGCTCGGCGACCAGCGGATGTCGGTCGGCGACCTGCACACGGTCGTCGAGCTCTGCCGCCTGCAGAGCGGCGAACCGTCGCTCGAGGAGCTGATCGCCGTGATCGAGCAGGACCTCGGGCTCGGCGTGCGGCTGCTGCGGTACATGAACTCGGCGTACTTCGGGTTCGCGGGGCGCGTGCGCTCGATCAGCCAGGCGGCGACGATGCTCGGCAGCCGTGGACTCTCGCGCTGGGCACTGATCGCCGCGGCGCTCGGTGAATCGAATCCGGTCTCACGCGAGCTCGCGCTGACCGGACTGACGCGCGCCCGCGCCTGCGAGCTGGTCGGCGCCGAGCGCGACCCGTCGTTGAGCCGCGACGAACTGTTCACGCTCGGTCTGCTCTCGACCGCCGACGCCGTCTTCCGGATGCCGATGGAGGAGGTCGTCGACGAGCTGCCGCTCGATCAGAGCCTGATCGACGCGCTGCTGCACCGCCGCGGCCCGAGCGGTGAGATCCTGAAGTCGGTGATCGCCTACGAGCAGGGCGAATTCCTGGCGCCGAGCCTCAGCTCGCTGCTGCTCGAGAACTCAGCGGCCTATCGCGACAGCCTCGCCTGGGCCCGTCGCGCCGTCTACGGCCTGGCCTGAGTCCGGCGGCCCGCTGGCCGCCTCCTGCCTGTCCCGAGCGCGAGCCGGCGTTCAGCCGGCGTTCGCCAGCCGCGCGAGCAGCGCCACGGCGTCGCGCAGCGTCTGCTGCTCGTCGGGCGTGAACTCGGCGATCTCCTTGCTGAGCCAGCCCTCACGCGCGGCGCGGTCGGCGTCGAGTGCCGCGCGGCCGCTGGCGGTGAGCGCGATCTGGCTGCGGCGGCCGTCGCTTGCGTCGGCGTGGCGCACTATCAGGCCCTCGGCCTCGAGCTCGCAGACCGTCTGGCTCATCGACTGCGGGCGCACCGACTCGATCGCCGCCAGCTCGCCGATGCTGCGTGACCCGTCGCGGTCGAGCAGACCGAGCACCGAGGCCTGCGTGAGCGGGAAGCGGTGCTCGCTGCGCAGGCGCCGCAGCAGGCGCCCGAGCACGACGCGCAGCTCGGTCGGCAGCGTGTCGACGTCGAGCTCCCGCAGTTCCCCCGCCAGGTCCGCGGGCGTCAGTTGCGCATCGGCTTCCACAGACCAAGGATAAGGCTCGGCTGTCAGACCGCAAGGAGATACGCAGGTAACCTGTGGAATACTCGACGGGTGGCTGGTTTGCCGATCTCGGCGAAGCGCGAGGACGCGCCGCTGCCGGGCAACTACAAGTGGATCGCGCTGTCGAACACGACGCTCGCGGTGCTGCTGGCGACGCTCGACGGCTCGATCACGATCATCGCGATGCCGGCGATCTTCCGCGGCATCAAGCTCAATCCGCTGCAGTCGGGAAACAGCTTCTACCTGCTGTGGATGGTGCTCGGCTACCTGATCGTTTCGAGCGTGCTGATCGTGAGCCTCGGGCGGCTCGGCGACATGTTCGGCCGCGTACGGATCTACAACCTCGGATACGTGATCTACACGGCGGCGTCGTTGCTGCTGACGATCGACTGGATGACGGGCGCCGCCGGTGCCACCTACCTCGTGGTGCTGCGGCTCGTGCAGGGCGTCGGCGGCGCCTTCTTGCTGGCGAACTCGGCCGCGATCATCACCGACGCCTTCCCCACCAACCAGCGCGGGATGGCGCTCGGGATCAACAACATCGTCGGCGTCAGCGGCATGTTCATCGGGCTCGTGCTCGGCGGTCTGCTGGCGCCCGTCAACTGGCGCCTGGTGTTCCTGATCTCGGTGCCGGTCGGGCTCTTCGGGACGATCTGGGCCTACAAGAACCTGCGCGAGCTGAGCAAGCCGCAGCGGGGCGCGAAGGTCGACTGGGCCGGCAACATCAGCTTCGCCGTCGGCCTGATCCTGATCATGGTCTCGATCACCTATGGGATCCGCCCGTATGGTCACCACGCGATGGGCTGGCTGAGCCCGCGGGTGCTGGGGCTTGCCGGCACCGGCGTGCTGGTGCTGATCGCGTTCGCGGTGATCGAGCTGCGCACCGACGAGCCGATGTTCCGGCTGCCATTGCTGCGGATCCGGGCGTTCAGCGCCGGTTCGCTCTCGACGTTCTTGGCGTCGGTCGCCCGCGGCGGGCTGATGTTCATGCTGATCATCTGGCTGCAGGGAATCTGGCTGCCGCAGCACGGCGTGAGCTTCGCCGACACGCCGCTGCGCGCCGGAATCCTGATGCTTCCGCTGACCATCGGCATGCTCTTCTCGGGCCCGATCTCCGGGATCCTCTCGGACCGCTACGGGGCCCGGGGCTTTGCGACCGGCGGCATGATCGCCACCGCGGCAACGTTCGTGTGGCTGTGGCTGCTGCCGATCGACTTCGGCTACTTCGAGTTCGCGGGAGTGCTGCTGCTGCTCGGCATCTCGTTCGGGATGTTCGCGTCGCCCAACCGTGCCGCGGTGATGAACAGCCTGCCGCCGCGGGACCGCGGCGCCGGCGGCGCGATGAACCAGACCTTCCAGAACAGCGCACAGGTGCTGTCGGTCGGGATCTTCTTCTCGCTGATGATCGCGGGGCTCGCGACGAACCTGCCGCATACCCTGAGCGCCGGGCTGCACGCGCACGGCGTGCCACTGCACAAGGCGGTCGCAATCGGCAAGACGCCGCCGGTATCGGTGCTGTTCGCGGCGTTCCTCGGCTTCAACCCGGTCAGGAGCCTGGTCGGCAAGCACCTGTTGAGCACGCTGCCGGCGCACAGTCGCGCGCTGCTCACGGGACGCTCGTTCTTTCCGCATCTGATCTCGTCGCCGTTCCGCGACGGACTGCACACCGCCTTCACCTTCGCGATCATCGCGTGCCTGATCGCCGCCGCCGCCTCCGCCCTGCGCGGCGGGGTCTATCACCACGTCGACGCGACGCTCGAGCAGGACCCCGTCGACGCGGCCGAGGGCACGGTCGCGGCCGCCCGTCACGCGTCGGCGTCGTGAGCCATCGGACCGCGTCTGATTAAGGGGACATAAGGCCGGCGCAACGGGCGGGCGGACGCCCGATCCGGCGGTTCACATCTCCGACATCGGCTAAGCCGCTCTTGTGGCCGTGTTGGAAGTCGATTAGGTTGACCGCAAATAAAGGCAGTTGGCAATAGCATTTTTGCCAACTCTCTAAACCCATGGAGGAGGACGCCACAGTGCGTAACCATGTAAAGCGATCCACCTGGTCAGTGATCCTGGCCGTGGTCGGTATCGCGGCGATCGCGGCCAGCGCGAGCGCCAAGGCCACAGCCAAGGCCGCCGCCGGCACGACCGTGACCCTGTTCTCGGGTCCCGGCCCGCAGTCGCTCGATCCGGGTCTCGACTACACGACCCAAGGCTCTGAGATCAACTGGGAGGTCTACACCGGCCTCACCACCTACAAGCACGCCTCAGGCGTTGCCAGCACCGAGCTCCAGCCCGGCCTGGCCACCGCCCTGCCGAAGATCTCCAACGGCGGCAAGACCTACACGGTCACGCTGCGCAAGGGCCTGAAGTACTCCAACGGCGACCCCGTCGAGGCCAGTGACTTCACCTACTCGATGGAGCGCTCGCTGACGATCCCGTGGGGTGGCGCCAGCACGTTCGTGACGCCTTACGTCAAGGGCGCGGCCGCATACGCCGCACACAAGGCCAAGGGCATCTCGGGCATCAGCACCAACAACACCACCGGCAAGATCGTCATCCACCTGACGGCGGCCTACGGCCCGTTCGCCAACGTCCTCGCGTTCCCGGCCTTCGGCTTCGTGGACCCGAAGACCGCACCGATGCCGTTCAAGGTGCAGGCAGGCGACCCGCCCGCCGGTGCCGGCCCCTACATGGTCAACGACATCAGCATCGGCAAGTCATTCGGCATCGTGCCGAACCCGAACTGGCCGGGCCTCCCGGGTATTCCGAAGGCAACGGTCAGCTACCAGGAGCAGATTGATTCCAACGTCAACGCCAACGCGTTGTCGGTGATCAAGAACCAGAGCCAGATCTTCGACTGGGCGGACACAATCCCGCCGGCGGACATCTCGGCGGCAAAGGCGACCGGGCACTACAAGCTCGTGAACCTCGGCGGTTCGGTGTACTACTTCTTCCTGAACGCGTCGAAGGCGCCGTTCAACAACCTTGAAGCGCGTCAGGCGGTTGTGACGGGTCTCAACCAGGAAGGGTTCTCGCGCCTCGGCTCGGGCAGCCTGCAGCCCGGCTGCTACTTCCTGCCCCCGGGTATCGCGGGTCACGGCGTCGGCAAGTGCCCGCTGGCCAACCCGGCCACCGGCAACCTGGCGAAGGCCAAGAAGCTGCTCAAGGAGTCCGGTCAGGCCAACGTGCCGATCACGGTCTACGGCGAGGAGCGCACCCCGCGCCTGCAGTGGGAGACGGCGTACGTTCAGGAGCTCAAGACGATCGGCTTCAAGCACGTCCAGCTGAAGGAGATCGCGGACTCGAACTACTTCACCACCATCGGTGAGTCGAAGAAGGTCGACCCGCAGACGGGCTTCGCCGACTGGAACGAGGACTTCCCGAACCCGGTGGACTTCTACGGAGTCCTGCTGAACGGCAAGTCGATCACCCCGACCGACAACGAGAACTTCGGTCAGACCAACGACTCGTTCATCAACAAGCAGATCGCCAAGCTCGGCACCACGCCGACGACGCAGATCAGCAAGGTCGTCAAGGGCTGGCAGTCGCTCGAGCAGTACGTCGCAAAGAACGCCTATGCGGCGGTCTTCGGGTACCAGACGTTCCCGTTCTTCACCTCGAAGAACATCAGCGTTCAGTACACGAACGACATCTACGGCTGGGACCTGCTGGGGATCAAGGTCAGCTAAGACCTGCTCCAAAGCTGGATCGCAGTACCAATGGGAGGCGACAGGCAGTAGCCTGTCGCCTCCTAATTCTTTAGTGATGTCTTTTTCAGGGAGCGAAATACAGGCCGAGCTGGCCTTTGCGGCGCAATCGGCTGAGGGTGAGGCCGGCGGCGGCGGTGACGTACCTCCCGGCATCGGGCCCTACAAACTGGCCTGGCGTCGGCTGCGCCGCAACAAGGTCGCGATGTTCTTCGGCGGCGTCTTCATCCTGGTGGTGGTCGTCTGCCTGTTGGCGCCGGTCTACTCGTCCGACGTCGCGCACATCGGACCGAACACCGGCAACCTCACCGGGCAGATCAAGGTCGGCGGCAAGCTCGAGTACGTGCTGAGTCTCCAGGGCCTGCCGATCGGACCCACCTGGGACATCCACCACTACTTCCTAGGGGCCGACACCAACGGGCGCGACGTCGCTGTGCGCCTGCTCTACGGCGGCCGCAGCTCGCTTTACATCGGCGTGATCGCGATGCTGATCACGATGGTGTTCGGCACCGCGCTGGGAATCATCGCGGGCTACTTCCGCGGCTGGCTCGACGGGATCATCAGCCGCTTCAGCGACCTGGTCTGGTCCTACCCGGCGGTGCTGCTCGGGATCACGCTCGGCACGGTGCTCAACGTGCGCGGGCTGTGGATCTTTCACTCGACGACGCTGCTGACGACCGCGCTGGTCGTCGGCTTCGTCTACATCCCCTACGTGGTGCGCCCGATCCGCGCCCAGGTGCTGACACTGCGTGAACGCGAGTTCGTCGACGCCGCGCGCCAGCAGGGCCTCGGCAACATCCGGATCATGTTCAGCGAGATCCTGCCGAACGTCGCCTCGACGATCATCATCTTCGTCCCGCTGATCCTCGCCAACGCGATCCTGCTCGAGGCGGCGCTGAGCTACCTCGGCGCCGGCGTGCAGGCGCCCAACTCGACCTGGGGCACGATGATCCAGGCCGGGTTGCAGACCTTCCCCGGCGCATTCCACACGGTGCTGGCACCCGGAATCATGCTCGTGATCGCGGTGATGTCGGTGAACATCTTCGGTGACGGTCTGCGTGACGCGCTCGACCCACGCTCCAAGGCAGCGGTCTGATGGCCCGCTTCGTCACCCGCCGCCTGTTCACGATGGTCTTCATGTTGTTCGCGATCTCAGTCGTGACCTTCCTGTTGTTCGTCGTTGCGCTGCCGGGCGGAAATCCGGCAGCGATGATCGCCGGGCGGCTGGCGACACCCACCGAGATCCACCTGATCAGCGTGCGCTACGGCTTCGACAAGCCGCTCTGGATCCAGTACGCGCACACCATGGCCAACGTCTTCGATGGCAGCGCCTTCTCGTATCAGCAGGGCTTCAACGTGCTCTCACAGCTCGGCGGTGACGCGCCGGCGACGCTCTCGCTGGCGATCGGCGCCGGCATTCTCTGGCTGTTCACGTCGATCGCACTGGGAACGCTCGCCGCAATCCGCTCGGGCAAGTACACCGACCGTGTGCTGACCGTGCTGTCGATGGTCGGAGTGTCGCTGCCGCCGTTCGTGCTCGGCAACTTCCTGATCTTCTACGTCGGCTACAAGCTGGGCTGGATACCGCTCGGCAACTACGTGTCGCTGTCGCACCCGGCGCAGTGGCTGTTGCATCTGCTCGCGCCGTGGTTCACGCTGTCGGTGCTGTTCGTCGGCTTCTACTCGCGCGTGCTGCGCGGCTCGATCCTCGACGCGATGGGCGAGGACTATGTGCGCACGGCGCGCGCCAAGGGCCTGTCCGAGCGCCAGGTGCTGATCAAGCACGTGCTGCGCATGAGCCTGCTGCCGATCATCTCGCTCTGGGGCCTCGACATCGCGCAGGTGATCGGCGGCGGCGCGATCCTCACCGAGTCCGTGTTCAACCTGCACGGGATCGGCTGGCAGGCCGCCCAGTCGATCGGCAACTTCGACACCGTCACGTTGCTGACGATCGTCATGATCACGGCGCTCGCGGTGGTCGTGATCGGCGCCGCGATCGACATCCTCTACGCCGTGCTCGATCCGAGGATCCGCATCTCATGAGCGACGAGCTGCTCTCGATCGATGATCTCAAGGTGGGCTTCGCCACCGACGATGGTCTGGTGCAGGCTGTCGACGGCGTCTCCTTCGACGTCAAGCGCGGCGAGATCGTCGCCGTCGTCGGCGAATCCGGCTCCGGCAAGTCCGTCACCGGTATGACGCTGATGGGCCTGACGCGCGGCCCCAACGCACGCATCACCGGCAGCGCGACGCTCGACGGCCAGGAGCTGCTCACGGCCTCGAACGAGGACCTGCGCAAGATCCGCGGCAATGACATCGCGATGGTGTTCCAGGACCCGATCAGCTCGCTGAACCCGGTCTACCGTGTCGGCTGGCAGATCGTCGAGCAGATCCGCACGCATCATCCCGAGGTCAGCAAGGCCGACGCGATGGAGCGCGCGGTGACGCTGATGGAGCGGGTCGGCATCCCCCGTGCGGCTGAGCGCCTGCGCTCCTACCCGCATGAGTTCTCCGGCGGCATGCGCCAGCGCGTGATGATCGCGATGGCGCTGTCCTGCTCGCCCAAGCTGCTGATCGCCGACGAGCCGACGACGGCCCTCGACGTGACGATCCAGGCGCAGATCCTCGACGAGCTGCGCCAGCTGCGCGAGGACACCAACGCCGGCATCATCCTCGTCACCCATGACCTCGCGGTGGTGGCCGACATCGCCGACCGCGTCGTCGTCATGTACTCGGGGCGCGTGGTCGAGCAGGGCACGCTCGATGACCTCTTCTACGACCCGCAGCATCCTTACACGTGGGGCCTGCTGGGCTCGATCACCCGGGTCGACGGCGACCGCGGCAAGCGCCTTCCGGCGATCGCGGGCGCGCCGCCGTCGCTTTTGGCCACGCCCAAGGGCTGCCACTTCAAGCCGCGCTGCCCGCACGCCTTCGACAGGTGTGACGAAGTGCCGGCGTTGGAGTCGCGCGTTGCCGAGGCGCCACAGCACGCCGACCGCTGCTGGCTCACGCCCGAGCAGAAGCGCGAGCGCCGCATCGTCGACGGTCAGATCGGGCTCGCCGCGACCCAGGTGAAGGCATGACCGACGAGCCGCAACCGCCCGTAACCGCAACGGCCGCCGATCCGGTCGTGAACGGCGACGGCGGCGAGCTGATGACGGTCGAGCACCTGGAGGTGCTGTTCCCGGTCAAGGCGGGTTTGATCATCGATCGCACGGTGGCGCACGTCCATGCCGTCGACGATGTGTCGTTCACGATCAGGCAGGGCGAGACGCTCGGCGTCGTCGGTGAGTCCGGGTGCGGCAAAACGACGCTGATCCGCACGCTCGTGCGGCTGCTCGATTCGACCGGCGGTTCGATCAGATACCGCGGCCAGGACATCACCAGCGCCAAGCGCGGCGCGATGCAGCCGATCAGGCGCGAGGTCCAGATGGTGTTCCAGGACCCGCAGGCGTCACTGAACCCACGCAAGCGCATCAGCCAGATCCTGGCGGTGCCGCTGAAGATGCGGGGCGTCAGCGATTCCCAGGTCGAGTCGGAGACGCGCGACCTGCTCGAGCGCGTCGGCATGCGTCCCGAGCATCTGAGCCGCTTCCCGCACGAGTTCTCCGGTGGTCAGCGCCAGCGCATCGGCATCGCCCGCGCGCTGGCGATGAATCCAAAGCTGATCCTGCTCGACGAGCCGGTATCGGCGCTCGACGTGTCGATCCAGGCACAGGTGATCAACCTGCTCGAGGATCTTCAGGACGAGTTCGGACTGAGCTATGTGTTCGTCGCCCACGACCTCAGCGTCGTGCGCCACGTCTCGGACCGGATCGCCGTGCTGTACCTGGGCAAGATGATGGAGCTGTCCCCGTCCGAGGAGCTCTACACCAAGCCGATCCACCCCTACAGCTCGGCGCTGCTGGCCGCGATTCCGATTCCGGATCCGAAGGAGAACCGTGAGCGCACGCGGACCAAGGTCACCGGAGAGGTGCCGAGCCCGATCGATCCGCCCGCGGGCTGCCGCTTCGCCGGCCGCTGCCCGCGTGCCACCGATGTCTGCCGCCAGATCGAGCCACAGCTGACGGAGTATGCGAACGGCCACCTCGCGGCCTGCCACAACCCACAGAACGTGACCGCCGAGGAGATCGCGGCGGCCAAGCGCTCCCCGCTCAGCCCGCTGGACGCGGGCGAGCAGATGCCGACGTACACGCCGTAGCGTCCTGATCGGCGCGATCGGCGCACGCGCCGCCGCGATTTTCACCACTGCGGCGTAGATCTCCGGCGCGCGCTTGATCTACGCTGGCGCGATGCGTTACCCGGGAGAGTGGGAGCCGCACGAGCGGACGATCATGGGCTGGCCCTGCCGCGAGTCGCTGTGGGGTCCGACGCTCGAGCAGGCCCGCGCCGACTACGCGTTCGTCGCCAACTCGATCGCGGACTTCGAGGACGTGACGATGATCGCCGGCTCGACGCAGGACGCACACGACGCACGCGCGGCCTGCACCGGCCGCGTGCAGATCGTCGAGCTGCCGATCGACGACTCGTGGCTGCGCGACAGCGGCCCGATCTACACCGTCGATGACGCCGGCGGGCGTGTTGCCGTGCACTTCGGCTTCAACTCCTGGGGCGAGAAGTTCGCCCCCTGGGACAAGGACGCGGAGATCGGCGGGCTGATCGCGCGCGAGCTCGGCCACGAGGTCCAGCAGGCACCGCTGGTGCTCGAAGGTGGCTCGGTGATCAGTGACGGCAACGGCACGATCCTGACGACCGAGCAGTGCCTGCTTTCGCCGAATCGCAACCCGTCGCTGTCGCGTGACGCGATCGAGCAGCTGCTGGCCGAGTGGCTTGGCGCCGAGCGCCTGGTCTGGCTGGGTCTCGGCCTCGCCGAGGATCGCGACACCGACGGCCACGTCGACCTGATCGCCGCGTTCACCCCGGATCGCCGGGCGCTGGCGCAGACGGTCCCGTCCGGTGGCCCGAACCACGAGCGTTGCGCCGAGAACCTGCAGCGGATGCACGATGCCGGGATCGAGACGATCGAGATCCCGCATCTGACCTATACGCAGGTCGCCGGCGAGCTGGTGGCGGTCGGCTATCTCAACCTCTACATCTGCAACGACGCGGTGATCGTGCCGACCGCCGGACACGAGTTCGACGAGGAGGCGCTGGCGATCATCGGTGACGCCTTCCCGGGGCGCTCGATCGTTCCCGTGCCGGGAGCGACGATCGCCTATGGCGGCGGCGGCCCGCACTGCATAACTCAACAGGTGCCGGCGGTATGAGCGACTACCAACTGAAGCTCAGCGAGCAGCTGCCCGAGTCGCCGGCGCGCACGCGCCCTTCCGAGCGCCCGCCGCTGCGGCTCGGACTGGTGCAGCAGCGCTGGCATCCCGACGCGCTCGTGTTCGAGCGGATGCTGACCGAGGGCGTCGTGATCGCCGCCGAGCAGGGCGCTCGCGTCGTCTGCCTGCAGGAGCTCACGCTGTCCCCCTACTTCGCGATCACGCCCGATGGCGCCGAGGCGCTGGGGATCGCGCCCGAACCGCTCGAGGACGGCCAGACGATCACGTTCGCGCGCAGGGCCGCGGCCGAGTCGGGCGCGTATGTGCACGCCTCGCTGTTCGAGGCCGCCGAGCGCGGTGACGGGCTCGGCTTCAACACCGCGATCCTCGTTGCCCCCGACGGCGAGCTCGTGCAGCGCACACGCAAGCTCCACATCCCGGTCACGGCGGGCTACTACGAGGACAAGTACTTCCGTCAGGGTCCGGCGAGCGGCGATGGCGATCCGTTCCCGGTGGTGTCGCTGCCGGAGTCGGACGCGCGCCTCGGGCTACCGACCTGCTGGGATCAGTGGTTCCCGGAGCTGGCGCGTGCCTACTCGCTGGCCGGCGCCGAGGTGCTGATCTACCCGACCGCGATCGGCTCCGAGCCCGACCATCCGCAGTTCGACACCGAGCCGCTGTGGCAGCAGGTGATCGTCGGCAACGGGATCGCCAATGGCACGTTCATGGTCGCCGTCAACCGCTTCGGCGTCGAGGGACCGCTGACCTTCTACGGCTCGAGCTTCATCTCCGACCCGTACGGGCGGGTGTTGGTGCAGGCCCCGCGTGACCGGCCGGCGGTACTGGTCGCCGACCTCGACCTCGACCAGCGCCGCGACTGGCTCGAGCTGTTCCCGTTCCTGACCACGCGCCGGCCCGACGCCTACGGGACGCTGACCGAGCGGTAGCGCCGCTCAGACGACGATCACGTCGATCAGGTCGTCGACGGCGAGGCCGAGGCGTGCGTCGGCGGTGACCAGCCGGCAGGGCATCATCTGAGCCAGCGCCACGTATGTGGCGTCGTAAGCGCTGACGTTCTCACGGAGCTGAATGGCCCGTTCCGTCATATGGTCGAGCAGCGGCCAGAGCTCGAGGTTCTCCTCAACGCTCGCGAAGTCAAGCATCGCCACGAGCGCCTCATCCGAGCTGAGGTGCTTACCGCGAACCCTTCCGCGGATGGCAGAGAGCACCTCGTAGCTGATCAGCTCCGGGGCATGGCTCTGTTCGGACATATACCAGCCTTGAACTTCCTGGCCTTTGCTCGAGTCGATCAACATTTCGACGGTGGCGGTCGCGTCGAGAACGATCATCGGCTGTCGTCTCGGGTCGTGCTGATCGCTGCCATCAGCTGAGCGTCACGCTCCTCGCGCGCCTCGCGGATGAGCTCGGCAGCACTGGGTCCGCCCGGCGTGCCCAGCGGGCCCCGGGCGCTGATCCGAGCGACGATCTCAGCCTTGGTCAGCGTGCGAGCCTCGCGCTCCAGAAGTTCGAGCATGTAGCTATTTAGCGACTCGCCGCGCGCCTTCGCACGCGCCTTCAAGCGGGCATGCACGTCATCGGGCACGTTGCGGATCTGAATCAGATTGGACATGCATGCATTGTGCATGCATGTCCACGTCGGGTCAAGCCGACTCAGCCCTCGACGAAGTAGCTGCCGCTGCCCTGCCCCGACGAGAAGTAGCGGCTGGTGATCGTCTTCTTGCGCGTGAAGAACTCGACACCGTCGCTGCCGTGCGCGTGGAGATCACCGAAGAAGCTGTCCTTCCAGCCGCTGAACGGGAAGAACGCGACCGGTGCGGCGACGCCGATGTTGACGCCGACCATGCCGGCCTGGACCTCGTGGCGGTAGCGTCGCACCGACGCACCTGACTCCGTGAAGATCGAGGTGCCGTTGCCGAAGCGGCTGCCGTTGACGATCTCAATCGCCTGATCGAGCGACTCGGCATGGATCAGTGTCAGCACCGGACCGAAGACCTCTTCCTGGGCGATCTCCATCGCGGGATCGACCCCGTCGATGATCGTCGGGCCGAGGAACGCACCATCGGGATTGACGCCCGCCACGCCGCGGCCATCGAGGACGATCCGCGCGCCGTCGGCGACCGCGCGCTCGACGTAGCCGGCGATCCGGTCACGCGCGTCACACGAGATCACCGGCCCGAGTGCGACCTGCTCGTCGTTGCCGTCACCGACGCGCAGCGCCGCGGCGGCACGGGTCAGCGGATCGAGCAGCTGGCCGTGGGCGTCGCCGACGGTCACCACAACCGACCCAGCCATGCAGCGCTGCCCGGCCGCGCCAAAGGCCGAGGCGATAATGCCGTCGACCGTCTTGTCGATCACCGCATCGGGCATCACGACCATGTGGTTCTTGGCGCCGCCCAGCGCCTGCACGCGCTTGCCCGCCTGTGCCGAGCGCTCGTAGACAAGCTTCGCGATCGGGGCCGAGCCGACGAACGAGACGGCGTCGACACCGGGGTGCTCGAGGATCCCCTCGACGACCTCGCGCCCGCCGTTGACGAGGTTGACGACGCCCGGAGGCAGCCCGAGCGCGTCGATCTCCTCAAACGCGAGAGCTTGAGTCATCGGAACCTGCTCGGAGGGCTTGAGCACGAACGTGTTGCCGCAGGCGATCGCGAACGGCAGGAACCAGAACGGGACCATCGCCGGGAAGTTGAACGGCACGATCGCCGCGCAGACGCCGACCGGCTGGCGCACGGTCTCGGTATCGATGTTGCGGGAGACGTCCTCGAGGATGCTTCCCTGCATCGTCGTCGGCACGGCGCAGGCGGCCTCGACCATCTCGATCATGCGGGCAACCTCGGCGCGCGCGTCGGCGATCGTCTTGCCCATCTCGTTGGTGACCGAGCGAGCCATCTCCTCGCTGCGGGCATTGAGCCGCTCGCGCAGCTCGAACAGCTTGCGCGAGCGCGCGATGACGGACACGGCACGCCACTCCGGCAGCGCCGCGCGGGCCGCCACCACGGCGGCATCGAGGTCTGCGCGGCCCGACAGTGGCACGCGCGCCAGCACCGACCCCGTTGCCGGGTTGGTGACGTCAAGCTCGCCCGTCGCCGCCTGGGCCGGAACCCACTTACCTGCGATGTAGTTGTCGAGCAGCCGTGTTGCGGTCGCGGTCATCTCGTTTTTGTCCTCTCAAACGCTCCGCTATCCCTTCACTGACGCTTCGTTAGCTCGTAACGGCCTCTTACGAGCCCGGACAACGATCGTCGTATGAAGAAACGCCTGTTGGTCTCAATGATCCCGGCGCTCGCGTGTCTCGCGTTCGCCGCGCCTGCTTTCGCCGCAACCCAGGAGGGTGCGAGCGAGAATTGGGCAGGCTATGTAGTGACCTCCAATGATGACAGTGGCTTCTCTGCCGTTTCTGGCCAATGGACTGAAAGCAAGGTCGCCTGTACGGCCAACTCGCAGCCGAGCTACTCGGCCTACTGGGTCGGGCTGGGCGGCGGCGGCGAGAGCTCCAGCGCGCTGGAGCAGATCGGCACCCAGGCCGATTGCAGCTCGGCGGGGAAGGCCACCTATTACGCCTGGTACGAACTCGTGCCATCGGCGCCGGTGAAGCTGGCGCTGACGATCAGGCCGGGAGACAACATCTGGGCGCGGACCGCGGTCAACGGTGACAGGGTGAGCCTGTACATCACCGATCGCAGCTCACACCAGACCTGGAGCCGGACGCTGACGATGACGTCGGCGTCACCTGACACGAGCACCGCCGAGTGGGTGGCCGAGGCGCCCTCGGAGTGCGCCGCGGGAGCAACGAGCGAATGCACGCCGCTGCCGTTGGCCGACTTCGGGAAGGCGAGCTTCACGGACGCCTACACGACATCAGCCGGACACACAGGGTCGATCAGCGACTCGAACTGGACGGCCGAGGCGATCGAGCTGGAGCCGTCGTCGAACGATCAGTTCGGCGGCGGGCCGGGCGGCTACTTCCAGGGCGGGTACGGGAGCTACTCGACGTACAGCAGCTACCGGACCAGCTCCGACGGAGGCGCCGCACCGACCGCGCTCAGCGACGGCGGCACGAAGTTCAGCGTCAAGTACGGCGCGAGCCTGCAGACGTCGACCGCCACCGGCGAGCCTCAGGGTGAGTCGAACTCATATGGGTACGGATCCGGTGGCTACGGCAACGGCTACGGCGACTATGGCTATGGCGGCTACGGCGATTACGGCTACGGCGGCTACAGCGATGGTGGCTACGGCAGCAGTTACGGGTATTACGGCGGCTGGGGTTACTGACATAGAGAGCCGGGAGTGGGTGCGCACCGGCGCACCCACTCCCGTCAGTAACGATCAGCGCCGGCAGCGCGCTACTTGCAGTTCGCCGTCGCCCAGGTCTCCAGGTGCTTGGTGGCGGTTTCCAGCTTCGCCGCACTGAACACCTTCACCGCAGCTTCGATCGCGCTGATCTGCGATGCGGTGGGCACGGAGCCGAACTTGTAGCCGACCTTGTTGAGCGCCGCGGCGTAGCCGCTGAAGGCGCCGGCGAGCTCCTGGATGTCCGGACGGATCGCGGACGGGGCCGCCTTCGCGAGGTTGTCGTAGGCCGTCACCATTGCGTTCAGGTTGAACTTTCCGCCGGTGGTCGCGGATGACATCGCCTTGGCGAACTGCTCGCCCACACCGGCAAGCGATGAGCAGTTCCCAGCGCTCGCAAACGTCGGCGTGCCCGAAGCCGCTGAGGTCGATTTGCTCGACGCCGGCGCCGTGGTCGTCTTCGGCATGGAGACGCTCGTCGTGTTCGCGGGCTTGTTCGCCGCCGGCTTGTTGGTCGTCGTCGCCGGCGTGCTCGATCCGCCGCACCCCGCGGCGACCACAGCCACAACGACCCCCAGCGACAGCAATCGCAAGCGCACTCCGCCACAGCCACGCCGCGCAGGCTTCTCGAGATCCATGATCCCTCCTCGTAAAAGGGCCCCCCGGCCCCATGGATTTATTCGGGATCCGCGACGGTTTCCGGCCCCACGGATCCATGTGCATCTGGGTACGACCCAGGCTGCGGCGCGTGCCCGGTTTCTGCCACGCCGCCGCCCGTCGCGCGCAGCGTATCCGATCCGAACGTCGGCGTCGCGCCGGGTCCGGTTTGAGGTTGAAGCCAGTTGGCTCAGGCGACCTCACGCGCGGCCAGCGGGCCGCGCGCCAGAGCACGCCTGTAGCCATCTGCCAGGCGCGCGAGCGAGGCTTCCCAGGTGCGCGTGCCGACCGCCTGCAGCGCCGCCCGGCGCAGACGCTCGGCAAGCAGCCGGTTCTCGATGATCTGGTGGACCGCGTCGGCCAGCGCGTCGGGATCGTCGCTGGTCAGCAGCCCGGTCTCGCCGTCCTCGATCAGGCTGGTGGGGCCGCCCTCGCCGACCGCGACGACCGGCAGGCCGCTGGCCTGAGCCTCGAGCAGCACCTGCCCGAAGGTGTCGGTGCGGCTCGCGAACATGAACGCATCGGCGCTCGCGTAGATCCGCGCGAGCTCGGCACCGTACTGCCAGCCGAGGAAGGTCGCGTCGGCGCCGAGCTGCGCGCGCAGCGCCTGCTCCTCGGGTCCGCCGCCGACCAGTACGAGGTGCAGCCGCGGGTCGCGCGCGTGCGCGGACCGGAAGGCGTCGGCGAGCAGATCGACGCCCTTCTCCTTGGTCATGCGGCCGACGTAGAGCAGGTTGATCTCGCCCGGCAGCAGCTGCTCGTCGCGCAGCGCCGGGTCGAAGCGGGTGATGTCGACGCCGCGATCCCAGCGGCCGATCAGCGCCGGGTCGACGCCCAGCTGCGCGATCCGCTCGTCGGTGGCGAGGCTCGGTGAGAGCACCGCGTCGCAGGCGCCGTAGAACTTGCCGAGCGCGTAGTTGGCGAGCACCTCGACGTGCGTGAAGCCCGAGCGCAGGCCGGCGTAGGCGGCGAGCTCGGTGTGGTAGCTGCCGGCGACCGGCAGCTCGAGCAGCTTCGCGATCCCCCAGGCGGCGATCCCCGCGGGGCCGGGACTGCAGACGTGCACGAGGTCGTAGCGTCCCTCCGCGATCACCTCGGTGATCGCGGTGATGCTCGGCACGCCGATCTTGAGACCGTTGTAGAAGGGCACGTCGACCTCGGCGACCGCGCTCAGGCGGCGGTCGACGTCGGCATCGGTACCGATCACCTCGACCTCGAAGCCGGGCACGCCACGATCGCGCAGCTGCTGGATCGTGTGGGTCACGCCGTGCGTGCCCCCGATCCCATCGGCGATCAGCGCGACGCGCGGACGGTCGCCGTCGCTGCGGGTCAGCTTCAGCTTCTCACGGCCGAGGAACGCGATCGCCGCGGCGTAGGGGATCGCCGGGATGCAGGCGTCGAACAGTTCGGCGGCGGTGCGCCCGGGCTCGGGCAGGCGCCCCTCCTCGATCACCGCGACCGCGTCGCGGACCACGCGCGCCAGCTCGCGCTCGTGGATGCGGCGGGCCCGGCGGTAGAGATCGTGGTGGCCCAGCCGTGCGTCCTGGAGGTGCTCGAGCAGGAGGCGCTCGTCGAGCTCGAGGTTCATCGTTCGCAGCCAGGCGCGCAGGAACGCGAGCGCGTCCTCGGGGCCGAGATCGCGCTTGGCCTCGCCCGAGCGGACGTTGCCCTCGCTCATCACGCGCTCGACGATCTTCAGGACCGCGGTCGGGTCGGGGCGATCCTCGGACTGCCCCTCACCGAGCGAGCGGATCGCCAGTGCCATCGCCGCGTGCGTCCACTTCGCGGCGCCGCCCTGGTCGCCGCGCGAGACGGCCTCACCGGCGCGGATGTGGGCGAGGAACTCGGCCGGGTTGTGGGCAAGCGGCGTCTCGGTGAAGGTGCGGCCGATGTCGATTCCGGCGTGGTCGTCGGTGCCGCCGATGCCGGTGCCGCCGTGCGTCTCGATGTAGACGAACGCGGGCAGGTTGAGCTCCTTGGCGCGCGAGCCGTTGCGCGTCTCCCAGATCGGGAACAGCTGCGCGAGGCGGCGCCGGTGGCGCGGCGTCAGCGGCGCCTCGACGGCGAAGAACGGATGTGCAAGCGCGGCCGTGATCTCACGGTCGTGGAGGTAGGCCGCGCAATCCTCGACGCTGTCATTGTGCGCCTGCAGCCACTCGTGATCGTCGGGGGTGATGCCGTAACAGAGCACGTGGACCGCCTGCGGCTCGTTCTTGAACCAGACCGTCAGCTCCTCGGACACGAACACGCCCGGAAGGTGCGCGATCTCGAGCGCGCCGGCGATCGTGTCGTGATCGGTGATCGTGACGAAGTCCATGCCCTGGCGCCGGGCGAGCTCGTAGACCTCGGCCGGCTCGGTGGCACATTCGGGCAGGTGCAGGGAGCGCTGAATTCCCAGCTTCGACAGCTCGGATGCCGTTGAGTGCACGTGCATGTCAGCGCGGCTCGCGTGCGTGTCACTGATCTTGGTCTGTTGCATGACCCAAGTTGTCGCTTATCTGCGGCTGAGGCTTGTGAAGTTTGCGAGCACTCGCTGTGAAGTTCCGGTGAAGTGGCCGGACAAAACGCCTGCGTAGCGAACAGTTCTGTGCAGATGCCGGAAGCAGCAACCACGCCGGACCTCGCTATCGAACAGGGGCAGCTCCGAGCCGAGATCACCCTCCGCCCCTTCAGCTTCACCATCCGCCGCGCCGGCCGCCGCCTGCTCCGCAACGCCGGCGCCTGGGTCGCCGACGGTGTCGTCAACGACCACTTCATCCAATTCACCGAGGGGGTCGTGGCGGCCGAGGAGCTGGCTCACCACGAACGGGCTGTCCGCGCGAATGTCGCTGAAGGTCCCTCGTCGAATGGCCAGGGCGTTTCAGCGACATTTGTCGCCGGGCTGACCTTCCAAGGTGGACGGATCGGAACATTCAGCCTCAGCCTCCATCCAGACCAACGATTCACGATCACGCTCACAGCAGCCGACAACCCGCTGCGCCTCGCGTTCGACTGGGACAGACGGTCGAACGAGCACTTCGTCGGCCTGGGAGCGAGACACGGAACCGAGTTCGACCAGCGTGGCCGCGCGGTGCAGCTCGGAGCCGACCGGCGCTACACCGGCCCGGACTGCCCGCCGGAGATGCTCGAGCAGGGCGGCATCCCCCAGGGCGACTGCGCGCCGACGCCGTGGCTGCTGTCGAGCCGCGGCTATGGCGTGGTCGCGCACAGCTACGGCAACGGCACCCGCTTCGACATGTCGAGCGACCGCACCTCGGTCTCGACACGGGCGCCGGCCGGACCGCTGGTGCTCGAGTTCATGTGTCAGTCGACGCCGGCCGCGCGGCTGCGGGCACTCTGCCGGCAGACCGGATTCCCGCAGCTGCTGCCCGAATGGGGCTACGGGTTCTGGAAGAGCCGCGACGTGCACGAGGACCGCGAGGCGGTACTCGATGACTACGAGGGCTTCCGCCGGCACGAGATCCCGCTCGACGCGATCGTGCTCGACTCGCCCTGGGCGACGCAATACAACTCGTGGGAGATCAACCCGCACCAGCTCCCCGACGCCGAGCAGATGATCCGCGAGTTCCGCGCCGACGGCGTGCGCACGGTGCTGTGGTGCACGCCGTGGGTCAACATCGACTCGCGCGATGGCCAGATCCCGCCCCAGCCGGAATCCGACCGCCTGCACCGTGAGCCGGCGCCCAACTACGAGCCGGGTGCCCGCGCCGGGCATTTCGTCATGTCAGCCGACGCCGACGAGCCCTGGGTCGGGCAGTGGTGGATGGGCACCGGATCGCTCGTCGACTTCACCAGCGACGCCGCCGAGCGGTGGTGGCGCGAGCAGGTCAAGCGCGTGCTGCGCCAGGGCGTCGAGGGCATCAAGATGGACGACGGCGACGGCTACTACCTCAAGGACGACGTGCGGCTCGCCGACGGTCGTCGCGGCGCCGAGGCCGCCTGGCAGCTCGGCGGGATGCATCGCATCAGCCTGCAGCGGGCGCTCGACGAGGTCCACCCGGGCAGCGGGGTTGTGTTCGGCCGCTCGGGCTGGCTCGGGCAGCACGCCATCGGCCACACCTGGGGCGCCGACCAGGCCTCGGACTTCTGGTCGCTGCGCGCGCTCGTGACCGCCACGCTGTCGGCGGCGGTGAGCGGCTTCTCGAACTGGTCGCACGACATCGGCGGCTACCTCGGCCACCGGCTGGTCGAGCGCTGCCCGCCGGAGCTGTTCATCCGCTGGCTGCAGTTCGGCTGCTTCACGCCACTGATGCACGCGCACTCGCGCTTCCCGCACGAGCCGTGGCACTACGGGCAGCGGTTCGTCGACACCTACCGCGCCTACGTGCTGCTGCACGAGCAACTCGTCCCCTACACGCGCGCCGCGGCCGCGACCGCGGCCCGCACCGGCCTGCCGATCATCCGCCCGCTGTGCCTGATCGACCCCGGCGACCCGCGCGGCTGGGAGCTGACCGACGCCTATGGCTACGGCCCGTCGCTGTGGGTCGCGCCGGTGCTCGACGACGGCGCCCGTGAGCGCGAGGTGCTGCTGCCGCGGGGCGAGTGGATCGAGACGTGGTCCGGGAAGCGCGTCAGCGGCGGCGAGGAGGTCGTGGTGCCGGCGCCGCTCGGGCAGATCCCGGTCTGGGTTCGCGCCGGCGCGATCGTGCTCAGCTATCCGGCCGCGGACGTGGCGCGCGGCCTCGGCGACGCGCCTGAGCGCGAGCGCCGGATCGAGGCGACGCTATGGGGGCTGCCCGACAGCGGGAGGGCAGCCAAGGCACTGACCGATGGGTTGCGGATCGCCTGGCACGAGCGCGACGGCTGGAGCTCGTCGGACCGGTCGCGCGAGGTCAGCTACCGCGTGATCCAGGCGTGAGCGCGGGCTCGTCGTCGATCAGCGTGATCAGCCAGCGGCGCGCCTCGTCGGACTCCCAGCCCTTGCGCGCGGCGTAGTCCTCGAGCTGGTCGGCGCCGATCCGGCCGACGCCGAAGTAGCGCGCCTGCGGGTGCGCGAAGTAGACGCCGCTGACCGACGAGCCGGGCATCATCGCGTAGCTCTCGGTCAGCTGGATACCGGCACTCTCGGGGGCGGCAAGCAGCGCGAACAGCGTGCCCTTCTCGGTGTGATCGGGCTGGCAGCCGTAGCCGGGCGCGGGGCGGATGCCGTCGTAGCGCTCGGCGATCAGCTCGGCACTGGTCAGCTGCTCATCGGGCGCGTAGCCCCACAGCTCGCGGCGCACGTGCTCGTGCAGGCGCTCGGCAAACGCCTCGGCGAGCCGGTCGCAGAGCGCCGTGAACAGGATCTTGTTGTAGTCGTCGTGCTCGCGCTCGAAGGCGTCGGCGCGCTCCTGCTCACCGTGGCCGGCGGTCACCGCGAAGGCGCCGATGTGGTCGTGCACGCCCGAGTCGAGCGGCGCGATGAAGTCGGCGAGCGCGAGGTTCGGATGCTCCTTGTCGCGCGCGAGCTGCTGGCGCAGCGTGTGCAGCGTCGCCAACTGGGTCCGGCGCGCCGGATCGGCGTAGACGTTGATGTCGTCGCCATCGGCCGCGGCCGGCCACAGGCCGACCACCGCGCGGGCGGTGACCCAGCGCTCGGCGATCAGCCGCGCGAGCATCTTCTCGGCGTCGTCATAGAGCGAGCGCGCGGTCGGCCCGACGGTCGGGTCGTCGAGGATCCTGGGGAACGTGCCCTTGAGCTCCCAGGTCCTGAAGAACGGGGTCCAGTCGATGCGCTCGGCGATCTTGGCGAGGTCGTAATCGTCGAACGCCTGCACCCCGATCTTGTTCGGGGTGACGGGTGTGTACGCGTCCCAATCGATTCTGAGGCGGTTCTCGCGGGCCTGTTCGAGTGATACGCGACGCTCCGCGGCGCGCCCGCTGGCGCGCCTTTCGGCGATCTCGAGGTACTCGGCCTTGACCTGCGCCGAGAGCGCCGCGCGCTGCTCCGGGTCGACCAGCGCGCTGGCGACACCGACCGCGCGTGAGGCGTCGGGCACGTAGACGGTCTGGCCGCGGCTGTAGTTGGGGTCGATCTTGATCGCCGTGTGCAGCTTGCTGGTGGTCGCGCCACCGATCATCAGCGGCATGCTCATGCCGCGGCGCTCCATCTCGGCGGCGACCGAGCACATCTCCTCGAGCGACGGTGTGATCAGGCCCGAGAGCCCGATCATGTCGGCCTGCTGCTCGATCGCGGTGTCGAGGATCTGATGCGCGGGCACCATCACGCCGAGGTCGATCACGTCAAAGCCGTTGCAGCCGAGCACGACGCCGACGATGTTCTTGCCGATGTCGTGGACGTCGCCCTTGACGGTCGCCATCACGATCCGCCCGGCACCGCGCTCGTCGCTGCGCTTGGCCTCCATGAACGGCTCGAGGTGCGCGACCGCCTGCTTCATCACGCGCGCGGACTTGACGACCTGCGGGAGGAACATCTTGCCCTGGCCGAAGAGATCACCGACGACGTTCATGCCGTCCATCAGCGGGCCCTCGATCACCTGCAGCGGCTCGCCGAGCTCGAGTCGCGCTTGTTCAGCGTCCTCGACGATGTACTCGTTGATGCCGTTGACGAGCGCATGCACGAGGCGCTCCCTGACCGGCAGCTCGCGCCAGGAGAGATCGACGACCCGCTCGGCCGTGGTCGCGTCGCGGTAGCGCTCGGCAATCTCGAGCAGACGCTCGGTCCCGTCCTCGCGGCGGTTGAGGATCACGTCCTCGATGCGCTCGCGCAGTTCCGGCTCGATCTCCTCGTACTGCGCGAGCTGGCCGGCGTTGACGATCGCCATGTCCATCCCGGCGGCGATCGCGTGGTAGAGGAAGACGGCGTGGATCGCCTCGCGCAGCGGTTCGTTGCCGCGGAACGAGAACGAGACGTTGGAGACGCCGCCGGAGATGCGCGTGCCCGGCAGCCGCTCCTTGATCTGCCAGGTGGCCTCGATGAACGCGACCGCGTAGTCGTTGTGCTCGGCGATGCCGGTCGCGACCGCGAAGATGTTGGGATCGAAGATGATGTCCTCGGGATCGAACCCGGCCTTCTGGGTCAGCAGGTCGTGCGCCCGCTCGCAGATCGAGACCTTGCGCTCGACGGTGTCGGCCTGGCCCTGCTCGTCAAACGCCATCACCACGACCGCGGCGCCGTAGCGGCGGATCTTGCGGGCGACATCGAGGAACGGCTCCTCACCCTCCTTGAGGCTGATCGAGTTGACGATCGCCTTGCCCTGAACGCACTTGAGGCCGGCCTCGATCACGCTCCACTTCGAGGAGTCGATCATGATCGGCACGCGCGCGATGTCGGGCTCGGAGGCGACCAGCCGCAGGAAGGTCGTCATCGCCTCCTCGCCGTCGAGCAGGCCGTCGTCCATGTTGACGTCGATGATCTGCGCGCCGTTCTCGATCTGCTCGCGCGCGACGCTCAGCGCGGTGTCGTAGTCACCGGCCTGGATCAGCCGCTTGAAGCGCGCCGAGCCCGCGACGTTGGTGCGCTCGCCGATGTGGATGAAGGTCGCGAGGGTGTCGCTGGCGGTTGCCGACATCTGGAAGCTCTCGGGTTCGGTTCCGGTTCCGGTTTCCGGGTTGCTCAGGCCGCGGCGAATGGTTCGAGACCGGACAGCCGCAGGGTCGGCTTGACCTCGGGCACCTGGCGTGGCGGCAGCCCGGCGACGGCGTCGGCGATCGCACGGATGTGGGCGGGGGTCGTGCCGCAGCAGCCGCCGACGATGTTGACGAGACCGGCCTGCGCCCACTCGTGAAGCTGGGTGCTCATCGTTGCCGGGCTCTCCTCGTACTCACCAAGCTCGTTGGGCAGGCCGGCGTTGGGGTAGGCCGAGACCAGCGTGTCGGCCGTCGCCGCGAGGGTCGCGATGAACGGCCTGAGCTGATCCGCGCCAAACGCGCAGTTGAGCCCGACGGCGAACGGCTCGGCGTGGCGCACGGAGATCCAGAAGGCGTCGATCGTCTGCCCGGAGAGGATCCGGCCGGAGCGGTCGGTGACCGTGCCGGAGATCCAGATCGGCAGTTCGGTGCGGCCCTCGTCCTGGAGGTCGAGGATCGCCTTGAGCGCCGCCTTGGCGTTGAGCGTGTCGAAGATCGTCTCGACCAGGAACAGATCGACGCCGCCGTCGTAGAGCGCGATCGCCTGCTCGCGGTAGGCGTCATAGACCTCGTCGAAGTCGACCGCGCGGGCACCCGGGTCGTTGACGTCGGACGACATCGAGAGCGTGCGGTTGGTCGGTCCGATCGAGCCGGCGACCCAACGCGGCTTGGCCGGATCGGCGACGGTGAAGCCGTCGGCGGCCGCCCGCGCGAGCTGCGCGGCGGCGAGGTTGAGGTCGCGCGCCGCGGCCTCGGTGCCGTAGTCGGCCTGCGCGATCGCGGTCGAGGTGAAGGTGTTGGTGGAGACGATGTCCGCGCCGGCGTCGAGGTAGTCGCTGATCAGCTCCGAGATCAGCTGCGGGCGGGTCAGGCAGAGGATGTCGTTGTTGCCCTTGAGCGGAAGCGGATGGTCGGCGAAGCGCTCACCGCGGAACTGCTCCTCGGTCAGGCGATGCTCCTGGATCTGCGCGCCCCAGGCACCGTCGAGTACGAGGATGCGCTCGGCCGCGGCGGCCTTGAGCGCCTCGATGCGCAGCTCGCGCGAGCGCTCGAGCGTGCTATGAGTGTGCTCGTGCGTCATGCCGCGGTCCTTTCGCGCACCTGACGGCTCCCGAGCAGGCGGCACACCGCCGGTGCCAGGTCTCCCTGGTTGAGCGTGTAGAAGTGAAAGTCCTCGAAACCCTCGCGATGCAGGCGCTCGACCTGCTCCGCGGCGACGATCGCACCCACGAGCTTACGCGTGGCCAGGTCGTCGTCAAGGCCGGCGAAACGCTCGGCGAGCCAGTCGGGAATGGCGGCGCCGCAGCGGCTGGCCATGCGCTGAAGGCCGTGGAAATCGGTGGCGAGCAGGATGCCGGGGACGACGGTGAGCTCGATGCCGGCGCCTTTGATGCGATCCCGCAGTTTGACGATCGCGTCGCTGTCGAAGCAGAACTGGGTGATCGCGTTGGTGGCGCCCGCCTCGGCCTTGGCGGCAAGCACGTGCAGGTCGTGCAGCACCGACTGCGAGTCAGGGTGCGGTTCGGGGTAGGCCGCGACGCTGATCTCGAAATCGGCGAGGTTGCGGATCGCCGTGATCAGTTCGACGGCGCTGGCGTAGCCGTCGGGGTGCGGCTCGAACGGACCCTCCCAGCCGGGCACGTCGCCGCGCAGCGCGACGATCTGACGCACGCCGGCATGCCAGTAGCGCATGATCTCCGCGTCGGTCTCCGAGCGCGTGCGACCGACGCAGGTGAGATGACCTGCCACCGGCAGCTCCTCGTCGCGGGCGCGCAGTCCCTGGATCACGCCGAAGGTTGCATCGGTCGCGCTGCCCCCGGCGCCGCAGGTGACCGACACGAAGCTGGGGTCGAGCGGACTCAGCAGCTCGAGCGTCTGCCACAGCCGCGCCTCGCCCTCGGGCGTGCGCGGCGGGAACACCTCGAAGGAGATCCGTGACATCAGCCGGCTGCTCCTGCGGTCAGGATCGCGTCGGTGCTCGACGCGGGGATCCGGTCTGGGTTGGTGCGCAGCAGCCACAGGCGCACGGTCAGCTGCTCGTCGTCGGTCGTCGGCGCGAGCGTGCGCTCGTCCTCGACGTCGAGGCCGGCCTGCACGGCCCAGCTGAGCATCTCGTTGTCGTCGATGCCGAGGCAGCGGTGGCCGTGCACGGTGCGCAGATCCTCGAGCTCATGCGTGGCGAAGTCCGCGACCAGCAGCCGCCCGCCGGGTCTGAGCAGCCGCGCGGCGTCGGTGATCGCGGCACCGGGCTGGTCGAGCAGGTGCAGCACGTGGTGCATGACGGCGACGTCAAAGCTGCCGGCATCGAACGGTGGGCGGTGCAGATCGCCGTGGCGGACGGCGGCGCGCGAGAGTTGAGCTTCGCCGAGTGCCGCGCGTGCGAGCTGCAGCATGTCGTGGTCCACGTCGAGCCCGACGCTCTGCTCGGTGTGCGGCGCGAGCAGCTCGAGAATCCGGCCGCTGCCGGTGCCGATGTCGAGCAGGCGCCCGATCGGGCCCTCGCCGACCAGCATGTCGAGCAGTGCGCGCTCAACCGCGGCCTCACCGACATAGAGCTCGCGCAGCGCCTCGAGTTCGTCCGCGTGGGCGCTGCGGTAGGCGATCGCCGCCTCGATCCGCGCCTGGCGCACGCGTGAGAGCGCCGCGAGGTCGGCCGCGATGATCGCGTCGGTCGTCGGCGAGACCGAGGCGATCCGGTGGGCGAGCTCGGCGGCGGCGCTCTCCTCGGCAAGGCGGTAGTAGACGAAGGCGCCCTCCGGCGCGCGCTCGAGCACGCCGCCGTCGACCAGCAGGCGCAGGTGGCGGCTGATGCGCGGCTGGCTCTGCCCGATCACACGACCGATCTCGGTAACCGTCAGCTCCTCGCGCCCGAGCAGCGCGACCAGCCGCAGCCGGGTCGGCTCGGCGATTGCGCGCAACGCGCCGACGAGGTCGTCAAAGCCGAGCTCGAGGTTGAGCACGGGCTCCGGCTCGGGCTCGGGGGCGAGTTCGTAGTCAAGGCTGTCGAGGGACATGGTGGCTCACCCTAGCACGCACATTCGCGCATATAAAGATATGTGCATATTCGTTGTATGCCGGGCTGGGGATTGCGTGCAGAGGCGGATGGCGGCATGGAGGGCGTCGCGCCACGGCCTGCCCGCCAGCGCCCGGCCGGCGGCGCCCGGTGCGCGGCGGATGGCGATCCGACATGCGGGAAGGGTTTGCCACCCCCAGGGTGGAAACCCTTCCCCGATCCGGTGCACGAGGGCCGGCGCGCGAGAATCGGGTGCACGAGGCCCGGCGCGCGACCGGTGCACCAGGCCCGGGAGGCGTTTTGGGTCCCCAGGACCCAAAAGGCTTCCCCGGCCCGGCGCGCCCACGCGCCTCGCACCGTCTCCGGGAAGCGTTATTGCCGCCTGGCGCGGCGAAACGCTTCCCGGGTCGCGTACAGCGGTGTCTGCGGCCGGCGCCAACCGCCGAGGCGTCAGTGATCCGGCAGCGGCTCGGGACGCCCGAGGAAGTAGCCCTGGGCGTACGCCACGCCGAAACCCCTGAGCAGATCGACGGTCTCCTGGTCGCCGACGAACTCGGCGACGACCTCGGCCCCGAACCCGTGCAGGATCTCGGTTACGGCCTTGACGATCAGCTGGTCGGCGGGCGATGACCGCAATTCGCGGATGTACTCGCCGTCGATCTTGACGGTGTCGAAGGGGATGTGCTTGACGAACTGGAGCGTCGCGAAGGCCGCGCCGAAGTCGTCGAGCGCAAGCTTGCAACCGCCCTCGTGCAGGCGCTTGGCGAACTCGCGCGACAGCGGCAGGTCGGAGCTGCGGCCGGTCTCCGACAGCTCGACCGTCAGCCGCTCGGGCGCGATCCCGGCGGCGCCGAGCTCGGAGACGATCAGATCACCGATCTCGGGACGGTTCATCGTCGCCGCCGAGACGTTCACCGCCAGCGCCACCGGCGCGCCCGCGCGCTCGCGCACGCCGAGCAGCCGGATCGCCTCAGCGATCACCCACTCGTCGATCTCGGTGATCAGCCCGTGGCGCTCGGCGTCGTGGAGGAATTCCCCGGGCATCACCAGCTCGCCACCCTCGCGCAGCATCCGCACCAGCAGCTCATATCGCGGAGGGCCGCCGAGCGCCGGCTGCAGCGCAACGATCGGCTGTGCGTGCACGCCGAAGCGCCCGTTCGCGATCGCCTGGCGCAGCTCGGCGAGGCGATCGCTGCGGTGCTTGATCTCACGCCGGCGCAGCTGGTCGCGCTCGTAGGTGGCCGTGCGGTTGCGCCCGGCCTCCTTGGCGTCATACATCGCGATGTCGGCCTCGGACAGCAGCCGCGCGGCATCGACCGGCACGTCACTGTCCCACGAGGTGACCCCGACCGACGCCGTGACCTCGCCGCGACCGAGCTCGGTGACGATGGACCCGTGCTCCGCGATCGCGGCGACGATCTTGTCGGCGACGAGCAGCGCGCCCTCGATCACGGTCCCGGGCAGCAGCACCGCAAACTCGTCGCCGCCGATCCGCGCCAGCGTGTCGGTGTCGCGCAGCGCCGCACTGATCGCGGTCGCGACCAGCCCCAGCAGGGCGTCACCGGTCATGTGCCCGAGCACGTCGTTGACGTACTTGAAGTTGTCGAGGTCCAGCATCAGCAGTGAGGCCGGGCTCCCGGTGTCACTGACATGCACGATCTCCTCCTCGAGCAGCTCCATGAAGCGCCGGCGGCTGAGCAGATCGGTGAGCGCGTCGTGTTCGGCCTGATGCCGCAACTGACGCTCGAGCTCATGGCGTTCGGTGATGTCGATCACCTGCACCACGTAGAGCCGCTCCCCGCTCGGCCCGAAGGTCAGTGACGGAACGACCATGCACCACACGTGGCTGCCGTCGGTACGCAGGTAGCGCATCTCACCAACCGGCTGGCGGCCCGCGTAGAGCTCCTCGATCAGCCATTCGCGCGTTCCCCAGTCGTCCTCGTGGATGAACGACTTCATCGAGCGCCCGAGCAGTTGCTCCCGCTCGAAGCCGGTGATCTGGCAGTAGGCGTCGTTGCACTCGAGGATCTCGCCGGCGTAGCCGGGCTCGGCCTGGGGCAGTGCACGCACGACCAGGATCCCGAGCCGCGCGGCCGAGATGATCGTCGAGATCATCGACTGTGCCGACGCGAGCTCGCGTTTGGCCTGGTCGAGCTCGCTGATCTCGAGCGAGACGCCACCGATCCCGATGATCTCGCCGCCACCGTCACGGACCGGGAACTTGGCAGAGATCCACTTGCGCATCACCCCCGTGTCGGGGTGCGGAAACTCCTCCTCGAACGTGATCGCGCTCCCGCTCTCCAGCACCTCGTGGTCGTTGCTGGCGAAGTACAGCGCCGCGTCCTGCGTCATCGTCTCGACGACCGGTGTCCCCGGCTTGATCGCACCCGGCTCCACCCCGAGCACCCGGCAGCACTCGGGGTTGGCGAACACCCAGCAGTCGTCGAGGTCCTTCATGTAAATCGGCGAGGAGCTGTGCGCGAACACGCCCTCGAGCAGACCTTCGAGATCTGGAGACCCGGGATCCATTGACTTCCCCCTACTCAACGGTTCGCTGGACACGCGGCTGCACCTGCATTCAGGGGCACTCGGGCTTCATCCATTACGCTCGCGTTGATGCATATCGACACGCTCACCGGCCCCGAGCAGCGCGTCCTCGGATGCCTGATCGAGAAGCGGTTCACCACTCCTGACCAGTACCCACTGACACTCAATGCACTCAGGCTTGCGTGCAATCAGTCCACGAACCGTGACCCCGTCGTCAACTACGACGAGGAAACGGTACGCGATGCAGCCCAGCGACTGGCGCGCTACGGGCTGGCGCGACTGGCGAGTGGCCACACCAGCCGCGCGACCAAATACCGCCACCTCGCCGAGGAGACACTGGGGCTCAGTCGCGAGCAGCTGGCGGTGCTGGCGCTGCTGCTGCTGCGCGGCGCGCAGACCCCGGGGGAGCTGAAGGGCCGGAGCGAGCGCATCGTCCAGTGGCCGTCGCTGGCCGAGGTCGAGCTGGTGCTGGCGGCGCTGATCGAGCGCGGCTTCGCCCAGCGCCTCGACCGCCGCCCGGGGCAGAAGGAGGAGCGCTTCGCGCAGATACTCGGCGGCCCCGTCGGAGGAACGCTCGACGAACCCGAGCAGCCGCCGGCCGCGAGCGTGCGCGCCACCCCGCCGCCCGCAAACGTGGTTGCCACGGCGGGTGATCCGCTGATCACCCGCCTGAATGCGCTCGAAGCCAGGGTCGAGCAGTTAGCGGCGCTGCTCGGCGAGCTGACCGGCGAGTCGCTTTAGCGCTCGGGCCCTGATTCGGAGATCCGGGAGCGGTCTCGCGAGTGGCTGGGCGTGTGTGGGGTCACGCGAATTTGTGAGCCACGGCCTAGGTGGGGAGCGCGAGGCCGACGAGGAAGGTCGCACCGCCGACGATGATGCCGGCGAGCGTCATCTCGAGGCCGGCAGCCCACCAGGTGCGCAGTGTCACCAGTGACTTGGCGGCACCGACCAGGAAATGCGCGATCAGTGAAACCCCGGCGGAGATTGCGATGCCCAGCGCGCCGTGGGTGAAGATGAACGGAATCACCGGGATCATCGCCCCGAGGCCCGTGGAGATCCCGGCCGCGATCGCCGCCTGCGCGGCGTTGTCACCGGGCTCGCCATTCACCCCGAACTCCTCCATCGCGATCGCCTTGAGCATCGCGCCGGGGTTGCGTGACAGCTGCTCGGCCATCGCGTCGGCGGTCGCCTCGTCGACGCCCTTGAGCTGGTAGAAGAGCGAGAGCTCCTCCTTCTCCTCCTCGGGGTGCTGCTCGATCTCGGCACGCTCGCGCTCGAGGTTGGCCTCGGCGACCTCGGCCTCCGAGCGCTCGGCGAGGTAGGCGCCGGTTGCCATCGACAGCGCCGATGCGATCGCTCCCGCCGCGCCCGCTGTGAGCACGAAGCTCGAGCCGGCGGTCGCGCCCGACACACCGGCGACGATCCCGAACACCGAGGCGAGGCCATCGTTGGCGCCATAGATCGCACCACTGATCCAGCCGCCGCTCGACTGATGCCACTGCTCGCGGCCCATGATCTTGTCGAGCCGGGCCTTGGCGCTCTGCTGCGATGCCGTCAGCGGCGGCGCCTCGGGCGCTGCGGCGCTGCTGCCGGAGCGCATCTCGGTCACCGCCATCGAGTGCGAGCGCTCGTCCTTGCGGATCTCGTGCAGAAGCCGGTCCGTCGTCTGGTCTCCGGTCGGGCGCCGATAGAGATCGTCGACCTCGTCGTCCTCGGCGGCCTCACGTGCGGCCAGCAGCCTATCGATCGGAGCAATCCGCGTCTGCAGGCGCGTCCATGCCGAGAGCCGCACGCTGTCGGCCGCGGGGATCTCGATTCCGAGCTCGCGCATGCGTACCTCGAGGCGTTCACGGTGCTTGGCCTCGGCATCGGCCATGCGACCCATGATCTCGGCCTCACGCGCGGGCAGCCGCCTGGCGATCAGTTCGTAGCTGGCGCGTGCTTGGATCTCGCCGCGCCAGGCCTTGAGCAGTCGCTTGCGGACCTCGGAATCGGCGTCGGCCATCGGCGCGCAGGTTACCCGGTGCCGCCGGCGGGCTCTTCGTCTGGCCAGTGGCCGTTCTCGTTGATGAAGGCGCGCTCCTGCGATGACGGCCAGCGCCCGCGGGTCGCGAGGAACACACGGTCGCGAGCCTCGAGATCGCGCTCGTCGTCACCGCTGACCCCGAGACGCCAGAGCCAGTTGATCAGCCATGTCGAGGAGCCCGCGCCGGCGAACGCCGCGAAGGCGGAGGCGCCGAAGGTGTCGAAGTCATCGACCACCAGCAACACGATGCCGATCAGGCAGAGTGCGCCCGGGATCCACCAGCGCAGCAGCCTGACCGGCAGGCTGGCTGGCAGCCGCGCGCTGCTCGCGCTGAAGCGGGAGCTCACGCCCGCGCCGACCGATGATGCTGGAGCACCGGCAGCTCGTTGCTCGAGATTCCCGGCGACAGCTCGTGGTCGGACTGATCGAACGAGCGGAGCCGCGACTCGAAGGCGGCGGCGACGCGGATCGCGTGCGCCTTGGCGAGCTCCGCGCGCTCGCCGGCGAACAGCTCGTCGACGGTCGTCGTCCAGAGATGCAACCAACGGTCGAAGTGCCCGCGCGTGAGCGGTACCTTGAAGTTCAGCTCGACGTGTGGGCGGAAGGCGCCACCGCCGTAGCTGTGCGCGCCGAGCAGGATCGTCTCCCAGAAGTTGGTGATGCGCGGAACGTGTTCCTCGAGATCGAGCTTGGCGACGTCGGTGAACAGGAAGCCGATGATCGGATCGACCAGCGCGCGGCTGTAGAAGGCGCGTACCAGCTGTTCACAGTCGGCGCGGGTTTCGATGTCTTGGCGGCCGTCGGCCATCACCACCAAGGATAGATGTCAGTCGGCGCCGACCCGCGGGAGCTCGGAGCTCCCGATGCGCGCCGAGCCGAACGACACGGTCACGACCGCGCCGCCGTCGGGGGCATTGCTGACGATCGCGTAGCCGCCGTACGCCTCAGCGGCCTGCTTGACGATCGCCAGGCCGAGGCCGGAGCCCGGCATGCGACGGGCGTCGTCGGAGCGATAGAAGCGCTCGAAGACGTGCGCGAGGTCCTCGGCGCGGAAGCCGGGACCGTGGTCGCGGACGGTCAGCACACCGCCTGCGAGCGTGATCTCGACGGTGCCCTCGGGCGGGCTCCACTTGCGTGCGTTGTCGACGATGTTGGTCACGGCGCGCGTGACCCGGTCGGGCGAGTTGGTGATCAGCGTCGGCTCGAGCTCGACGTTGAAGGTGACGTTCTGGCTGCGGCGTATCGCGCGCTCGGTCGCCTCGCTGACGATCGCGTCGAGCTCGAGCTCATCGACGACCTCATTGGGGGTCGAGCCGCGCGCGAGCGCCAGCACGTCGGAGACCAGCTGTGTGAGGTCATCGAGCTCGGCGAGGATCGCGTCGCGCAACTCGGCCTGATCGTCCGCCGGCAGCTGATCGGCCTCGAGGAAGATCTGGATGTTCGAGCGCAGCGCCGCGATCGGTGTGCGCAGCTCGTGCGACGCATCGGCGATCAGGTGGCGCTGGGCTTCGACCGAGCGCTCGAGCGCTCCGAGGGTCTGGTTGAAGCTCGCCGCCATCCGGCGGATCTCGATCGCGCCCACCTCGTCGATGCGCCGCGGCTTGTCGAGCGCGCTCGTGATCTGCTCGGTCTGGCTGGTGAAGCGCCTTATCGGGGCCAGCGCGGCGCGGGCGACGAGCGCGCCGATCCAGGCGGCGAGCACCATACCGACCCCGAGCAGCAACCCATAGGTGACTAGCAGCCCCTGCAGCGCCGCGTCGGTCGTGGTCAGCGGCACCGCTACCTCGATCGCGTGCTTCTGCCCCTTGTCCGGCGTCACGTAGATCTCCAGGTGCGTGTGCGAGGGCCCGACCTTGGCCGTGAAGAAGTAGGAGCCCATCAACGTGCTGGCGACCGTCTTGACGCGCTGCGTCACCGGCAGCTTCGGCTTTGTTCCATTCTTCGCGAGCACCGTGCCGTTGGGGCAGACCACCTGGAAGGAACCGGTGACGCCGCCGTACTCCGAGTCACCGCCACCATTGGCCGGCGGCTGCTTGAACGCGCAGTTGCCGTTGTCGGCGTCATCGTCATCACCACCCTGGTTGGCTCCGGGCCCTGGATTGCCGCCGGCCGGCGAGCCGGTGCCGCCCGACGAGCTGCCACCACCGTGAGGTTGATCGGCGCCACCGTGCGGCGGCTGCAGATATGGGGCGGCAAGCCGCACCAGCTCGTTCCGCACCTCCTGGTAGAGCTTCGCACGCGTCGACAGGTATCCGACCGGCGCGAAGATCAGACACACGGCTGCGACTCCGAAGGCTGCCGCCGCCGCGATGCGGCGCTGCAGGCTCATGTCTCGCGCAGCACGTAACCCACACCGTGGACGGTATGGATCAGGCGCG
>DATASU010000073.1:0-27812 GCA_036269095.1 Solirubrobacteraceae bacterium
GGCGATGCCCTGCGTGCGCAGGAGCTTCTTGACCGTGTCGGTCGGCTGGGCGCCACGGGCGAGCCAGTCCTTGACCTTGGCCTCATCGAGCACGATGGTCGACGGCTCGGTCTGTGCGTTGTAGTGCCCGACGGTCTCGATCACTCGGCCGTCACGCTTGGAGCGCTGGTCGGCGACAACAACCCGCCAAATGGGGTTCTTGCGTCCGCCGACGCGCGTTAGTCGAAGTCTCACTGACATAGATCGGACAGGTTAGCGTGCGGCGCGCATAAGCGCTTGAAGATCCGGTGTTTTGCCGGACGCGACGACCTTCATCAGCTTGCGCATCTGCTCGAATTGCTTGATCAGAGCCTTGACGGCCTGGACGTTGGTACCCGAACCCTGCGCGATCCGCAGCCTGCGCTTGCCCTTGATCAGCTCGGGGCGCCTGCGCTCCTCGGGCGTCATCGAGAGGATGATCGCCTGGATCCTGTCGAACTCACGCTCGTCGACCTTGACGCCGCGCAGCTCCTTGCCCATCCCCGGGATCATGCCCAGCAGGTTCTGCAGCGGGCCCATGCGACGGATCTGGCGCATCTGCTGGAGGAAGTCGTCGAGGTCGAATTCCTGTTTGCGGAACTTGCGCTCGAGCTCCCGCGCCTGTTCCTCGTCGTAGGTCTCGCTGGCGCGTTCGATCAGCGACAGCACGTCGCCCATGCCGAGGATCCGCTGCGCCATGCGATCCGGGTGGAAGCGCTCGAACTGATCGAGCTTCTCGCCGGTCGACGCATACATGATCGGCTTGCCGGTGATCGCCTTGACCGAGAGCGCCGCGCCGCCGCGGGCGTCGCCGTCGAGTTTGCTCATGATCACGCCGTCAAAGTCGACCGTCTCGCCGAACTGCTCGGCCACGTGCACGGCGTCCTGGCCGGTCATCGCGTCGACGACGAGCAGGACGGCGTTGGGCCGGATCGCCTTCTTGATGTCGGCGAGCTCCTTCATCAACTCGTCGTCGACGTGCAGGCGGCCACTGGTGTCGACGATCAGCACGTCCTTGCCCTCGGACTGTGCGCGGTCGCGCGCCCAGGCGGCGATCTCGACCGGACTGCGGTCGGTGCCCTGCTCGTAGATATCGGCGCCGGCGCGCTGACCGACCTGGATCAGCTGCTCGACGGCCGCCGGGCGGTAGACGTCGCAGGCGGCAACGGCCACCGATGAGTTGTGCTGCTCGCGCAGGTAGCGAGCGAGCTTGGCGGTTGCCGTCGTCTTACCCGACCCCTGCAGGCCGGCCATCAGGATCACGGTCGGGGGCCGCGGCGAGAACTCGATCTCCGCACCCTCGCCACCCATCAACGAGGTCAGCTCGTCGTTGACGATCTTGATGACCTGCTGGCCGGGGTTCAGCTGCCCGATCACGTCGGCGCCGAGCGCGCGCTCCTTGATGGCGCTCGTGAAGCTCTTGACCACCTGAAAGTTGACGTCGGCCTCGAGTAGCGCGAGGCGGATCTCCCGCATCGCGCTGTTGATGTCGGCCTCGGTCAGCGTGCCGTGGCCACGAACGTCGCTGAGCGTCGCCTGGAGCTTCTCGGAAAGGGAGTCGAACATTCGCTACAGAGGTTAGGCGCTCGGGGCGCTCGCCAGCTTGGCGAGCGCCCCGAGCCAAGCGCTACAGGGTTCCCTCGAGCGGGAGCTCCGTGGTGATGTCGACGCGTCCGAGCGTCGGCCTCTCCTGCAGATACGGACTGCCCTTCCAGGCGTAGTAGGCGAGCGGGATCACGCCAATGAGGATCGCGCCAATCCCGATCCAGATGTCGGTTCCGCTGAGCGACCCGCTGGTCAGCGACTCAACGAAGATGAACAGCATGAACGCGCCACCAAGCAGCGGGAAGAGGAACATCAGCAGGAAGTTCGACAGTGATTGGAAGGCGATCCGTCTGAAGGCGACGACCGCGGCAAAGCCCGCAAGGCTGTAGTACACGGCAATCTGCAGCCCAATCGCGCTGATCGCGTCACCGAGCACCGTGTCAACAGAGTGCGCAAAGCTCGAGACGATGAACAGGACGAGTGAGACGGCGGCGATCACAGCGGTCGCGAACACCGGCGTGCGCCACTCAGGGTGGAGGTTGCCGAAGGCCTCCGGCAAGGTCTTCTCGCGTGCCATCGACCACAGCGAGCGGGTCACCTGAATCAGCGTCGTCTCGAGCGTTGCGATCGTCGAGAGCGCAACGGCGACGATCATCAGCTTGCCACCGAGGCCGCCGCCGACGACGTGTCCGAGGTTTTCCAGCACGTTGCCACTGCCGGTGATCGTCTTCGCCGGAACGTCCATGTTGATGACGATCGTGAACAGCTCGAACAGCACGAAGACGATCACGACACCGATCAGGCCACCGGGACCCGAGTTCTTCTCGGCGTCGTGGGTCTCCTCACCGAGGTTCGACGAGACGTCCCAACCCCAGTAGTAGAAGGCAGCGATCAACGCCCCTGCGACGAAGCTGGCACCACCGCCGGTGAAGCCGGTGAAGTGGCCGAATCCGAGCCAGCTCATCGAGAAGCTGAGGTGCGGGTGACCGGATGCGTGGATGAAGCCGAGGATCACGAAGACCACCAGCAACCCGCACTCGATCGAAGACATGATCCACTGAGCGTTGGCGGTGATTCGCACGCCGCGGGCGACGAAGTACGCCATCACCATGAACCAGATCGAGCCGACCACGACAACGGCCCACGTGTGCGAGGCCGCGGTCGCGCTGAACAGCGAGAGCGTCACCTGCCCTGCCGGAAGCGAGCCGGCCACCATGAAGATCGTCGCCGACACGACGACGCACCAGCCGGCCAGCCAGCCGAGATAGGGGTGCAGAACGCGGCCCACCCAGGAGTAAGCGGCGCCGGCGCTGGCCCCGGTCTTGTTGAGCTGGTGATAGGCAAGCGCGATGCCGAACATCGGGATGCCGCACCAGAGCAGTGCCGCCGGGCCGGCCAAGCCAACGGTGCCAACGAGCAGCGCCGTCGTCGCTGCTATCGAATAGGCGGGTGCGCTTCCCGCAACGGCCATGACGACCGAGTCGAGGAATCCGAGCGCAGCTTCGAGCCCGTGCTCCTTCCCCTTGTCGTCCGGGTGCACCGGGCCTACTTCGCTGACTGCCGACATACGACTCCCTCTTCTCGTTACATACGTGCGGCGCCGGCCACATTGCGTGGCTACGGCGCGGATCACCCAGGCATTGTCGGCCCGCTCCGTCCCTCACGGATCGGCCGACTGTCCAACAGTTGAGCGGGGACGTTAACCCGCTGGCGCGAGCCGTCCAGCCATTTACTACGAAACGTCGTCTCCGGCGTCGGGGTTCTGGTCACGTTGGCCAATGATCCGGCCGAGGCCGCTGACGGCCTGCGAGAACTCGGACGGGATCACGAACACCTTGTTGGAGTCGCCCTGGGCCAGCCGCGGGAGCATCTGCAGGTACTGGTAGCTGAGCAGCTTGGGGTCGGGATCGCCCGCGTGGATCGCCCCGAACACCTTGGCGATGGCCTGTGCCTCGCCCTCCGCACGCAGCACCGCCGCCTGCTTCTCACCTTCAGCGGTGAGGATCGCGGCCTGCTGCTGCCCCTCGGCGGTGAGGATCTGTGACTGCTTGACGCCCTCGGCGGTGAGAATCGCGGCGCGGCGATCACGCTCGGCACGCATCTGCTTCTCCATCGCCTCCTGGATCGAGGGCGGAGGATCGATCGACTTGATCTCGACGCGGTTGACACGGATCCCCCACTTGTTGGTGGCCTCGTCGAGCACGCCACGCAGCTGCGCGTTGATGTGGTCGCGGCTGGTGAGCGCCTGCTCGAGCGTCAGCGATCCGATCACGTTGCGCAGCGTCGTGACCGTGATCTGCTCGATCGCCTGCAGCGGGTTCGCGACCTCATAGGTGGCGGAGCGAGCGTCGTTGACCGTGAAATAGAGGACGGTGTCGATGTTGATCGTGAGGTTGTCCTCGGTGATCACAGGTTGCGGCGGGAATGAGACGACCTGCTCACGCAGATCGATCAGCGGGCGCAGACGGTCCACAAATGGAACGAGCACCGTCATCCCGGGCTGAAGCGTGCGGTTGTAGCGGCCGAGCCGCTCAACCACCCCGGCGCGGGCCTGCGGCACGATCCTGATCGTCCGCGCGGCCATGATGATCAGGAACACGACCACCACCGCCAACACGATCTCTACAACCATTCCAACCCCTTTCGCGCCCTACAGCATTACGAGCGCGGTCGCGCCCTGGATGTCCACGACCTGTACATTCGTGCCCGGCTCGAGCACGCAATCCTCGTCGAGGCAGCGAGCGGTCCAGACCTCACCGTCGATCCGCACCTTCCCGACAGCCTCGTGATTGGCGACCCGCTCGACCACCACCGCGGTCTTTCCGACCAGCGCGGCGCCACCGGTTCTGAGGGCGGGCCCGCTCAAAAGCCGCCGCGAGATCATCGGCCGAATCGACATCAGCGTCACGATCGACGCGAACACGAACACAACTGATGCCGCGGTCTCACCCGCGGCACTGGCGGCCACCGCGGCAAGCGCGGCGCCGATCGCAAACGGGGCGAGGAAGAAGCTCCCAGCACCGGCGAGCATCTCTGCCGCGCCAAAGCCAAAGGCCACGACCAGCCAGACGATCCAACCAGCCATTTGCAGCGAGCTTACTCTCCGGACGCAATGACTTCGCGTACCGGCAAGCTGAGCTTTGTACAGGTTCAGCCGATCAGCGCACGCGCGAAGTCACCGGCGTCAAACGGCCGCAGATCCTCGAGCTGTTCGCCGATGCCGATCAGCTTGACCGGGATCCCCAGCTCACCGGCGATCGCCAGCGCGATGCCGCCCTTGGCGGTGCCGTCGAGCTTGGTCAGCACCAGCCCGTCGACCTCGATCGCCTGCGAGAACAGCTGCGCCTGACGCAGCCCGTTCTGACCGGTGGTCGCGTCGACCGTCAGCAGCGTCTCATGTGGGGCATCGGGGATCTGCTTGGCGATCACCCGGCGGATCTTCGTCAGCTCACCCATCAGTTCGTCCTGCGTGTGCAGGCGACCGGCGGTGTCGACGATCACGACGTCGGCATTGCTCTCGATCCCGGTCTTGACACCCTCGAACGCGACCGATCCGGGATCGGTCCCCTCGGGACCGCGGACGAACTCGGCTCCCGCACGCTCGGCCCACAGCTGCAACTGCTCGACGGCGGCCGCACGGAACGTGTCGGCGGCCACGAGCACCACCTTGTGTCCGAGCTCGCGACTGAGATGGTGCGCGAGCTTGCCGGTGGTCGTGGTCTTGCCGGTGCCGTTGACGCCGGCCATCAGGATCACGGTCGGCTTCGCGCGCAGATCGATGTGGTCATCTCCGACGCGCGCGATCGCGGCGAGCAGTTCGGTGAGCCGCGCGCTCAGTGCCTCGCCGCCGGTGATGCCGCCTTCGGTTGCCTCACGCTCGAGCTGGCCGACAACCTGCGCCGTCGTACGGGCGCCGACGTCGGCATAGATCAGCGCCTCCTCGAGCCGTTCCCAGGTCTCGTCGTTGACCTCCTCGAACAGCGTCGCCTGGATCTCGGCGCCGAGCGCCTGGCGGGTCTTGCGCAGGTTCTCACGCAGGCGCGAGAACATCCCACGGCGCCGCTCGACACCGGCGGGCTCCGGCTCCGGCTCGGGCTTCGCCACCGTCGCGCCGCGTGCCGGCTCGTCGGCGACGAATAGATCAGTCCACTCGCGTGCCATCGGCGCGCGACGTTAGCAACGCGACGCGATCAGGCGACCGCTTCGCGCTCGGGCAGACGGCGTGAGATCACCTTAGAGATCCCGTCGCCACCCATCGACACGCCATACAGCGAGTCGGCGGCCTCCATCGTGCGCTTCTGATGCGTCACGACGATGAACTGGGCGCGGTCGTTGTAGGTGTCGAGCAGATCCAGGAAACGTGAGATGTTGAGGTCGTCGAGCGCTGCCTCGACCTCGTCCATGATGTAGAACGGGCACGGCTTGGCGAGGAACACCGCGAACAGGAAGGCGAGCGCGGTCATCGACTTCTCGCCGCCGGAGAGCAGCGTCAGCCGCTTCATCGCCTTGCCGGCCGGGGTGATCTCGATCTCGACCCCGAGCAGATCCTCCTCCTCGGTGAGCTCGTCGGCCTCATCGACCTCGGCGTCCGCGTTCGCCTGCGCCTCGGCCTCGGCCGGGTCGAGCTTCTGACCGCCGATCACCGGCGCGCGCCCATCGGTCTCCGAGACCAGCCGCAGGCGCCCGCTGCCGCCGGGGAACACCCGTGCGGCCAGCTCCTCGAAGTTGGCCGCGGCCGCCTCGAAGGTCTGCTCGAAGGTTTCGCGGATCTGGCGGTCGGTGTCCTTGATCAGACCCTCGAGCTCGCGCAGCGCGGTCTCGAGGTCGTTGCGCTGTGTCTCGAGCTCCTCGACGTGCGCGAGCGCGTCCGCGTACTCATCCTGCGCGAGCGGGTTGACCGGTCCGAGCTGTTCACGGCGCTTGGCCAGCCGCTCGAGCCGCGTCCGCAGCTCCTCGCGACGTTCCTCAGCGAGTGGCTCCTCGGCCGCAGCCGGTTCGAGCTCGAGCTCGCCCGCGAGCGCGCGCAGCGCCTGCTCGGCATCGGCCTCCTGATCGCGCGAGCGCTGCGAACGCACCTCCGCGGTGGTCAGCGCCTCGCCGGCGGCGTGCAGCCGCGTCTGAATCGCCGCCTCCTCCTGTGCGCACGAGCGCAGCTCGGCGGCGACGCTCTCCCCCGCCTCACGGTCACGCGCCAGCTCCTGATCGAACGCCGCCTTGCAGTCGGCAACCGCCGCCGCCAGCTCCGACAGTTCGCCGTAGATCGCGGTGATGCTCGGTGCCAGCTGCTCGTCGCGGCCGATCTCCGCCTGCAGGCGTGCGATCTGCGCCTGGCGCTGGGCCCGCTCACGCTCCGCGCGCTCCAGCTGGGACTGCTCGGAGCGCAGCTCCATCTGGATCTGAGCGCGACGATCCGCGCCCGGACCCTCGTCCGGGGCCGTGCGGCGCCGCTGGATCGCTGCGGTCAGGCGCCGCTGCTGCTCGATGACCTCGTCGAAGCTGTCGACGGCGGCGCGGTGCGCGGCGATCGTCTGCTCGCGTGCGGCGTCGAGCTCGGCGACCTTGCCGCCGGCGGCCTCCACCTGGCCGCGCGCGAGGTGCTCGGCCTGGACGGCGCGCTCACTTGCCGCGATCAGCTCGTCGCGGCGGTTGCGCTCGGCCAGCACCCGCTCCTCACCGACCTTGGCCGTCTGCCTGAGTTCACCGCTGAAGCCCGAGTACACACGTCCGGTCGTCGTTACCGCGACGCCCTCGAATTCGTCCGGCAGGCCCGACAGATCATCGACAACCCAGACATGCCTCAGCAGGTCGCGTGCGATCGAGGCGGCGCGGCTGTCACCGGAGACGTACTCGCGAAGCCGTACGGATCCGGGGACAGGCGGCGAGGACGCGTCGGCGGCGCGATCACCGGCCTGGCGCAGAACGATCACGCGGCCACCGTCGCGACCCGCCTTGTCGAGCAGCTCGCCGGCGGCGGCTCGCGTGTCGAGCAGCGCCGCTCCCAGCCGCCCGTCGAGCGCCGCCGCGACCGCCAGCTCATAGCCCGAGGTCACGGTCAGCTCGTCGGCGAGCGACCGCGCTCCGCCCGGCGCGCCCTGATGGCTGCGCAGGAATTGGTTGACAGCGGCGAGCTCACCGCCGATGCGGGCGCTCTCGCGCCGGGCCGCCTCGACCACCCGCTCGGCGTCGCGTACCGCGGCTCGCGCCTGCTGGTAGGTCGCCTCGGCGGCGTCGCGCCCCTGTTTGGCCAGCTCGACGGCCGCCGCACGCTCCTGCTCAAGCGTGCCGGCGGCGGCCAGCGCCTGCTCGAGCTCGGCCAGCTGCCGCGCGAGCTCTGCCTCGCGGTCGCGCTCGAGTGCCTCGAGCTCGCGGCTGAGCGCGTCGATCCGTGCCTGTGCCCGCGTGTCAGGCTGATCCGCGGCCGCGGCCGCGCCCAGTTGCTCGAGCTGCGCCCGTGCCTGCTCGAGGCGAACCGACACGGTCTGGCCCGCGTCGCGCACCGCCTCGGCGCGGTAGCCGATCTTGTCGGCGGCCGACTGGGCGCCATAGCTGCGCCGCGACAGCTCCTCGCGCTGGCTCGAGCGGGCGGCGAGCGCCTCCTCGGCCTGGCGGCGGCGCTCTGAGACGGCCTCGAGCTCCTTGGCGATGTCTCCACGTTGGGCACGCGCCTGCGTGGCCTGCTCGGAGGCGGCCGCTAGCTCGGCGCGACGGGCGCGCAGCTCATCGCGTGCGAGCTCCCAGCGCACTTCAAGCGTCTGGCGGTACAGCCGCTCGTGTAGCTCGGCCGCCTCGGCCTGGCGCTTGAGCGGCTTCAACCGCGACCGTGCCTCGCGCTCGACGTCGAGCGCACGATCGAGGTTGTCCTGGGTGTGACCGAGCTTGAGCTGCGCGCGGCGGCGGCGCTTGCGGTGCTTGCCGAGGCCCGCGGCCTCCTCGATCAACAGCCGTCGGTCCCGCGGTTTGGAGGTGACGATCGCCTCGACCCGTCCCTGCGAGATCACCGAGTGCATCTCCTTGCCGAGCCCGGTGTCCGAAAGCACCTCGATCACGTCGATCAGACGGCACTTGGCGCCGCCGATGCGGTACTCACCGTCGCCGCTGCGATCGAGCCGGCGCATGATCGAGACCTCAGGCCCAAAGCCGAGCATGCCCTCGCTGTCATCGAGCACGAGCTCAACCGAGGCACTGCTCGCCGCCTGACGGCCGGGGGCACCACCGAAGATCACATCCTGCATCGAGTGGCCGCGCACCGCCATCGGCGACTGCTCGCCGAGCGCCCAGAGCACGGCATCGGTGACGTTCGACTTGCCCGAACCGTTGGGGCCGACGATCACGCTCGTGCCGGGTCCGAACTCCAACCGGGTGCGGTCGGGGAACGACTTGAACCCCTTCATCGTGATGCTCTTCAGGTACACCGCGCCTCGCTCCCTATCCCCTACTGGCTCTTTCCGGCAACCGCCATGTGTGCGAGCGCCTCCTCGGCGGCCGCCTGCTCTGCGTCCTTCTTGCTGCGGCCGACCCCGCGGCCGATCTCGTCGGCGCCGATCCGCGCGGCGATCGTGAACGTGCGGTCGTGCGGAGGGCCGCTCTCATCGACGACCTCGTAGCTGACCAGGGCGCCGCGGCGCGCGAGCCGCTCCTGCAGCGCCGACTTGAAGTCGACCGGGCGCTCGAGTGCGTCCTCGAGCTCGGATTGGAACGCCTCGACGACGGCCTCCGCAACCGGCTGGTAACCGAACGCCAGATAGCAGGCCCCGATCACGGCCTCGGTTATCGACGCGAGCACGCGCTCGGTCGAGACCAGATTGGGGATGCTCGCCGCCGCGCCCGCCGGCGCAGCTTGCCGCAGCCGGTCGGGGACACCGAGGCGCTCGGCGACGGCCCGGCACGAGCGCCCCGACACCGTCTGCGCACGGACCTTGGTGAGCTCGCCGGCACCGAAGCGGTCGAGCAGCGGAAAGATGTGGGAGGTGATCGCCAGCGACAGCACGCTGTCACCGAGGAACGCGAGCCGCTCGTAGGAGTCGGCGCGCTTCGGCGTCCACGAGGCGTGCGTGAAGACCGTGGTCGACAGCCCGTCGGGCAGTGCGTCGAGCAGCTCCCGCAACCGCGCGACTGATTCGCGCTGCTCGCCCTGGCTAGTTGTCACCGGAGGTGTCGCTCGCGGTCGTGACTCCACTCGCGATTACGAACTCCACCGCCTGACCGACGGTGAGAATTCTGGCAGCCTCCTCATCGGAGATCTTCACCCCGTAGCTGTCTTCGAGCTCCTGGACGAGCGTGTAGAGATCGAGCGAATCGGCGTCCAGATCCTCACGGAACCGGGTCGCCTCCTCGATCTCCGCGGGGTCGATCTCGAGCTCGTCGGCGAGGTGTGCGCGGATGGCGCCGAGGATCTGCTCACGAGTCATGAACCAGCAACCGTAGCCCCGTGCTCGGACGTGGAAACCGCTTGTTCGGGCTTTGCAGCGGTTTCACCTGGGTCGCCCTCCGCTTCGTCGCGCGCGGCGTCGCCGCCGGGCTTGCGCAGCGCCCCGGCCTGCTCGAGCGCGGCACGGGTGCGACCGATCACATCCTCCTCGACACCGCGTGCCGCGACCTCGATCGCACGGGCGAAACCGCGCCGCGTGAAGCGCCCATGACAGACGATGCCGATCTGGCGCAGACCGAGCATGTAGGCGCCGCCGGTGACCTCGGGATCGATCTCCTCGCGCAGCCCCAGGATCGAGGGGCGCAGCAGGAAGCCGCCGACCTTCGCGCGCAGCGAGCGGTTGGCGGCGTCGCGCAGCAGATGCAGCGTCTGTGAGGAGACGCCCTCGATCAGCTTCAGCGCGATGTTGCCGGTGAACCCGTCGGCGACGACGACGTCGACGACGTTCTGCAGAGCGACCGTGCCCTCGACGTTGCCGACGAAGTTGAGACCCGCACCGCCCTCGCCGCTGAGGCGCTCATGGACCTCCTTGAGGTCGGGCGTGCCCTTGGCCGGCTCCTCGCCGTTGGACAGCAGTGCCACACGCGGCGACTCGAGTCCGAGCACCGCCTGCGCGAAGGCTGAGCCCATGTGCGCGAACTGCACCAGGTGCTCGGGGCGGCAGATCACGTTCGCGCCGACGTCGAGCAGCAGCAACGGGCCGACACCCGGGCGCGGGATCGGCAGCGCCAGCGCCGGCCGATAGATCCCACGGTCACGCTTGAGGTTGAACAGACCGGCGGCGAGCGCCGAGCCGGTCGAGCCGCCCGATACGAGCGCCTGTGCCCGACCCGCGGCAACGGCCCTGGCGGCCTGCACGATCGAGGCTTCGGGCGTGGCGCGCACGGCATACGCGGGATCGGTCGCCTTGGCGATCGAGACCGGGGCGTCGACGAGCTCGACACCGTCGGGGACCGACGCGATGCGAGCCGCGTCGGCGAACAGCAGCACGCGCACGCCGCGCGCTGCTGCGAGCGACGCGCCTTGCGCTACCTCATCGGGGCCGAGATCGGCCCCATTGCCATCGACGGCGACGGTCACCATCGGTGACTGACGCCTCAGCTGAGCGAGGAGTCGGTCGCGACCACGGTACGCCCCTTGTAGCTCCCGCATTCCCGGCACACGCGGTGCGGCAGGCGGGGCTTGTGGCAAGTGGGGCACTCGTTCGTCGCCGCGGCGCTCACCTTGTGGTTCGAGCGGCGCTTGGTCGTGCGTGAGTGAGACTGCTTTTGCTTAGGAACGGCCATAACGGAGCAAAGTAGCAGGCCGCGGCGCGCGTCCGCGGGCGCCGCTGGCCGCAATCAGTCGAATTTGATCTCGGAGAGCTTGGCCCAGCGCGGGTCGGGCTCGGCCTCGTGCCGGTGCTCGGCGCCCGCGCTGTTCAGGTTCTCGCCACAGGTCGGGCAGAGGCCGGCGCAATCCTCGCGGCAGAGAATCGCCCGCGGCAGGTTGAGCGCCAGCGCGTCGCGCGCCCAGGCGCCGAGGTCGAGGACGCCCGCCTCGACATACGGCGAGTCGAGCTCCTCCCCCGCTCCCGGTTGTGAGATCTCGCGCGCGTCGATCTCGAAGTGGGCGCCGGCCGGCTCGAGGCAGCGCATGCACGGACCCTGCAGGGTCGCGCCGAAGCGCACGCGCAGCGCGTAGCCCTGGCCGGTGGTGCGCGATATGTCGAGCCGCAGCGGAAGCACAGCCGGCTCCACCGCGTAGGTGTCGGCGCCGAGCGTGAACGGCTCCATGCGCACGGACAGATCGAGGTGCCGCCCCTCGCCGGAGGTCAGCCGCAAACCGCCCAGGTCAAAGTTGTCGATCGCTGCAGTCATCGACCTCAGCTTAGGGTCTCACACCCGCTCCCGGCGGCCCGCGCCGGTCGGTGCACGGCTGCCATCATTGACCTGTGTCCAGCTGGTTTCGCACCTACGGCTACACGAGCGTCTACGACCGTCTGATCGTCGGCGCGCTGCCGCTCGACGAGTCCGACGTGCGGATGCTGTCGGCGCTCGGCGTCAGCCGCGTGCTCAACCTCGTCGAGGACGGTGAGTACGGGCGCGGCGAGCGGCGCAAGGTCGAGCGCGCGCTCGCCAAGGAGGACATTGTCGAGGTGCGCCTGAGCACCGAGGACTACGGCGCACTGACACCCGAGCTGATCGAGCAGAGCACGGCGCAGGTCAACCGCTGGCTCGACGACGGGGAGGTCGTGTACCTGCACTGCCGCGCGGGTTGGCAGCGGTCGGCCGCGGTCGCCGCCGGCGCGATCGCGCTACGCGACGGCATCGACCTCGATACCGCACTGGACCAGGTGCAGCGTCTGAAGAGCACCGCGGACCCGCTGCCGCACCAGCGCGAGGACCTGCGGCGCTGGTTCGACGCTCGCGTTCCCAGCTGAGGATCTAGGAGCCGTCGGCGGCGCGCAGATCGGCGGCCCGCAGGTGTCGCGGGGGCCGCGGCACGGCGGGATCCTCGAACAGCGCCCGCGGCCGGTCGAGCTCCTCGATCACCGTGATCGCCTGGTCGTCGTCGGCAGACAACGTCACCTCGCGGGCGGTCTCGGTGATCTGCTCGACGTCCTCGAGCTCGGCCCCGCTGGCAACCGCACCGTGATCGGCGAAGCGGCGCGCGGCCGGTAGCACCCGCCGCTCGTATGAGCCGACGGTCTCGTTGTAGGCGTTGACGGTCGAGTTCAGGCGCTTGCCGAGCGTCTGGATCATCCCCGACAGCTTCGCGAGCCGACCGTGGAGCTCACGCCCGAGGTCTGAGATCGCCTGTGCGGACTCGGCCACGCGCTCCTGCTGCCAGCCGTAGCCGACCGAATGCAGCAGCGCGAGCAGGGTGGTGGGCGTCGCGATCAGCACGCGGCGCGACATCGCGTCCTCGATCAGCTCCGGATCGGCCTCGAGCGCGGCGCCGTAGAGGTGCTCGCCCGGGAGGAACAGCACCACGAAATCAGGCGCCGACTCCATGCCGTCCCAGTAGGCCTTGTCCGCGAGCTGCTTGACATGCTTGCGCAGCAGCCGGCCGTGCGCCTGCAGCGCGTCCGTGCGGGCCTGCTCGTCCGGGGCCTCGTAGGCGTCGAGGATCCCCTGCAGCGGAGCCTTCGCGTCGACCACGACGTGCTTGCCGCCGGGAAGGTTGACGACCATGTCGGGGCGCAGCGTCTGCTCGCCACCGGCAAGGCTGGTCTGCTCGCTGAAGTCGCAGTGACGCACCATGCCCGCCAGCTCGACGACCTTGCGCAGCTGCATCTGACCCCACTGACCGCGCGTGTTGGGCTTGCGCAGAGCCGTCACCAGCGCACCGGTCTCGGTGCGGAGCTTCTCGTTGGCCTCGGCCAGCTGCCGCATGCGCTCGGCCAGCATTCCCTGCGACTGGTGGCGCTCCTTATTCAGCGTCAGCAACTGCTGGTCGACGCGCTGCAACTGGTCCTTCAGTGGCCTGACGAGCTGCTCCATCGCCAGCTGCCGCTTCTCGAGCTCGCCCCTGGTCTCCGCGTGGCTGCTCTGCAACTGCAGCTTGTGCAGCTCGGTGAGCTGCCGCACGCTGGCGTCGAGCGCCTCGGCGCTCATCGCCTTGAACGAATCCGACATGTGCGCCTGGTTGTCACGCAGCTGGTCCTGGTTCTCGCGCAGCGCACGGATGCGCTCGCGCATGATCAGCGCGGTGACACCCGCACCGACGACCAGACCGACGATCAGCCAGACAGCACTCATCCACCGAGGATGACGCGCGCGCCGGACGGAACCGGGGCGAACGCAGGTTCGGGTGCCCAGACAGCGCCACAAGCTGGCAGCCAGCGGGCTGCCAGCCGTACCGAGCAGCCGCTAGGCGACTTCGGCGGGCTCGTCCTTGCCCGCCAGGCGATCGCGGCCGCGCTGCACGGCCGCGATGAACTTCGAGAGGTTGACCTCGAGCGTGTTGAGGATCTCGTCGGCGTAATCCTCGGCGCCGAGCCGGATCTCGCGCTCACGGGCGCGCGCGTCCTCGATGATGTCCTCGGCCTCGCGCTCGGCCTGCTTGGTGACCTCCTCCTCGGAGATCAGGCGCTCCTGGCGGTCACGGGCCTCCTTGACGATGCGCTCGGCCTCGCGCTTGGCCTCCGCCAGCATCTCCTGACGCTCCTTCACGATCCAGCGCGCCTGCTTGATCTCCTCAGGGATGGTCGCGCGCATCTGGTCGAGGATGTCGTAAATCTCTTCCTTGTCGACGCGCACCTGATCCGTCAGCGGCATCGGCTTCGCGTTGTGGACAAGATCGTCGAGCTTGTCGATGAGTACGAGAACGTCCATCTAAAGTCCCTGTTTCGTCAGCGGCTGATTCGTTCCTTCAAGGCTACGGCGACCTCGTCAGGTACTAGCCCGTCGATCCGCCCGCCGAAGGTGGCGAGCTCCTTCACGCCGCTGGACCTTACGAAAGAGTACTTAGCAGACGCCATCAAGTAAACGGACTCGATATCGGGCGCCTGCTCGCGGTTGAGCTGGTTGAGCTCGAGCTCGTACTCGAAATCCGAGATCGCACGCAGCCCGCGCACGATCGCCTTGGCGCCGTGCTGGCGGGCGAAATCGACCGTCAGCACGCTGAACTGCTGCACTTCGATGTTGCCGAGGTGCGCTGTTGCGTGCTCGATGAACTCGACGCGCTCGTCCGCGCTGAACAGCGTCGAGCCCTTGCGCATCGGCAGGTTGACGACCGCCACGATGACCTTGTCGAACATCGCGGAGGCGCGTGAGATCACGTCGAGGTGACCGTTGGTGATCGGATCGTATGAGCCGGGACAGACGGCGATTCGGTTATCCAGCGACATGCACTCTCAGCAGGGTGTCTCCGTACTGCCGCTCGCGCGACAGGGTCAGGTCGAGCTCCAGCGGCGCCCTGCGGTCGCTCTCCACCACGACCCTGGCACCGGGGGCGAGGATCAGTGGCAGCGCGGCCGACAACTGGGGGCCCAAGGTGCTCGCCATACGGTATGGGGGGTCGAGAAACACAAGATCGTATTCGCGGTCGGCTACCGGGGTGCAAGCAAGCGCCCGCAACGCCGGGAGTCTGAGGACCTCGGCGTGTAGGCCGAGCTCGGCCAGGTTCTGGCGGACGGCGGCGACGGCCGCGGCCGACGAATCGACGAACGTGGCTTCCGAGGCCCCGCGTGAGAGCGCCTCGATGCCGAGCGCGCCCGAGCCGGCGAACAGGTCGAGCACGCGCGCGCCGTCGACCGCCGCGAGGATCGAGAACAGGGCCTCGCGCACGCGGTCGGAGGTCGGTCGCGTCTGTGACCCCTTCGGGGCACGCAGGACGCGGCCACCGAATGTCCCCGCGACGACTCTCACGCCAGGATCCGAGGCAGCACCGCTGCCAGCAGCGCGTGCTCGGGCTCGTGCAGCAGCGGATCGTGATCGAGCAGCGCGCGGGTGTGCAGTGCCGCGCGCTCGAGCAGCTCCTGGTCACGTGTCAGATCGGCGAAGCGATGCTCGACGTCGTGCCCGGACTGGCGCGTGCCGGCGAGCTCCCCGTGTCCGCGCAGCGCGAGGTCGACCTCGGCCAGACGGAATCCGTCGGATTCGCGCGCCAGCGCCTGCAGCCGCTGGGACTCGCGCCGGCCGAACAGCAGGCACAGCGAGGCGTGCTCGCCGCGGCCGATGCGGCCCCGCAACTGGTGCAGCTGCGAAATGCCGTAGCGGTCGGCGTCCTCGACGAGCATCACCGTGGCATTGGCGACGTCGATGCCGACCTCGATCACGGTGGTCGCGACCAGGATCTGCCCATCGCCGGCGGCGAAGCGCTCCATCGCCGCCTGCTTGTCGGCCGGACGCATCTGCCCGTGCATCAGCACGACCTCATAGCCGGCGAACTGGCCGGTCCGCAGGCGCTCGTACTCGGAGGTCGCCGCCCGTGCCTGGAGCGCCTCGGACTCCTCGACCAGCGGGCAGACGACGAACGCCTGGCGGCCCGAGTCGACCTCCTCACGGATCCGCGCGTAGGCACGCTCACGCTCGGTCTCGGTCGAGCAGAGATGCGTCGCGATCGGCTGGCGGCCACGGGGCAGCTCGCGCAGCACCGTGATGTCGAGGTCGCCGTAGTTGCTGAGCGCGAGTGTGCGCGGGATCGGTGTCGCCGTCATGTGCAGCTCGTGCGGAGCCATCGCGGTTCCCGCTCCGCGCCCGCCGGCGGCCAGCGCCGCGCGCTGACCGACGCCGAAGCGGTGTTGCTCGTCGATCACGACGACACCGAGACGCTCGAATCGCACCGCCTCTTCGATCAGCGCATGGGTGCCCACGATCAGCGCGAGCTCGCCCGTCGAGAGCTTGGCGAGCAGGTCGCCGCGACGCCGCGCCGGGGTCGATCCGGTCAACAGCCCGGCGCTGACGGCCTCGCCACCGAGCAGCCGCTGGATCGTCTGGAAATGCTGGTCGGCGAGCGTCTCGGTCGGCGCCATCAGCGCGGCCTGAAAGCCGTGCTCGACCGCGCGCAGCATCGTGTACAGCGCGACCACGGTCTTGCCCGACCCGACCTCGCCCATCAGCAGCCGCTGCATCGGCTCAGCGTGTGCGATGTCGGCGTCGATCACCGCGAGCGCGGCGCGCTGATCGCCCGTGAGCGCGAACGGCAGCTGCGCGGCGAGCCAGCGGCCCGTGAGCTCCGGGGCGCCGTCGAGCGCGGGGGCCCGCGCTCCCGCGCGGCGGTCGCGCCGGCGCTGCTGCAGTGCCAACTGGCCGAAGAACAGCTCGTCGAAGGCCAGCCTGCGGCGGGCCTGCTCGTGATCGTCCTCGGCGGCGGGAAAGTGGGCGGCGCGCAGCGCGCCCGGGCGGTCGAGCAGCTGCTCGTGTAGGCGCAGCGCCGCCGGCAGCGGCTCGAGCACATCGTCGAAGCTCGCGGCGTGCTCCTGCACCAGCGCGAGGATCTGGGTCGATGAGAGCCCGTCGGTCGCGGGGTAGTGCGCGACTCCGGGTCTCGCGCCCGTGTCCTCCCCGGCGGCGCCCCCGGCGGTCGGCGCCGCGTCGGTCGGCGCGTGCCCCTGAACCGTGAAGCGCCCGCGCTCACCGGCCTTGCCGTGCAGCATCAGCCGCGTTCCGGCCGGATAGCGATCCGCCAGCCACGGCTGGTTGAAGAAGGTCACACTGAGCACCCCCGTTCCGTCGGCGACGGTTGCCTCGACCAGCGGCCGCATCCCGCGCCTTCGCACCGGCCGCGAGGCGATGCGCCGCACCTCGACGATGATCGTCGCCATCTCCCCCGTGATCAGCTCGCCGACGCTGCGCGCCTCGCGGCGGTCGCGCGGCAGGTGCTCGAGCAGGTCACCGACGGTCACCAGGCCGAGGCTCGCCGCCCCCTGCGCCGCCTTGGCGCCGCCGACCTGCAGCGGCCGCTCGAGCCGGCGCGGCGCCGGGTAGCGGATCGGCGCCGCGGCGAGCTCCTCGGGGGTCAACTCTCTGGTGTCGGCGAAGGCGGTCGGCATGCGCTCGGGTCGGTTAAAGCTTGACCACAGTGGCGGTCAGCTGTTTGAGGCTTAAGATTCAGTTCATGAGCGAGCAGGTCGTCTACGTATCGAGAGTGACGCGGCTTTCGCTGATGGGAGCCGACGGCTCCGACCTCGGCCACATCGTCGACGTCGTGCTCGACATGGGCGGGCGTCCACCGCGGGTCAACGGCTTTGTCGTCGGCGGTATGCAGCGGCGGCGCGTGTTCGTCAGCGCCGGGCGCGTCGGGGAGATCGACACGCGCGGAGTGCGCCTGCGCCGCGGCGCGATCAACCTCAAGCAGTTCGAGCTGCGCGAGGGCGAGAAGCTTGCGTCGGGCGAGCTGATCGGACGCCGGCTCGGAAGCCGCCGCGTCGTCGATATCGGCCTGCAGCCGGCGCCCGAGCCGTTCGCGTGGGAGGTCGCTACCGTCGCCCTGCACGTCGGTCACCGGGTGCCGGGACTCAATCGCGCGCCCGAGGTGATCGACTGGAGCGAGGCCGGTGAGCTGTTCGCCGAGCAACGGCCGGTCGATCGTCAGGCCGCGAGCCTCGGCGGGCTGCACCCGGCCGAGATGGCCAACGCGATCCGCAACCTGCCGCTCGGCCGCCGGCGGCTGCTCGCCGAGGCGCTCGAGGACGAGCGCTTCGCCGACCTGCTCGAGGAGCTGCCCGAGGACGAGCAGGTCAACCTGATCGAGGGCATCGACCCGGAGCGGCTCGGACGCGTGCTCGACGAGATGGAGGCCGACGACGCCGCCGACCTGCTGGGCGAGATGTCGCGCAGCGAGCAGGAGGAGCTGCTCGCCGCGATGGACCCCGACGAGGCCGAGCCCGTACGTCGTCTGCTGGTCTACAAACCCGACACCGCCGGTGGGCTGATGACGCCGGAGCCGATCATTCTCGGCTCGGCGACCACCGTTTCGGAGGCGCTTGCGCACCTGCGCAACCCGGACCTGCCGGTGCCGCTGGCGACGCAGGTGTTCGTCAGCCAACCGCCGCTCGAGACCCCGACCGGGCGTTTCATCGGTGTCGTCGGGATCCAGCGCCTGCTGCGCGAGTCGCCGTCCAAGCCGCTCGGCCGTTGCATCGACGAGGAATGGGATCCCGTCAACACGAGCGTGTCCGACCGCGAGGTCGCCGGGCGCCTGGCGGCCTACAACGTCGTCGCGCTGGCTGTCACCGACGATGCCGGTCGGCTGGTGGGAGCGGTGACGATCGACGACGTGCTCGACCGGGTGCTGCCGCACGGCTGGCGTACCACGCACGCGACACTTGGGACCTGATTCATGCCACGTAACAACGATCTCAGCAAACCGAAGGGCTCCGGCGGCGGCAGCGGCTACGACGCCGACGCGTTCGCGCGCTGGGCCGAGTCGGTGGCGCGGCTGCTCGGTACCGGCCGCTACCTGGCGGGTCAGACGATCTTCGTCATCCTCTGGATCCTGCTCAACGTTGCCGGATTCATCGGCAAGTGGGATGCGTATCCGTTCATCCTGCTCAACCTCGCGTTCTCGACCCAGGCCGCCTACGCCGCGCCACTGATCCTGCTCGCGCAGAACCGTCAGGCCGACCGCGACAAGGAGGTGGTCGAGCGTGACCGCGAGACCAACGCGCGCTCGCTGGCCGAGACCGAGTTCCTGGCGCGGGAGCTGGCCGAGGTCCGGATCATGCTCGAGCAGAAGGCCGACCGCGACGACCTCACCGAGCCGCTGCAGCAGCTGACCCAGGCGATCGAGCGGCTGCACGGCGCGACGCTGGTCGCCGATGACATCCACGACGGTGACGTCGTCGAGGACCACGGCGAGTACCCGGGGTCCTAGGCGGACCGCCGTCGCATTGCCGCCGCGGCGAGCCACACGGCGCCGCTACTCAGCCGCGAGCAGCCACCAGTAACTCTCCTGGCCACCGGCGGAGAGCTCGAGCTCGGCATCGCCATCGGCCAGCGCCCGGACGGCGGCGTCATCGAGCGGCGCGTCGATGCCGCGCAGGCAGGTGATCAGCTCGGCATCGTCGGAGAGCCGCGTGATGACCTCGCGCAACGCCGATTCGGGATCACCCCAGGCGACCAGCTCGTCGTCGACAAAGCCGATCGCGTCACCGCTGCTGAAGCGCCCCGCGGTGTCGTCGCGGGCCGCCCGCGCGACCGCCCCGGTGCGTACCGTCGCGACGATCGCATTCATCGCCTCGGCGTTCGCGGCGGCGTGGCGCTGGGGATCGAGCGCGACCGCAGCCGCGAGGCCGACCTGCAGTGAGCGCGAGGGCACCACCACGACGTTCTTGTCGGACATCTCGGCCGCCCGCTCGGCGGCCATGAACACGTTCGAGCTGTTGGGCAGCAGGACGACGTCCTCGGCGGGAACCGAGTGGATCGCCGCGAGCAGCTCATTGGTCGAAGGGTTGAGCGTCGAGCCGCCGTCGAGGGCATTGACGCCGAGGCCGAGAAACAGCTCACGGAAGCCCTCGCCCGTGACCACCGCGAGCCCGCCGCAGACGGCGCCCTCGCGGACCGCGGCGGCGGCGACCGAGCCGGGCAGCGTCAGCCGCGCGTCGCGATCCCTGACCTGCTCGCTCATGTCGGCGATGTCGATGTGCGAGACGTCGTGCGGCGCGAACAGCCCCATCGCCGTATCCGGTGAGTCGGTGTGCACGTGGATCTTGAGCGTCGAGCGGTCGCCGACGACGAGCACCGAGTCGCCGAGCCGCTCGAGCTCCTCGATGTAGACGCGCTGGTCGAGGTCACTGCCGGTGACGGCGAAGTTGGTGCAGTAGCGGAAGGTCGTCGACCCGTGCTCGGGGTGCGTCACCTTCGCCGGAGCCTGATGTTCGATCTGCACGGTCTCGGTGCCGCGCAGCGCACCGACCATGCCGGCCAGTACCACCGTCAGCCCGTAGCCGCCGGCATCGACGACGCCTGCCTCGCGCAACACCGGCAGCAGGTCCGGCCCGCGCTTGACCGACTGCTGGCCGGCATCGAGCGCGCGTTCCATCACCTCGGCGGCGAGCGCGTCCTGCACGTCGCTGCTCGCGTCGGGCCCGAGCCGCGTCTCCTGCATGTGCGCGAGCTCGGTCGCGACACGGCTGGCCATCTCGCGCACGACGGTGAGGATCGTGCCCTCGGCGGGGTTGCGCACCGAGCCGTAGGCCTGGTCGGCGGCGCGTGCCAGCGCCGCGCCGATCAGCACCGGATCGATCAATTCACCGGGCCGGCTGATCAGTTCCTCGGCGGCGCCGCGGATCAGCTGCGAGAGGATCACGCCGGAGTTGCCGCGGGCACCGAGCAGCGCCGCGCGCGCGACCGAGCCGACGATCTCCTCGCGGCCGATCTCATCGAGCGTGCGCTCCTCGGAGGCTTCGAGGATGCGATCGAGCTCCTCGAGCACCGCGCGCATCGTCAGGACCATGTTGTCGCCCGTGTCCCCGTCGGCGACGGGGAACACGTTGAGATCGTTGACCTCCTGGCGGCGCTCTTCGAGCGCGCCAAGGCCAGCCTCCACGAGCGCGCGGAAGCGAAGAATCGCGGGATCGCTCACAGGCGAGCCCGGCTAACGAGCCTTGGTGACCTTGCCGGCCTTGAGGCAGCGCGTGCAGACGTACACACGACGCGGCGTGCCGCCGTCGTCGATACGGACGCGCTGAAGGTTCGGATCAAAACGGCGATTGGTGGCAACCATCGAGTGGCTGCGGGAGTGGCCGAAGGAGGGACCCTTGGCGCATACGTGACAGACCTTTGACATACGGCGGTCGAGTATACGCGGTCGCTGCGATTTCCCGGTTTCAGCGTGTTTCGACGATCACGTTGGTCGATTTGACCACCGCGGTCGCGCTGACGCCCGGCTTCAGCCCGAGATCGTCGGCGGCCTCGCGCGACATCAGCGACACCACGCGGAACGGTCCGCAGACGAGATCGATCTGGGCCATGACATCGTCGCGCTTGACCGCGACGACGACGCCGGTGAAGTGGTTGCGGGCGCTCGAGCGGTTCGTCGCGCCCCGCTCGTGCAGCAGCTTCGAGAGCTCGAGCGAGGACATGTAGCGGCGGTTGCCACGCCGTTCGAAGCGCACCCGGCCGGAGCGCTCCCAGCGCCGCAGCGTGTCGATGCTGACCCCGAGCGCGGTAGCCGCGGCGCCGATCTGGATCAGGTCCTCGATCCCGGGGTCGGCCGGCTTCGCGCTCATCGCAGCCGCCTCATACCGAGAAGCCCGCCCTCCGGGGCCGTTCCGCCAGCTCGCGCTTGACGGCAAGCGAGGCGAGCACCGCCTCGACCGCGTGGCGGCCGCTGTCACGCTTGGTCCCGCCCTTGACCCGCGCCCGCGCCTGCTCGGCGGTGTCGACGGTCAGCACGCCAAAGCCGATCGGGACCCCGGTCCGCAGCTGGATGTCCTGGATCCCGCGCGCGGTCTCGCTGCAGACGTAGGCGTAGTGGTCGGTCTCGCCGCGGATCACGGCACCGAGCGCGACGATCGCCGCGTAGCGCCCACTCTCGGCCGCGAAGCGGCTGATCAGCGGCAGCTCGAAGGCGCCGGGCACCTCGAAGCTGTCGATCTCGGTGATGCCGGCCTCGCCCAGCGCGTCACGCGCGCCGCTCTCGAGCGCGTCGGCCAGATCGCCGTAGAAGCGCGCGACACACAGCGCAACGCGGTCCTCACTCGCCATCTGCGTCCTCTTTCAGCTCCTCGCCGGCGCGGACGTCGTGGCGCTCATCGTGGAGCATCTCCTCGTCATAGGGCAAGCCCTGGTGATGGAGTGTGTGCCCCATCTTCTCCTGCTTGGCGCGCAGGTATGCCTCGTTGTGCGGGTTCGGAGCATGCTCGATCGGCAGCTGGTTGGTGACCGACAGCCCATGGCCCGCGAGGCCGGAGATCTTCTTAGGGTTGTTGGTGAGGATGCGGATGCTCGTCAGACCGAGATCGACCAGGATCTGGGCGCCGATCCCGTAGTCGCGCAGGTCGGCCGGCAGCCCCAGCCGCAGGTTCGCCTCGACCGTGTCGAGCCCCTCCTCCTGCAGCTTGTACGCGCGCAGCTTATTGAGCAGACCGATGCCGCGCCCCTCCTGGCTGAGGTACAGCAACACACCCTTGCCCTCGGATTCGATCATCGCCAGCGCCGACTCGAGCTGCTCGCCGCAGTCGCAGCGCAGCGAGTGGAAGACGTCGCCGGTGAGGCACTCGGAGTGCACGCGCACGAGCACGTCATCGTCGCCCTCGATATCACCCTTGACCAGCGCCACGTGGTGCTTGCCGTCGAGCATCGAGCGGTAGCCGATCGCGACGAAGTCGCCGAACGCGGTGGGCAGGCTCGTCGAGACGACGCGCTCCACGAGCTTCTCGGTGCGCCTGCGATAGGCGACCAGGTCGGCCACGGTGATCATCTTGAGGCCGTGGCGCGCGCAGTACTCGGTCAGATCGGGAACCCGGGCCATCGTGCCGTCGTCGTTCATGACCTCACAGATGACGCCGGCCGGGATCAGCCCCGCAAGTCGCGCCAGGTCGACTGCCGCCTCGGTCTGCCCGACGCGCTCGAGCGTGCCCCCGGCCCTGGCCTTCAGCGGAAAGACGTGACCGGGCTGCACCAGCTCTCGCGGGCTCGTCTTCGGGTCGATCGCGACCCGGATCGTGCGCGCGCGGTCGGCGGCCGAGATGCCGGTGCTGACCCCGGTGCGCGCCTCGATCGAGACCGTGAACGGCGTCTCGAACGACGACTCGTTCTTGGCTGCCATCAGGTTCAGGCCCAACTCGTCGCAGCGTTCGGGGGTCAGCGACAGGCAGATCAGCCCGCGTCCCTCCTTGGCCATGAAGTTGATCGCCTCGGGGGTCACGAACTGGGCGGCCATCGTCAGATCGCCCTCGTTCTCACGATCCTCGTCGTCACAGACGACGACCATCTTGCCCTGGCGGATGTCCTCGATCGCCTCTTCGATCGTGGCGAACGGGCTCTTCACTGTCGTGGTCACCGTGGTGTCCCTCCTGGAATCGCGGGCCCTATTAGACGTTCAACGTATTTGGCCAGCACGTCAACCTCCAGGTTGACAGTGATTCCTGGCTCCACTCGACCAAGGTTGGTGCGTTCGAGCGTCTCGGGTATCAGGGAAACGGTAAATGATCGATCGTCGAGTCCTGCAATTGTCAGCGATACCCCGTCTACGGTGATCGATCCCTTGTGGACCATGTAGCGCAGCAGCTCCGGCACCGTTTCGATCGTGACGCGACTCGCGAAGCCGTCGGCGACAACCGCCATGACGCGCCCGACACCGTCGATGTGGCCCTGGACCATGTGGCCGCCGAGGCGATCCTCGAGGCGCATCGCGAGCTCGAGGTTGACCGCGGTCCCGGGACCGGCCTCGGCCAATGAGCTCAACCGCAGCGTCTCGTTCATCACGTCGGCGCTGAAGGACCCGCCGTGGATCGCGGTGGCGGTCAGGCAGACGCCGTTGACCGAGATCGAATCGCCCTCGGAAAGCTCAGCGGCGAGGCTGCTCGCGACCTGCAGCAGCACGCCATCGGCCGAGTGCTCGACGGCGGTGATCTCGCCGAGGTCGGCTACCAATCCCGTGAACAAATCACCACTCCTTGATCCGTGCGCTGACGAGCAGATCATCGCCGATGCGTTCGCAGTTCAGCGTGAGCGCGCGGACCGCGTCGGCGATCATCTCGACGCCATCGCTCTCGAGCGGGTCGCGTGCCCCGCGCCCGCCCAGCAGCAGCGGCGCGACGAACAGCCGCACCTCGTCGACCTCGCCGGCGTCGAGGAACACCCCGGCCAGCTTCGGGCCGCCCTCGAGCATCAGCGACGTCACGCCCGAGGCGCCGAGCTGGTCCAGCGCCGAGCGCACGCGCGCCTGCTCGTTCTCACCGGTCGCGCAGATGACCTCGACCCCACGCGTCTGCAGCGCATCGGTGGCGCTGCGCGGCGCCGCGCGCGACACGACCACGGTCAGCGGACTCAGTGCGGTGTCATCGAGCAGTCGTGCGCCCAGCGGCAGCTGCGCCAGCGAATCGAACACGACCCGCCGCGGCTGCCGCGCCGCGAGCGACTCGGATCCCGATCCGCCGACGCGGGCGGTGAGCAGTGGATCGTCGGCGAGCGCGGTCCCGATCCCGACGGCGACGGCATCGCTGGCGGCGCGCCAGTCGTGCACGAGCTCGCGGCTGCCCTCGCCGGAGATCCACTTCGAATCTCCGCTGCGCGTGGCGACCTTGCCGTCGAGCGACATCGCGGACTTGAACATCACCCACGGCCGGCCGGTACGGGCGTGCTTGCGAAACGGCTGATTGAGCAGACGTGCTCGCGTCGCGAGCTCGCCGTCCGCGACGAGCACCTCGATCCCGTCGTCACGGAGGATTCCGAGACCGCGCCCGGCGGCATGTGTCGACGGATCGTCGGAGGCAACCACAACCCGCGTGATCCCGGCCTCGCGGATCGCGTCGGTGCAGGGCGGCGTGCGCCCGTGGTGGCAGCAGGGCTCGAGCGACACGTAGATCGTGGCGCCCGCAACGCCCTGCTCGCCGGCGCTGCGAATCGCCTCGACCTCGGCGTGCGGCCCGCCGACCTCCTGGTGGTAGCCCTCACCGAGCACCCTGCCGTCGCGCACGACCACCGCCCCGACACGCGGGTTCGGGCTCACACGACTTCCGCCGAGCGCCGCGAGATCGATCGCGCGCTCCAGCTGCCGCGCATCGAATTCGCTGGACACTGGCACCTATGTAAGGATAGGCCCGCTGACCGGGTCGCTCAGGAAGCAGCCCACGCTGCCGCGGTGATCTGCTGGAAAGCGGCGCCGGGCTCGCGCGCGCCGAACACCGCGGTGCCCGCCACCAGCAGATTCGCGCCGGCGTCGGCGACGCTGCGCGCCGTGTCGGCATTGACGCCACCGTCTACCTCGACACCCACCGTCGCGGGGAGCATCGCCCGCAATTCGGCCAGTTTGGCGAACGAGTGCTGGATCAGCTTCTGGTTGCCCCAGCCCGGGTTGACGCTCATGCAGAGCGCCAGATCGAGCTCGCCGTCGGCCGCCACATCGGCAAGCGCAGCGACCGGCGTGGCCGGGGTGATCGCCGCCCCGGCCGTGCAACCGCCCTCCTGCACCGCCTGCAGCGCGTAATGAACGTGCGGCGTCGCCTCGACGTGGATCGTGATGCTGTCGGCACCGGCCTTGATGAACTCGGCCACCTGGCGTTCGGGCCGCTCGATCATCAGGTGCACGTCGATGATCGCGCCGGCGGCGTGCACGCGCTCGGCGATCGCGTCGACGGCGTTGGGACCGAACGTGATCGGCGGCACGAAGTGGCCGTCCATCACATCGACGTGGATCACCCGCGCACCGGCGGCGAGCACCTCGTCGACCTGCGAGCCGAGCCGGCCGAGGTCGGCCGCGAGGATCGACGGCGCGACCTCGCGCGAGCGGATGCGCTCGATGTCGCTCAAGCCCGGGCCTCGGTCATAGCGGCTTGAGCATGCTGCCCTTGCAGTGGTTGCAGACGACGATCGCGGTCGTGGACATGCGCACGATCGTCGAATGCTCACCGCAATTCGGGCAGACCGATTGGAGTTCATAGCGGCTCATGCAGTAGAGGCAGCGGTAACGGCCCGGGAGCGCGCTCGGGCGCAGCCACGGCTCATGGCAGTTCGGGCACTCGGGCCCCATGATCGCCTGCACCTCGTCCACATTTCCAACTCTAACGTGAGCAGCTACGCGCGCCGTAGCAGCGCGACGAAGAATCCATCGGTTCCGTCGGTGCTCGGCAACAGCTGCCAGCGCTGCTCGCAGCTGAAGTCGGGAGTCTCCGCGACGAACTCGTCGACGACCTGATCGGCCTCCTGACGGCTGATCGTGCAGACCGAGTAGACGAGCGAGCCGCCGCCGCGCAGTTGCGCGGCACCGGCCCTCAGCAGCTGCGCCTGCTTGGCCGCGAGCTCGGCGATCTGACCACGGCGCGGCTGCCAGCGCAGGTCCGGGCGGGCCTGGAGCGTCCCGAGTCCGCTGCAGGGCGGGTCGACGAGCACCCGGTCAAAGGCCTGTGCGTCGCTGAACTCACGTGCGTCGACCTGCACCACACGCGCGTTCCCGGCGCCCATCTGCCGGCACGTCTGCTCGAGTGTGCGCGCGCGCCCGGGATGGACCTCGACGGCGACCAGCTCGCCCTCGCCGCCCATCAGCGCGGCGAGGTGGGTGGTCTTGCCTCCGGGCGCGGCGCAGAGGTCGAGCACGCGTTCCCCCGGCCGCGGCGCCAGCACGCGGGCCACGACCGCCGAGCCGCGCGCCTGCGGCATCAGCGCGCCGCTCGCGAACAGCTCCGAGCCGAAGGCGTCGAAGGCACCGTCGATCACCAGCATCTCCGGCAGCTCCGGGAGCCCGGCCTGGTCCTCCCATGGGGGTGCGGAGCGGGCCGCGCTGCTTGCTGGCAGCGCGGCTTTCACCTGCTCAGGCGTGCTTCGCAGGCTGTTGACGCGAAGCGCCGACTCGGCCGGTGTGTTGACGCTCGCGAGCAGCGCGCGGGCCCGCTCCGGCCCCAGCTGCTGCCACCACATCTGGGCGAGCCAGTCGGGCACCGAGTGCAGCACCGCGGCATGCTCGGGGCTCGCGTCGTCGAGCTTCGTGAGACGTTTCGGGCCCTCGCGGCCCGCTCGCCGCAGCACCGCGTTGACGAGCTGCGAGCCGCCGCGGCTCTCGCGCTTTGCGAGCTCGACGCTCTCGTTGACGGCGGCATAGTCGGTGACGCCGCCGAGGAACAGCATCTGGAACAGACCGAGTCTGAGCGCCGCCAGCACCGGCGGCTCGAGTCGTTCGAGCGGCCTGGAGACGAACGCCGAGAGCACATGATCGAGCGTGCGCATGCGCTGAACGGTCCCGTAGGCGAGCATCATCGCGAGTGCGCGGTCGCGCCCGTCGAGCTCGGCCACCGCGGTATGCAGCGCGCGGTCGGCGAAGGCACCCTGCTCGAACACGCGGCGGATGACCGTGTAGGCGGCGCGGCGCGCCGGCGCGACACTCAACGCCTTAGACCTCGCACGTAGTCCGCCCACGGCATCGGGCGCTTGCCCGGCGGCTGCACGGTCAGCAGCTCGAGCTGATTCCCGTTCACCGCGGCCTTCCAGACACCGAGCCGGCTGCCGTCGGGCTGCTCGAGATAGGCGCCGATGTGCGGGCTCAGCGCGCGCACCCGCCGGGCCTGCGCCTCGGCGGGCTCGGCGGGATCGATACGACGATCCTCGGCCGTGAGCTTCTCGGCATAGGTGACCCCACCCTCGTCCTGCTCGACGTAGGCGGGCGGTTGGTCGAGCGCGCGCACCAGCAGCTCACCGCCGAGCGCCTCGAGGCGCGCGGCGAGCGCGCCGTAGTC
>DATASU010000074.1:0-21422 GCA_036269095.1 Solirubrobacteraceae bacterium
CTTGGCGAACTGCAGCTCGCGCACGTCGCGCTGTGAGATGAACACCGATTCCTCGGCCGAGGCCCCGCGCCACTGCAGCACGAACACGCGCTCCTTCCCGATCATCGAGAAGCGCTCGGCCAGCCCGGGCCGGCCCGATTCGGCCACCGCCTCGGCGTCGGCGAACCGGCCCGAGTGGTCGAGCAGACCGCTGTGCACCAATTCGGCGACGACGTCGACGACGCCCGACCCGCACAGCCCGACCGGCTCGACGTCGCCGATCACCTGCAGTCGGACGCCGTCATCCTCGATGCGCACGCCCTCGATCGCACCGTCGGCCGCGCGCATGCCGCAGCGAATCTGCGCCGCCTCGAACGCCGGCCCGGCCGGTGCGGCCGTCGCCAGCACGCGCTCGTTGGAGCCGAGGGCGATCTCCGAGTTGGTGCCGACGTCGATGAACAGCCGCAGCCGCTGGTCGCGTGTCATCCCGGTGGCGAGCATCCCGGCGACGATGTCGCCACCGACATAGGCGCCCAGTGACGGGAACACGAACGCGTGCGCGCGAGGATGCACCTCGACGCCGAAATCGAGCGCCTTCACGTCGGGGAAGCTGTTGGTGACTACGGTGAACGGCGCCATCGAGAGCGGCTCGGGGTCGATCCCCAACGCGATCTGCATCATCGTCTGGTTGCCGCAGACGGTGATCTCGTAGACCTCGCGCGGCTCGACGCCGGCGTCGGAGCAGACCTCGTCGGTCAGCTCGGCGAAGGTGGAGTGGGCGTGGTCCCGCAGGCGGCCCAGCGCGTCGGGGTCCATCATCGTCGCCGACACGCGCGTGATCACGTCGGCGCCGAACGGCTGCTGGCGGTTGAGCATCGAGCGCACCGCCAACGGCTGCCCGGAGTCCAGGTCCAGAAGTGTCGCCACGACCGTCGTGGTGCCGAGGTCGTACGCGATCGCGAAGCGCCGCTCAGCAGTGTCGCCGGGCTCGACGTCGATCAGCTCCTCATCGACGATCACCGCGGTCACGTCGAACCCGGACGCGCGCAGCACACCGCCGAGTCCGCGCAACACCCCAACCGATGCCGTCGGCTCGAGGTCATCGATGGCGTCGAGCAAGCGGCGAAGATCAGGCCGCTGATCCTCGAGCGTCGGCTCCTCCAGTACCACGTGGCGCTTCTGCACCGACGGGCGCAGGATCACGTGCCGGCCGACGCCGGCGAGCGCGGCCTTCGGCCGCGTCTGCAGCGGCGGCACCTCGACGACCAGGTCCTCGCGCGCCATCGCGCGGCACGCGAGCCTCCAGCCATCCTCCAATTCAGCGGCGGTGAACGCGCGCGGATCCACCGAACCAACGGGCAGCTCACCCGACACGACCCGCACCTTGCACTTCTTGCAGGTGCCGTAGCCGCCACAGGTCGAGTCGATCGCGATCCCGTTCCAGCTGGCGGCATCGAACACCGGCGTGCCACTCGGCACGCGGAACTCGGCACCGTCGGGCAGGAACTTCAGGCGCACGCGCTCGGACCCGTCGCCGGGCTGGGCCAGCTCCTCCTCGGCCTCCCGCAGCTTCGCTGCTCGCTGCGGCGAGGAACTCACGACCCGGCGGCCTCCGCAGCAACCGCTGCCGCGGCCGACTCCAATGCCTCCGCCGCCAGCCGTGCGCGATGGGCGGCGATCCAGCTCGCGCCCCACTCGTCGTGGCCGAGCAGCAGGTCCGAGGCGCGCGCGCTGCGCACGCACACATCGGCCGTCGACATGATCGCCGAGGTCAGGCCGGCGGCCATCGCCATCGGCAGGAACGCGGCATTCAAAGTGTGCCGGTCGGGCAGCCCGAACGACACGTTCGACGCGCCGACGCACATGTTCACGCCGAGCTCGTCACGGATCATCCGCATCGCCTGAAACGTCGCCAGTGCCAGCTCGGTGTCGGCGCCGACCGGCATCGCGAGCGGGTCGATCACCACATCGCAGGGCTTGATCCCGTAGTCCTGGGCGGCGCTGACGATCTTGCGCGCGTGGCGCAGGCGCTCCTCGGCGGTCGTCGGGATACCGGTCTCGTCGTTGGTCAGGCCGATCACCGCGGCGTCGTACTTCGCGACCAGCGGCAGCACCGCCTCGATCCGCTCGTCCTCGGCGGTGATCGAGTTCACCAGTGCCCGGCCCTCATAGGCGGACAGTCCCGCCTCGAGCGCCTCGACCACCGATGAGTCGATGCAGATCGGCACGTCGACGGTGTCCTGGACCTTGCGCAGCATCTGCGCCAGCAGCTCGGCCTCGTCGACCATCGGGATCCCGGCGTTGACGTCGAGCATGTCGGCTCCGGCGGCCACCTGGGCCAACGCGTCGACCTCAACCGTCGAGAGGTTGCCGTCACGCAACTCCTGCGCGAAGACCTTGCGCCCGGTCGGGTTGATCCGCTCGCCGATGATGCAGAACGGCTTGTCGGCGCCGATCGTCACGGTCTTGGACCGCGAACGCAGAACGGTGTCCATCAGACGAGCACCTTTTCGCGCCGCAGCTCGATCAGCTCCTTGGCCTTCTTGACCGCGGTCGAGGCGTCGGCGGCGAAGCCGTCGGCGCCGACCGCGTCGGCGTACTCCTGCGTGACCGGTGCGCCGCCGACCATCACGATCACGCGGTCGCGCAGGCCGGCCTTCTCGAGCGCGTTGATGTTGGCCTTGAACATCGGCATCGTCGTCGTCAGGAACGCCGAGAACCCGACGACGTCGGGGTTGTGCTCCTCGATCTGCTGGATGAACGTCTCCGGCGCGACGTTCACGCCGAGGTCGATCACGTTGAAGCCGGCGCCCTCGAGCATGATGTTGCAGAGGTTCTTGCCGATGTCGTGCACGTCGCCCTTGACGGTGCCCATCAGGAACGTCCCGATCTGGGCCGCCTCGTTGTCGGCCAGCAGCGGGCGCAGGATGTCGAGCGCGCCCTGCATCGCGCGCGCCGCGATCAGCATCTCCGGCACGAAGTAGTCACCGCGCTCGAACCGCGCACCGACCTCCTCCAGTGACGGGATCAGCGCGTCGAACAGCATCGACTCGGGCGCCATGCCCTGCGCGAGTCCCTCGTTGACGCCGTTGGCCACCGCCGGTGCGTTGCCGGTCAGCGTCTCCTCGTACAGCAGTTGCAGAATCTCTTGATCGGTCATGCCGCGTGTGCACCTCCCTCGATGCTCTCGATGTATCCGAGCCGGGCACTAAGGCGCTCCGACTCCTCGAACAGTGCCTGGTAGAGCTCCCTGATCCGCGCCGGGCCCATCCGCACGGTCGGCCCGGTGACGCTCAGCGCCGCCACGACCTCGCCGCTCGCGCCGCGCACCGGCACGGCGACCGCGGCGAGCCCGGTCTCGAGCTCGTCGACCGCGACGGCGAAGCCGTCACGCCGCACGCGCTCGAGCTCGGCCCGCAGGACGGCGGGGTCGGTGATCGTCATGGGCGTGAATGCAGTTAGCGCGCTTGCGCCAGCGGGCGCCAGCGCGCGCCCAAACGCGAGGAACACCTTGCCGTTGGCGGTGCAGTGGAAGTCGACCGTGCGCCCGACCCACTGGCCGGCGCCGAGGAAGTGGCGGCCGTCGGACTGCAGCAGGTGCTCGACGCCGCCCGCGCCGGGCACGCCCAAATTGACGGTCTCGCCGCTGGCCTCGGCTAGTGCCGACAGCGCCGGGCGCGCGAGCTCCACGACGTTGCGCTCGAGCATCCCGCGCTCGGCGACGCGCAGGATCGCCGGCCCGGGGCGCAGCCGTCCGCGCTCGCCCTCCTGCTCGACCAGGCCGCGCCGCTCGAGCGCGGACAGCAGCCGTGAGGCGGTGCTCTTGGGAAGGCCGGCCGCGGTCGCGAGCTCGGTCACCGCCATCGGCTCCTCGGCCTCGAGCACGCGCACTAGCAGGTCGGCGCCACGGTCGATCGCGGTCGTGCCACTTGCCCCGGAGGCCTGATCGGAAGAAACTTGAAACTCCTGTTCCACGGTCGTTAGGATACGCCCCCAACCATGTTCGTCAACTCAATGCCCCGCTACGAGATCCTCAGCGAGGACGCGCTCGATGTACTTGACCGCGGCTGGCGCAGGATCGTCTCCGAGATTGGAATCGAGTTCCTGCTCCCGGAGGCCGTCGAGCTGCTTCGCGCAGCCGGCCAGATCGTCGAGGACGAGAACCGTGTCCGCTTCGATCCCGAATTCATCCTCGAGCAGGTCGCCAAGGCGCCCAGCCAGTTCGAGCTGCAGGCCCGCAACCCCGCCAAGTCGCTGACGATCGGCGGCAACAACATGGCGTTCGCGCCCGTGTACGGCTGCCCGTTCATCCGTGAGGGCGACGTGCGCCGTGACGCCAAGATGGCCGACTTCGAGAACCTTGTGAAGCTCAGCCAGGTGTTCGACGAGCTCGACTCGCCCGGCGGCACGATCTGCGAACCCGAGGACCGGCCGCTGGACTCGCGCCACCTCGACATGGTCTACGCGCTGCAGACGCTGAGCGACAAGCCCTACATGGGGTCGGTCACGAGCGGTCCCAACGCGGCCGACACGATCCGCATGGGCGAGATCATGTTCGGTGGCCGCGAGCAGATCGAGAAGGCTCCGGTCTCGATCAGCCTGATCAACGTCAACTCGCCGCTGCGCTACGACGACCGCATGCTCTCGGCGATGTTCGAGTACGTGAAGGCCGGCCAGGCCGTCGTGATCACTCCGTTCCTGCTGATGGGCGCGATGTCACCCGTCTCGCTGCCGGCCACGCTCGTGCAGCAGATGGCCGAGGCGCTCGCGGGAATCGCGCTGAGTCAGCTGATCCGCCCGGGCAGTCCGGTGGTGTTCGGCTCGTTCCTGTCGAACACCGACATGCAGTCGGGCTCGCCGTCGTTCGGTACGCCCGAGTCCGGGATCGGCGTGCTCTGCACCGGCCAGATCGCGCGCCACTTCAACCTGCCGTGGCGCGGCGGTGGCGCGCTCAACTCCTCGACGGTGGTCGACGCGCAGGCGGCCTACGAGTCGCTGATGACGTTCATGCCGACGTTCCTCGCCGGCGCGAACTTCGTGATGCACTCGGCCGGCTGGCTCGAGGGTGGTCTCGTCTCCTGTTACGAGAAGTTCATCGTCGACATCGAGTTGCTCCAGGAACTCAAGCACGAGTTCACGCCGGTCGTGTTCGACGACGACGCGCTGGCGTTCGGCGCCCACACCGAGGTCGGCCCCGGCGGCCACTTCCTCGGCGCGATGCACACGCTCGAGCGCTTCCGCGAGTGCTTCTACCGGCCGATGCTGTCGAGCACCGACAACTTCGATCGCTGGACCCGGCGCGGCGCCAAGGACACCACCGAGCGCGCGGCGGAGATCTGGCGCGAGAAGCTCGAGTCCTACGAGGCCCCCGCGCTCGACGACGCGATCCGCGACGAGCTAAAAGGTTTCGTCGATCGCCGCCGCATCGAGCTCGGAGACTGATCTCCCGCCGCTGGGGGGCGGGTGGGTTCGAATCTTCGGCACCAGCGCCACAGCGCCCTCAGGCCCGGGTTGCAGGTGCTCCTGGGAACGGCACCGCGGTTCGCGCGTTGGTGAAGACTCGGGTCAGGCCGTCGGCCCCGTACCAGGTGACCGTGGCGACGTTCCCGTCCGGGCTCCACGAGGTCGGCGCGCTCACCTGAAGTGACACGAGGTTGTCGTGTACGGGCAGGACCACGACCCGCTGCGCGGGTAGCTGGCAGTGCGCCGCGCTGGTATCGGAGCCGCAGGCAAAGCGCCACTTCACTCGGCGGACGCCGTCGGGGACGACGCTGATCAGCGTCGCCGGCTCGTCGGAGGGCGCGATATCGCCGGATTGCCCGAGCATCGTCGGAAAGATCAGGTAGTTCTCGGGACCCCAGGAGACGCCGTCGTTGCCGACCGCAAGCGACATCATGTGCGCAGCCACCGGCCCGGTCGTACGGTGGCGAAACAGCGGGTCGACGACGAGGTACACGGGCGCGCCGTCGATGCGGCCAAGCGGTCGAACCTCCTCCGGCAACACGAATCGCATCTGCCTGCCGACCCCGATCGCGTACCTGAAGGTCGCGACAGCAGCCCTGTCAGCCGCGGTCGCCGGGTGCCGCAGCGTGGCGAAGTTCGCGCGCAGGTCGCTCAGTGTCGGCCCGATCTTCCACCGCGCGGACAGGTCGGGCTGTACGCGCGCCGCCGTCGCCGGTTGCGGGTGCGTCCGTGGGCGCAGCGCCACCACCGCCGCGATGATCACGGCCGCGGCCACGACGCAAACAACTACAGCGGCTGTGATTCCCCTGAGCTTGTGCATATGTCGCGCAGCGTAACTTCCGCTGCGCCACGCCGCCAGGTAATCTCCAGATCTATGAGTGATATATCAGCGCTCGAGCAGGCTCACGCCAGGCCTCCTGCGCTGCTCGCCGACCGCGCCTACGAGGAGCTGCGCGACCGGCTGGTCACACTGCAGATCAAGCCGGGCGAGCCGATCGACGAGGACCGGCTCGGCAGCGAGCTGGAGATGGGCCGTACGCCGATCCGCGAGGCGATCAAGCGGCTCGCGCTCGAGAATCTGGTCACCGTCTTCCCGCGCCGTGGCACCTTCGCCTCCGAGATCAACATCAAGGACCTCGCGCAGATCACCGAGGTGCGCGCGGTGCTCGAGGCGCGCGCCGCGGCACTCGCGGCCGAGCGCCTGACCGATGCCGGTCGCGACGAGCTGATGGCACTGATCGAGGAGCTGCGCGCGCAGCGCGGCGGCGACGACATGCAGGCGCTGATGGAGCTTGACACGCGCATCCACCGCTTCATCTACCGCGCCGCCGACAACCCGTTCCTCGAGGAGACGCTGCAGCGCTACTTCAACCTCTCACTGCGGATCTGGTACCTGGTGATCGACCGCCTCCCGCACCTGTTCCAGCGCGTGCACGAGCACGAGGAGATGCTGCAGGCGATCGCCGACCGCAAGCCCGAGCTTGCGCGTGAGATCGCCGCCGGCCACGTCGACACCTTCGAGAGCGAGATCCGGAGCGTGCTTTGAGCGGGCAGCCGCAGGGTCGCTATGACTACGTGATCGTTGGCGGCGGCGCGGCCGGCTGCGTGCTCGCCGCGCGCCTGTCCGAGGACCCCTCGACGCGTGTGCTGGTGCTCGAGGCCGGGCGCAACGACTACCTCTGGGACATCTACATCCACATGCCGGCGGCGCTCTCGTTCCCGATCGGCAACCGCCTCTACGACTGGAAGTACGAGTCCGAGCCCGAGCCGCAGATGAACGGCCGCCGCATCTACCACGCGCGCGGCAAGGTGCTCGGCGGATCGAGCTCGATCAACGGCATGATCTTCCAGCGCGGCAACGCACTCGACTATGAGCGCTGGGGCGCCGACCCCGGCCTCGATCAGTGGGACTACGCGCACTGCCTGCCCTACTTCAAGCGCATGGAGACCTGTCTGGCCGGGGCCGACGACTGGCGCGGTGGCGACGGGCCGCTGAAGCTCGAACGCGGGCCCGCGACCAATCCGCTGTTCGGCGCGTTCTTCGAGGCCGTCCAACAGGCCGGCTACGAGCTCACCAGCGACGTCAACGGCTACCGCCAGGAGGGCTTCGCCGCGTTTGACCGCACGATCTACCGCGGGCGCCGGCTGAGTGCCGCTCGCGCCTACCTGCATCCGGCGATGTCGCGCCCGAACCTCGACGTGCAGTGCCGCGCGCTCGTCAACCGGATCATCTTCGACGGCACGCGCGCGACCGGCGTCGAGTACTCGACGGTCGATTGGCTCAACCGCAGCCGCCGCGACTCACACAGGATCAGCGCGGGCGAGGTGATCCTCTGCGGCGGCGCGATCAACTCACCGCAGCTGCTGCAGCTCTCGGGCGTCGGCAACGCCGCCGAGCTTCAACGGCTCGGGATCGAAGCCGTGGCCGACGTACCCGGCGTCGGCGAGAACCTCCAGGACCACCTCGAGGTCTACGTTCAGTACGCGTCCAAGCAGCCCGTCTCGGTCGCGCCCGCGATGAAGTACCGCAACCGCCCCAAGGTCGGGCTGCAGTGGCTGCTGGCGCGCTCCGGCCCCGGCGCCACCAACCACTTCGAGGCCGGCGGTTTTGTGCGCGGTGACGACGAGGTCCCCTACCCGAACCTGATGTTCCACTTCCTGCCGCTCGCGATCCGCTACGACGGCACCGCGGCGCAGGGTCACGGGTACCAGGTGCACGTCGGCCCGATGTACTCCGACGCGCGCGGCAGCGTGAAGATCACTTCGACCGACCCGCGCAAGCACCCGGCGCTGCGCTTCAACTACCTCTCGACCGAGCAGGACCGCCGCGAGTGGCTCGAGGCGATCGCGAGCGCGCGCAAGATCCTCACCCAACCGGCCTTTGACCCGTTCAACGACGGCGAGCTCTCACCGGGCAAAGCGGTGCAGACCGACGAGCAGATCCTCGACTGGGTCGCGCGCGACGCCGAGACGGCGCTGCACCCCTCGTGCACCTGTCGCATGGGCACCGGCGAGCTCGACGTGCTCGACCCGGCGACGATGGCGGTGCGCGGCACCGACGGTCTGCGCGTCGTCGATGCCTCGTCGATGCCCTACGTGACCAACGGCAACATCTACGCGCCGGTCGTGATGCTCGCGGAGAAGGCCGCCGACCTGATTCGCGGCACGACCCCGCTCGAACCGCTCAGCGACGTGCCGTTCTACCGCCACGGCGCCGAGGCGAGCACCGCCTGATCCGCCTTGGCATCGGCAGCGGACCAATTTGGATCGCCACCCTCAAATCGCGTTTTGGCTTTATGACGGCAGCGTTATAACGCCAAAGCGGCTTTTGGGAGCCGTGCTCCAAATCCGGCCCGGCCGGCGAACAGCTCGCGTGGTTCAGCCGATGACGACCGTCTGCAGGTCGGTCAGCGCGTCGAACGGGTAGCGCCCGCCGACCCGGCCGACTCCGCTGAGGCTGCCGGCGCGCCCGCCGAACGGCAGGTGGTTCTCCCAGTAGTTGGTCGTCTCGTTGATGTTCACGAGACCGGTGCGCGCCTCGTCGGCGAAGCGCAGGCCCTTGCTGAGATCGGCCGTGAAGATCGCGGCCAGCAGCCCGTAGGGTGAGGCGTTGGTCAGCTCGATCGCCTGCTCGAGCGAGCCGATGCCGATCACCGGCGCGACCGGCCCGAAGGTCTCCTCGGTCGCGACCACGGCATCGGCGGGCACACCGTCGAGCACTGTCGCGGGCCAGTAGAGATCGGTAGGGAAGCCGGCGGCCCGCTGGCCGCCGGCGACCACCCTTGCACCACGGGCGACCGCGTCGCCGACATGCGCGTCCATCTTCGCCGCGACACCCTCGTTGTTGAGCGGACCGAGCGTCGTCGCCTCGCGCAGCGGGTCGCCGAGCTGCGCCTGGACGGCGGTGCGCTGCGTGAGCAGCTCGACGAACTCGGCACGCACGCGCTCGTGTACGAGGATCCGCTCGCCGGCGGTGCAGCTCTGCCCGGCGCAGAGGAAGCAGCCGACGATCGCGGCATCGGCGGCGGCGGCGAGGTCGGCGTCGTCGAGCACGACCAGCGGGCCGTTGCCGCCCATCTCGAGCAGCAGCCGCTTGCCGGCGGCGCGCGCCGCGATCCGCAGGCCGGTGGCGGTCGAGCCGATGAAGCCGACGGCCGCGACGTCGGGATGTCCGACGAGCTCGTCGCCGACGACCGGTCCGGGGCCGGTGACGAAGTTGAAGACGCCGGGCGGCAGGTCGGCCTCGGCGATGCACTCGGCCAGCAGCGCCGAGCAGTAGGCGGTGGTCGGCGCCGGGGTCCAGACGACGCTGTTGCCGACCGCGAGCGCCGGCGCCACGATCTCGGCCGGCATCGTGTACGGCCAGTTCCACGGCGTGATCACGGCCACCGGCCCAACCGCGCGGCGCATCACAAGCACGCGCTTGCCGGGGTTCGAGCTCGGTGGGATCGAGCCCTCGAGCCGGATCCCGTCCTCGGCGGCGCCGCGCCACATCGCGACGAGCTCATCGACCTCGTCGTAGGACTCGGCCAGCGGCTTACCCTGATCGAGCGTCGCCGCGCGCGCCAGCTGGTCGCGCCGCGCGGCACACGCGTCGGCCACGCGGTGCAGTGCCCTTGCGCGTGTGAACGCCGTCTCCGCGGCCCAGCCGCCAAAGCCCGCGACGGCCGCGGCCACGGCAGCGGCGGCGTCCGCGCGTGTGCCGTCGGCGACCTCGCAGAGCTGCTCGCCGGTTGCCGGGCTCAGCGCGACCGCTACCGCGCCACCCTCCGCGGCACGCCAGGCGCCGCCGACGAAAAGCTGTGTTGATTCTCTGACCGGCACAGTGATATATAAGTCTAATAACAGAGCCGTTAGGCACTGTTAAGCCGAGGAGAACGGTATGACGGGAAGCGGCAAAGCGGTGATTGCTTGAGCGCAATCCTCCCCGACCTCGTGGAGGAGGGAGAGCGGCTGCTAGCGCTCGCGCACGACCAGAACGCCGCGTTCGCATTGCTGGGCGGGGTCGCCGTCAGGCTGCACGCTCCCGAGGTACCGGCATCGCTGCACCGCGAGTACAAGGACCTCGACTTCGCCGTGCCCAAGGGCGGCACCAGCAGCGCCGGCAAGCTGCTCAGCGACGCGGGCTACGAGCCGCAGGTCGTCTTCAACGCGATGAACGGCAAGGAGCGGCTGCTCTACCACGACACCCAGCACGGGCGTCAGGTCGATGTGTTCGTCGGCGCCTTCCGCATGTGCCACGAGATCCCGCTGTCCGAGCGCGTCAAGCCCGGCGACGCGACGGTCCCGCTGGCGGAGCTGCTGCTGACGAAGCTGCAGATCATCGAGCTCAACGAGAAGGACATCCGCGACACCGTGCTACTGCTGCACGGCCACGAGGTCGCCGACCACGACGACGACGCTGTCAACGGCGCGCGCGTCGCCGAGCTCTGCGCGGCCGACTGGGGCCTGTGGCGGACGATCACCAGGAACCTCGAGCGCTGCGAGCCGCACGTCGGCGAGTATGCGCTGCCTGACGAAAAGACGACCCAGATCAGGAACCGGCTGGCCCAACTGCTTGCCCGCATCGAGGCGGCCCCCAAGAGCCGCGCCTGGAAGATGCGCGACCGGATCGGGGAACGCAAGCGCTGGTACGACCTGCCTGAGGAGGTGGAGCGGTGAGAATCTTCTTCGCGACCGACGTGCACGGCTCGGAGACTTGCTGGCGCAAGTTCCTGAACTCCGGCAAGCACTACAAGGCCGACATCGTGATCCTCGGCGGCGACATGACCGGCAAGGCGCTGGTGCCGATCATCAACGACGGCGGCGGCAACTACCACTCCACGCTGCTCGAGAACCGCGAGGTCCTGCAGGGCGAGGAGCAGACCGCCGCCTTCGAGCTCGCGGTCAAGCGCCGCGGCTACTACCCGTTTCGCGTCGACCCCGACGAGCTCGCCGAGCTCAGCCAGGACGAGGCCCGCTGGCACGCGCTGTTCGACGAGCACATGCTGAACACCGTGCGTGCGTGGATGGAGCTTGCCGACGAGCGCCTGGCCGGCACCGGCATCCGCTGCTTCGTGTGCCCCGGCAACGACGACCAGCTCGAGGTCGACGACGTGATCCTGCAGGCCAAGACGGTCGAGCTCGGTGAGGGCCGTGTGGTCGAGTTCGGCGGCTACCAGATGGTCTCCAGCGGCTGGGCCAACCGCACGCCGTGGGACACCTACCGCGAGGAGGACGAGCCACAGCTCGCCGAGCGCATCGCGAAGATGGTCGAGCAGGTCACCAACCCGCCCGAGCGCACGATCTTCAGCCTGCACTGCCCGCCGTACGGCACCGGACTCGACGACGCGCCCGAGCTGACCGCGGAGATGGATCTCAAGGACGCCGGCCATGCCGTCAAGCCGGTCGGTTCCACTGCCGTGCGTGAGGCGATCGAGCGGTTTGAGCCGGCGCTCTCGGTGCATGGCCACATCCACGAGTCGCGCGGTACCAAGCGGCTCGGCAAGACCCTGTGTGTGAACCCCGGCAGCTCGTATGAGCAGGGCCAGCTGCTGGGTGCCGTGATCGATCTCGAGGACGGCAAGCAGGTCAAGAAGTTCGTGCTTACAAGCGGCTGAGGAGAGGACGGGAGATGGCGTCAACTGCAAGTGGTGGAGGCGCGGGCTTCGAGGAGCGCGCCGTATTTGTGCGCAAGGCCACGGGACTCGTGCGTGGCTGGTCGGTACGGGACGCGTTCGTGTACGCCACGTTCGCGATCAACCTTGTCACGCTCGGATGGCTGATCTTCACGTACGCGCCATTCATCCCGGGCGGTGGCCTGATGTGGTCGGTGATCGTCGGCGGAGCCTTCCTGATCTTCCAGGCGATCACCTACGCCTCGCTGATCTCGGTGATGCCGCGGGCGGGTGGTGACTACGTCTGGATGAGCCGCGTGCTCGGCGGCGGCATCGGCTTCGTGCTGGCCGTCGCCGGCTGGTGGTTCATCCTCTGGTACTGGGTTCCGATCTACGCCAACATCCTCAACATCGAGGTGTTCGGCCCGCTGTCGGCGATCGTCGGCTGGTCGGGCGGGGTGACCTTCTGGGCGAGCCACGCGGGGGTGTTCGTGGCCTCCGTGATCACGGCGCTGCTCGCGTCGCTGTTCATCGGACTCGGCATCCGCACCTACGGACGCATCCAGAAGTTCTGCTTCTACGGCGGCGTATTCGGCCTGGCGGTGATGGCGATCATCCTGTTGGTCACCTCGCACTCGGGCTTTATCAGCGACTTCAACAGCCAGGCGCACAAGCTCTACGGCACCACCGGCAACGCCTACGCGGCGACGCTCAAGGCCGGCACCAAGGGCTACTCGCCGACGAGCATCGGCTCGTTCGGTGGCGTGCTCCTGCTGATCCCGATGCTGCTGTTCTTCAACCTCTGGTCGAACTGGGGTGCGACGCTCTACGGCGAGGTCCGCGGCGCCTCGGATTTCCGCAAGAACATCTACGCGATGGGCGGGGCGCTGATCGTCACGACGATCGTCGCCGTGATCTTCTTCCTGCTGTTCTCGAAGACGTTCGGCTGGACCTTCTACATGGGCAGCAGCAGCGCCTACTGGGCAGGGACGATCCCGATCGGGGTGTTCCCATACCCGGCGCTGCTGGCGGCGATGGTCTTCAGCAGTCCGGTGCTGCAGTTCATCCTGATCGCGATCATGTCGCTGTGGTTCTTCGGCTGGGTCGGGTCGGTGTTCCTGTCCTCGACCCGGGTCGTGTTCGCGGCATCCTTCGACCGGATTCTCCCGGAGAGGGTCGCGAGCGTCTCCAAGAACGGCGTGCCCTACTGGGCGCTGGCGCTGATGTTGCTGCCGTCGATTCCGTTGGCGGCCCTGTATGCCTGGAGCTCGTCGTTCGCGTCCTACACCCTGGACGCGACGCTGGTGATCGCGATCACGTTCCTCGGCACCACGGTCTCGGCCGCGATCCTGCCGTGGCGCAAGCCGGAGATCTACAACGCCTCGCCGATCGCCAAGTACCGGGTGCTGGGCCTGCCGATCATCACGGCCGCCGCGCTGATGTTCTCCGTGATCCTGATCTGGGCGCTGATCAAGTGGTTCACCGATGACGCCTACGGCGTCAACAACACCGACTCCTACTACCTGATGGGCGGCATGTACGTGCTGGCGATAGCGATCTACGTCGGTTCGCAGATCGTGCGCAAGCGCCAGGGCATCGACCTCGGGATGGTCTATGGGGAGATACCTGCGGAATGAGCCTCTCCGCTTCGCTCGCTCGCTGGTCATGCTCGACCGGCGAGCGGGCTGAGGCGGCCAGGGGATCGCGATGACAGTCAGCGTCTTCGATCTCTTCTCGGTCGGCATCGGGCCCTCCAGTTCACACACGGTGGGGCCGATGCGTGCGGCGCTGAGCTTCGTCGAAGGACTCAATCGCGTCGACACGCTCAAGCGCACGATCAGTGTGCGCGTCGAGCTGTTCGGCTCGCTGGCGCTGACCGGCAAGGCGCACGGCACTCACTCTGCGGTGCTGATGGGGCTCGAGGGCGAGCACCCGGAGACGGTTGACGTCGACACCGTGCAGGCTCGTGTCGACCTGATCGCGGAGCAGCGCGAACTGCGGCTGCTGGGGCGCCAGCCGATCGCCTTCGACCCCGCGATCGACATCGAGCAGCGCCGCGGTGAACGCCGCCCGGAGTATTCCAACGCGCTCTCGTTCACTGCCCGCGACGCCACCGGAGCAGAGCTCGCGAGTGAGACCTTCTTCTCGATCGGTGGCGGCTTCATCGTGCGCGAGGCCGAACTCGGCCAGCAACCGCCGCCGCCGCCGGAGCTTCCGTTCCCGTTCAAGAGCGCCGCCGAGCTCGTCGCCCAGGCCAACGACGCCGACCTGACGATCGGCGAGCTCGCGCGCACCAACGAGCTCTCGCAGCGAAGCCTCGAGGACGTCGAGTCACGGCTGCGCGTGATCTGGCAGGCGATGCAGGACTGCGTCACGCGCGGGCTGACACAGGAGGGCGTGCTGCCCGGCAGCCTCAAGGTGCCGCGCCGCGCATCGAAGCTGCACGCCCAGCTCGCGTCCGAGTCAGAGAGTCAGCCGCTCAAGCAGCTCGAGTGGGTCAACCTGTTCGCGCTCAGCGTCAACGAGGAGAATGCCGCCGGCGGGCGTGTGGTAACCGCCCCGACCAACGGCGCCGCCGGCATCGTCCCGGCGGTCCTGCATTACTACGTGCGGTTCGTGCCCGGAGCCGACGAGGAGGGCGTCTTCCGCTTCCTGCTCACGGCTGCCGCGATCGGCAGCCTCTGCAAGGAGAACGCTTCGATCTCCGGCGCTGACGTCGGTTGTCAGGGCGAGGTCGGCTCGGCCTGCTCGATGGCCGCCGCCGGGCTCTGCGAGGTGATGGGCGGCACGCCGCGCCAGGTCGAGAACGCCGCCGAGATCGCGATGGAGCACAACCTCGGGCTGACCTGCGATCCGATCGCCGGCCTCGTGCAGATCCCCTGCATCGAGCGCAACGCGATCGCCGCCGTCAAGGCGATCAACGCATGCCAGCTCGCGCTGCGCGGCGACGGCAGCCACTACGTGTCACTTGACGCCGTGATCCGCACGATGTGGGCGACCGGCAGGGACATGAGCGACCGCTACAAGGAGACCTCGCTCGGCGGGCTCGCGGTCAACGTCGTCGAGTGCTGACTCGCTGAATCGCTCAGACGCGCGCGCGTGAGGGGACCTCGCGCGCGAGCAGCACCACGATCGCGCCGAGCATCGTTCCGGTCACGCGGCGCTGCCACTGCGTCCACTCGGGGCGCGACGACAGGAAGGTGGCGACCGAACCGGCCGCCAGGATCAGCACGGTGTTGACGCTGAGGCTGATGCTCATCTGGATCGTGCCGAGGGCGAAGCCCTGGGCGACGACATGGCCCGCCGACGGGTGGATGAACTCGGGGATCAGCGCCAGATAGAGGATCGCGGCCTTGGGGTTGAGCAGGTTGGTGATCAGTCCCATGCGGTAGAGCCGCCAGTTGGAGTCACGGGCGAGGTGCCGCGGCTCGAACAGCCCGCTGCCACCTGGACGTAGCACCTCGTAGGCCAGGTGGGCGATGTACAGCGTCCCCGCCGCCTTGAACGCGATGTACAGCGCGGGCACCAGCACGAACACGGTCGCGAGCCCGAAGTTCGCCATCACCATGTAGACGACAAAGCCGGTGGCGGTCCCGGTCAACGAGATCAACCCGGCGGTGCGGCCCTGGCTGATGCTGCGCGAGACCAGGTACATCATGTTCGGCCCGGGAGTGAGGACCATGCCCAGCGCGGTTGCCGCCATGCCGGCGGCGGCGGTGCCGGAGATGATCACGACGAGAGCTCCTCGAGCGGCCAGGCTGCCGGGCCACGTCTCGGGGTCACGGCCCCGGGCGGCGACGGTCGGTCGAGCGCCAGGCGCGGGATGAAGAAGTGGGCGAGCGGGCCGATCGCGAGCGCGTAGAGCACGGTCCCGACGCCGACAGAGCCTCCGAGCAGCCAGCCGATCAGCAGCACCGTCAACTCGATGCAGGTCCGCACCACGCGGATCGAGAGCCCGCGCGCGGCGAGGCCCGTCATCAGCCCGTCGCGCGGGCCGGGGCCGAGCCCCGCGCCGATGTAGGCACCGGTCGCGACCCCGTTCAGCAGCACGCCGGCGAGCAGCACCGCGGAGCGCAGACCGAGGCCGTGCGGCACGGGCACGAGCGCGAGCACGAGATCGATCACGCCGCCGACCACGATCACGTTGCTGACCGTGCCGAAGCCCGGGCGCTGGCGCAGCGGAATCCACAGCAACAGCACCGCCGCCCCGACGATGATCGCCCAGGTCCCGACGCCGAGTCCGAGGCGTCGTGACAGGCCCTGCTGGAAAACGTCCCACGGGTCGACGCCCAGGCCGGCCAGCAACAGCATCCCGTCGCTCACGCCATAGAGCACGAGGCCGGGATAGAGCCGCGTCAGTCGCCGGCCGCGGGGCTGCGGGATCAGGGTCGAGAACCTCAACGGCTCCTATCTTGGTTGAAAGTGGCCTGATTTAGAACAGGCCAATCTGGCAATATTGGCCTGGCGATGACCGACCCTGGGCTCCACCGGATCGTTGAACTGCTGGGTGACTGGCGCCGCGGCGGTCCCGCCGCGGAGCGGCTCGCGGCGACCCTGCGCACGCTTGTGCTCGACGGCCGCGTGCCGGCGGCAACGCGGTTGCCGGCCGAGCGCGCGCTTGCCTCCGGTCTCGGTGTCAGCCGCGCGACGGTTACCGCGGCCTATGACCGCCTGCGCTCCGAGGGCTACCTCGAGAGCACGCTCGGGGCCGGCAGCTGGGTGGCGATCCCGTCGACCCGCGGCCAGCCACTCGACGACGCCCGCATCGCCGACCTCGATCTCACGGTCGCGGCGCTACCGGCGCCGGCGCGGATTCTCGAGCTCGCACAGCTCGCGGTCACAAGGCTCCCGGGGTGGCTTGACCATCACGGCTATTCACCGCTCGGGCTGGCGCCGCTGCGTGAGGCGATCGCGCGGCGCTACAACCGCCGCGGGCTTCCGACCAGCCCCGACCAGATCCTGGTCACCGCCGGTGCGATGCAGGCGATCGACCTGACGATCCGCGCGCTGCTGCCGCGCGGACGCAATGCGCTGGTCGAGGTCCCGAGCTATCCCGCGGCACTCGACGCGATCCGCCGGGCCGGAGCTCGCCTGCGACCGATCCCGGTCTCGTCGCAGGGCTGGGATTACGAGCAGCTGGAGGCGGTCGCCGCACGCCATGCTCCGGCGCTGTCCTATCTGATTCCGGATTTCCACAATCCCACCGGCGCGCTGATGGATCACGGCGGCCGCCGCCGCGCGCTCAACGCGCTGAGTCACAACGACGGCTACCTGCTGGTCGACGAGACGTTCGGCGAGCTGAATCTCGACGCGGTGCCAGAGCAGCCGCCGCTCGCAGCGGTCGGGCGCGCCGATCGTGTGGTGACGGTCGGCTCGCTGAGCAAGGCGGTGTGGGGTGGCATGCGGGTCGGCTGGGCGCGCGCCGAGCCGGGGCTGATCAGGCGGTTGGCCGCCTCGCGCTCGGGTGTCGACCTCGCCAGCCCGGTGCTCGAACAGCTGATCGCCGTCGAGGCGCTTGCCGAGCTCGACCAGATCCTCGACGAGCGCCGTGCGCTTGCGCGGACGCATCGCGCCGCACTGAGCGACGCTCTGCGGCGCCACCTGCCCGACTGGCGCTTCGACCAGCCCGCCGGCGGGCTCGTGCTCTGGGTCGCGATGCCGCAGCCGATCGCCACGAGCCTGATGGTGCTCGCGCGCGAGCACGGTCTCGCACTCACGCCGGGGCCGCGCTTTGCCGCCGACGGCCTGCTCGAACGCTACGTGCGGCTGCCGTTCACCGCTCGCCCGGCCGAGCTTGGGGCCGCGGTCGCGCTGATCGCCGAGATCGCTCCCCGGGTCACGCTCGAGCATGCTCCCGCGGAACGGCTGTCCGCCTACGCCGTCTGAGCCGCCGCGGCTTTTGCAGCCGGCGGTACCGCCGTGATATATAAGTTGTATGAGCAGCTCTAGCGCCCCTTTGCCCACCTCCCAGAGCATCGTCATCATCGGTGCCGGAATCGTCGGCAACAGCCTCGCGTACCACCTGACCCAGCTCGGCCAGCAGGACATCACCCTGATCGACAAGGGTCCGCTGCCGAACCCCGGAGGCTCGACCGGTCACGCCTCCAACTTCATCTTCCCGGTCGATCACTCCAAGGAGATGACGCAGCTGACGCTCGAGAGCATGCGTCAGTACAAGGACCTCGGCGTCTTCATCGAGAGCGGTGGCATCGAGGTCGCGCGTGGTGAGGACCGCATGCAGGAGCTGCAGCGCCGCGTCTCCTCGGCGATCTCATGGGGCATCGAGCCGGTATCGATCATCACCCCGCAAGCGGTCAAGGAGCTCGTTCCCTACATCGACGAGCAGCTGATCGTCGGCGGCTTCTACACGCCCGGCGCCGGTGTCGTCGACTCGCTGCGCGCGGCGACGATCATGCGCGAGCGCGCCCAGCAGGCCGGCCTGACGGTGTCAGCCAACACCGAGGTGCTCGGCTTCGACGTGGTCGGCGGACGCATCCGCGGTGTGCGCACGACGAAGGGCGACATCGCGGCTGACCGTGTCGTGATCGCCTGCGGCTGCTGGAGCCCGAAGCTCGCGCGCATGGCCGGAGCTTCGATCGCGATCGCGCCGTCGGTGCACCAGATGATCGACATCGGCCCGGTGCCGCGTTTTGCCGACGCCAAGGGCATGATCGAGTACCCGATCATCCGCGACGTCGACACCAACATGTACGAGCGCCAGGAGGGCACCGGTCTGGAGATCGGCTCCTATGCCCACCGGCCGATCATGATCGAGGCCGACGACATCCCCTCGATCGAGGAGTCGGCGCTGTCGCCGACCGAGCTGCCGTTCACCCAGGACGACTTCGATCCGCAGATGGAGATCGCGCTCGAGCTGATGCCGGAGATCGTCGGTGACGAGTCGGTCGGGGTGAAGTACGCGATCAACGGCCTGCTGTCGGTCACCTACGACGGTCTGCCGCTGCTCGGCGAGACACCCGAGGTCAAGGGCCTGTGGTCGGCGGCGGCGATCTGGATCAAGGAGGGCCCGGGTGCCGGCAAGACCGTCGCCGAGCTGATGGTCCACGGCGAGTCCGAGATCGACGTCTTCGAGTCCAACATCGCGCGCTCCTATCCATCACAGAAGACCCGTACGCATGTGTTCGCCCGGGCGGGCGAGGGCTTCAACAAGATGTACGGGATCGTTCACCCGAGCGAGCAGTGGGAGTCCGACCGCGGAGTGCGCGTCCCGCCGTTCTACGAGCGCGAGCGCGAGTGCGGCGCGGTCTTCTACGAGGCCGCGGGCTGGGAGCGTCCCGTCTGGTATGAGTCGAACGCCGGCCTGCTCGACGAGTACGGCGACCGCATCCCGCGCCGCGAGGCGGAGTGGGAGGCGCGCTGGTGGTCGCCGATAATCAACGCCGAGCACCTCGCGATGCGCGACCGCGCAGCGATCGTCGACCTGACCGCGTTCGCGATCTTCGACGTCACCGGCCCCGGCGCGCTAGACGTCGTGCAGCGCGTCGCGATGCGCCAGATGGATGTGCCGATCGGGCGCGTCGTCTACACGCCGCTGCTGACACCGAGTGGCACCTTCAAGCAGGATCTGACGATCATGCGCATGGCCGACGACCTGTTCCGCGTCGTCACCGGCGGTGCCTACGGAATGTCTGACCTCAAGTGGTTCAAGGATCATCTCCCGGAGGACGGCTCCGCCCAGGTACACGACCAGACCAGCGCCTGGACGACCCTTGGTCTCTGGGGCCCGCGTGCGCGCGCCATCCTCTCCGCGGTTGCGCGCGGCGATCTTTCGCACGAGGGCTTCCCGTTCGCGCAGTGGCGCAACATCGAGGTCGGCCCGGTCGAGGTGCTGGCTTCGCGCATCTCCTACGTCGGTGATCTCGGCTGGGAGCTGTACGTGCCGATCGAACAGGGCGCGCGACTCTGGGACATCCTCGCCGAGGCCGGCGAACAGCACGGCATGATCGTCGCCGGCAGCGGCGTATACGGCACCACCGGCCGGCTCGAGAAGGGCTACCGCGCCTACGGCGCCGAGCTCGACGGTGAATACAACGTCGTCGAGGCCGGCATGGCGTGGGGCAAGGTCAAGGACCAGGACTTCATCGGCAAGGCGGCGCACGTCGCCCATCGTGACGAGCGGGCCGCCGCACAGATGTGCACGCTGACCGTCGACGATCACACGTCATCCTCCGGTGTCAAGCGCTACATGCTCGGCAAGGAGCCGGTCCTGACGCTCGACGGCAGGCCGATCACCGACAGCAAGGGCAGGCGCTCCTATGTGACAAGCGCGGGTTCGGGCCCGTCGCTGGGAAAGTACATCCTGATGGCCTACCTGCCCCCCGAGCACGCGAAGGTCGGCGAGCAGCTGCTCGTCCAGTACATGGGCGACCGCTACCCGGTGACCGTCGGCTCGGTCGACGCGACCTCGCTGTTCGATCCCGACAACACCCGCATCCGCAGCTAGGAGCTCGTGATGAACATCCTCGTCTGCGTAAAGCGCGTGCCCCTGACCGGCGGCAAGATCACGCTCACCGACGACCACCGCGCCCTGTCGACCAAGCACCTCGGCTTCACGGTCAGCCCGCACGAGGAGTGCGGGGTCGAGGAGGCGGTGCAGATCGTCGAGCGCGACGGCGGTGCGGTGACCGTGCTCACGCTCGGGCCGGCCGAGTCCGAGGAGCAGCTGCGCGACATGATGGCGATCGGGGCCGACCGCGCGATCCACCTCGTCACCGACGGTGAGGAATGGGATCCGCAGGCCACCGCCGCGGCCATCGTCGCTGCGGTCAACGCCGATGAGCAGAGCTACGACCTAATTTTGTTCGGCAACGAATCGGCCGACGCCGGCAACTACCAGGTCGCGATCCGCGTCGCCCACGCGCTCGGCATGCCGTCGGTCACCGGCGTCAAGGCCATCTCCTTCGAGGGCGGTCACGCCGTCTGTGAGCAGGAGGTCGCCGGCGGCCGTGACGTCTACGAGCTCCCGCTGCCCGCGGTCGTGTCGGTCAAGGAGGGCATCAACCTTCCACGGTACCCGTCGGTGCCCGGACGGCTGCGCGCCAAGCGCAAGCCGTTGGACGCGTCGACGCCCGAGCGCCCCGCAGCAAAGCTGGAGATGGTCAAGCTCGTGCTCCCGCCCGACTCGGGCAAGCAGGTGCAGGTGCTCGGCAGCGGCGCCGAGGCGGCGCCCGCCGTCGTCGCCGTGCTGGGTGAACTGGGGGTGCTGTGATGAGCGTGCTGTTGCTGATCGAGGAGCCGGGCGACGAGCTCGCGCAGCAGGCGCTCAGCTTTGCCCGCAGCATCGACGCAGACGTCAGCGCGATCACCATCAGCGGTGACTACGCGCCCGCCGCCTGGGGGCAGACGCTGGCCGACCAGGTCGCG
>DATASU010000075.1:0-5663 GCA_036269095.1 Solirubrobacteraceae bacterium
CCAACTGCAGGAACTTCATCTGACCCACCTCCGCGTCGATTTTGCGCTCATGTCGGTACGACGAACGCGCTTGCGCAGGATGGACAGCCTCTCAGAAGCCGAGTGCCCGAAGCGCCGACTGCAGGTTGCCGGTCTGCGACGACGGCGGTGCGTCGGTCGCGGCCTGCGGCTTGAAGCCCGTGAGCGTGAGGCGCACGTGGACGTGGTAGCCGCCGGGCACCGCGTAGTTGAGGACGATCGTGCGCACCAGCCCGGTGGCGGGATCGATCGTCACGCGCGCACGCTGCCCGGGCACGTGCCTGGTCGCGTCACGAGCGATCTCCCTGAGGATGTCCGCGGGATTCAGCGAGTCGCCGAGGTCGAGCGCGGAGATGCTGCTCGCGAGCCAGGCGTCGGCGCGCGGGACCTGGCCCGCCAGCTCCGACGGCACCCGCGCGTAGGCCTCGCTGCCGACGAGCCGCAGCTGGGTGGGCAGCGGTCCGCCGAGGCCGAGCAGCCCGGGAAGCCCGACCGCGACGCCGAGCGTGCCGGAGCTCGTGGCCGGATCGAAGTAACCGCTGCCGGCCGCCGTCAGCGGGTTGCCGTTGAACTGCGGAAGCTTGATGCTGGCGCTGAGCCGCGCGCGAAAGCCCGGTTCGGCGGCCGTGAGCGTCGCCGCCCGCTCGATCTCGGCGGCCGTCGGCGGCGGGGTCGTCGCGGTCCGCGTGCGGACCGTGACCGTCACGGTCGCGGCCGGCGTCGGCCGGGTCACGGCAACGTGTCTTGCCGAGCCGCCACAGGCGGCGACCAGCAGCGCCGCGCAGGCGGCGCCCGTGGGCACCGTCAGGCGCCGCACCCCGCGTCTCAGACTGCGGAGACTTCCTCCTCCTCCGCCACGCGGAAGGAGGAGCCGCAGCCGCAGGCCGCGATCACGTTTGGGTTTTCGACCTTGAAGCCCGCGCCCTGGAGACCGTCGACGAAGTCGATTACCGAGCCGTGCACGTACGGCAGGCTCGCGCGGTCCACCAGCAGGCGGATCCCCTTGTCCTCGAACACGGTGTCGTCCTCGTGCTGCTCGTCGAACGCCAGCGCGTACTGGAAGCCCGAGCATCCGCCGCCGCGCACACCTACGCGCAGCCCCGCGGTCTCGGCGACAGTCGCCTGAGAGGAAAGGAATTCCTGGACTTTCTGGGCACCCTTGTCGGTGAGAGTGATCATGCTTCATTCAGTATAGCTTCGGGCCCCCACTCGCTACGCTTGTTGCAGTGAGCGTTTCACCAGACGAGCTGAAGGACCGCATCGAGGCTGCGATTCCGGGCACCCGCGCCGCCGTCACCGGCGACGGAGCCCACTTCGACGCGGTCGTCGAGGGCCCGGCGTTTGCCGGCCTCAGCCGCATCGCCCAGCACAAGCTCGTCTACGACGTGTTCGGCGGCGAGCTCGGTGATCGCATCCATGCACTCTCCCTCAAGATCACCCCAACGGAGGCCCGATGAGCGATTCAGCCAGCAACCCGATGCGCGATGCGATCGAGAGCGCGATCTCCGAAAACCCCGTGATCCTCTTCATGAAGGGCGTGCCCGAGGCACCGATGTGCGGTTTCTCGGCGCGCACCGTGGCGATCCTCGAGTCGCTCGACCAGCCGTTCGCGGCGGTCAACATCCTGCCCGACCCGGCGATCCGCCAGGAGCTGTCGGCGGTATCGGGCTGGCCGACGATCCCGCAGCTGTTCGTCGAGGGCGAGCTCGTCGGCGGTTGCGACATCGTCAGCGAGATGTATGAGAGCGGCGAGCTGCAGAAGCTGCTCGGCGTCGAAGCCGCTGCGGCGGCTGCGGCGGCTGCGCCCGAGGCGGCGGCGGCAAGCGCCGAGCCGGCTCCGCTGAGCATCGAGAACCTGCTGTAGGGTCCACGGGCTGAAATGCCCGTCGCCCTCGTCACCGACTACTGCCACTACCTGCCGCGCGAGCTCGCGCAGCGCTGCGGGCTGCACGAGGTCAGCCTCTACGTGCACCGCGACGGCGATGCCGTGCGCGAGAGCGAGATCGTCGACTACGACGCCTACTACGCGAGCCTGGCGGACACCGCCGAGCTGCCGACGACCTCGCAGCCCTCGATCGGCGACTTCCTCGCGACCTATGAGCCGTTGATCGCCGCCGGCGATGAGATCGTCTCGATCCACCTGTCGGGCGGGCTGTCGGGCACCGTACGCTCGGCCGAGCAGGCGCGCGAGCAGCTCGGCGAGGCCGCCGGGCGCGTGCACGTCGTCGACTCGACCACCGCCTGCGGAGCCGAGGGGCTGATGCTGCTCGCCGCCGCCGCCGCGATCCGCGACGGACGTTCGGCCGAGGAGGCCGTCGCGCGGGCCCGCGCCGCGCGCGCCGACCTGCAGTTCCTGTTCTCACTCGACACGCTCGAATACCTGCGCAAGGGCGGCCGCATCGGGGGCGCCCAGGCCTGGCTGGGCTCGGCGCTGAAGATCAAGCCGATCCTCTCACTCGAATCCGAGATCGGCGCCGTCGAGCGCGTGCGCACCGGCCGCAAGGCCTTCGAGCGGCTGGTGACGCTGCTCGAGCAGATGAAGTCTGACGGCTGTGACGGCTGGGTCGTACAGCACACGCACGTCCCCGAGCAGGCACAGGCACTGGTCGAGCGCGGGCGCGAGATCTTCGGAACCGAGCCGGTGTTCGTGTCCGAGATCGGCCCCGTGATCGGCACCCACATCGGGCCGGGGCTGCTCGGCTGCGGCGGCACGCGGCGCGAGCTGCTGTAGCGCCGATCGCCGAGCTCAGATCGGCAGGCTCCCGCTCCGATGCGCCACAACCCGCACCACTTCGTCGATGATCCCGCCGTCGTCCGCCGGCTGATCAGCGAGAACCCCTGGGCGATCATCGTCAGTGGCCACGAGGGCCGGCCGGTCGCCTCCCACTATCCCGTGCTGCTCGATGAGGACAGCGACGAGCTGGCGGTGTTGACCCACGTCGGCCGGCCGGACGAGGCCCTGCATGGGTTCGGCGAGCACGAGCTGCTGCTGATCGTTCAGGGAGTGCACGGCTACGTGTCCCCCAGCTGGTACGCGCCGGGGGCGACGCCGGCCCCGACCTGGAATTTCGCGGCGGCCCACTGCTACGGAGTCCCCCAGATCCTTGACGCGGACGCGAACCTTCGGACGCTGGCGCGGCTGGTCGAGCACTTCGAGCGCCACGTCGAGCAGCCGCTGCTGCTCGACCTCGAGTGGGGCGCAACGCTCGCGCGGGGCACCGTCGGGATCCGCCTGCCGATAACCCGGTTCCAGTGCAAGATCAAGATGAGCCAGGACAAGGACGCGGCGACCCAGCTGCGGGTGATCGAGGCGCTGCGAGCACCCGGTCCCTACGAGAACGCTGCCCTCGCCGACGAGATGCAGCGCACGCTCGCGGTCGATCAGTGACACCGGCCGCGGCGGCCGGCGCTCAGCGCCGGCGCTTCCTGCGGCCGAACAGCGTGTTCAGCGTGCCGCCGACACCGCCGGCGATCAAAAAGCCCGCGGCCGCGGCCGCGATCTGAAGGTTCTTCTCGTTGCGCCTGAGTGGCGCGCGCCAGTTGGTGAGCTCGTTGACCTCGTCGCGCAGCCGCACCAGTGACATCCCGAGCTCCTGGCGGTTCTGCTCGATCGAGGCCCGGATCTCCTCCGGGGTGCGGTCGTATGACGGCATCAGCTCTTGCCGGCCGAGCTCGAAACGGTGTCGCGGATCTTCTTGGCCTCGTCGATCGCCATCGTTGGGGTCGGCGCGCCGACCTTGAGCCCCCTCCAGGCGGCGAGGAACGCGACCACCGCCAGCAGGATGAGCACCCCGGTGACGATCGCGAAGCCGAGCCAGATCTCGCCGACGCCGTTGACGAGGATCGCGTCGAGCGCCCAGCCCACGGTGATCAGGCCGGTGACGACGGCGAACACGCCGAAGACCGCGCCCGCGGCGACGGCGCCGACGCCGCGCAGCAGGCTCATACCCTTCTGCTTGACCTCGGCCTTGGCGAGCTCGACCTCGTCGTGGACGAGATTGCTCAGGTTCTCCGAGACCTGTGTGATCGCCGCGGCGATGCTGTCGGGCTGTCCGTTATCGGCGGCCAAGGCGCTTGATGATCGTGGCGATTACGAGTCCGCCCGCGAAGGCGAGCCCGAGGCCGACCTCGGGGCGCCGCGTCGTGAGCGTGCGGAGCTTGTCGACGGGCAGCTTGTCGGTGGAAAGCTTGTCGGTGGGGAGCTTGTCGAGCGGTAGCTTGTCGAGCCGCTGCTTGAGTGACGGCCCGGGCTCGTGCGCCGGGGCCGGCTCGCTCACGCGCGCGGCATCGTCCGGCTGCGGCGGTTCGGAGACCGGCGGAGTCACGGGTGAGCCCGGGAATGAGGGCGCGCTCGGGAACGGCGGTGGCGCGAGCGTGCGCCGCGGCACGGTGTCATCGGACTGAACGTAGCGGTCACGCAGCGACGTCGGCCGGCGCGAGCGCCCGGCCTCGGTGGCGGGCTCGACCTCGGGCGCGACGTCGGCCGGGGCCTCAGGCTCGCCGGCCCCGGCATCGGTCGGGGCCTCGGGCGCGCCGGCCTCAGCTTCGGTCGGGGCCTCCTCCGCCGCCTCCGGCGACGCGCCTGGCCCAGCGGGGCCCGGCGCGGCGGGCTCAGCTCGATCCTCGATCTCCGACCACGCGGGACCGTCCGCAGGCTCGGGCCACGCGGTCAGCGACTGATCGGCCGCCTCTTCGGCGGTGCCGTCGGTTTCGTCGGGCTGGTCGCTCACTCAGGCGGATCTTCGTCGAAGACTTTTTTCCAGATCACGGCCGCCGCGCGTGTCGCCACGAGGCTTGTGAGGGCGCCGACGCCTGCCAGCAGGCCCGACCACATTAGACGCTTTACCAATGGACTCTCCTTCATCAGAGCGGATTCAACCAGATGCTGGACTCTCTACCCGCCAAGGCCACCGCAGATCATCTCGACGATCTCGGTCTTGACGTGCTCGAACTCCTCGGCGGGCACCGGTCGCTCGCTGAAGATCCACTGCGTCAGCACCTGCTCGAGCAGGCCGTAGAACGCCTGCGCGGCGAAGGTCGCGTCGATCTCGGTGCGGAAAATCCCGGCCACTTGAGCCTGCTCGACGATCCGCCCGATCGCCTCGTAGGCCTGCATGATCTTGTCGACATGGGTGCGGCCGAAGGTGTTGGCCGCGCGCGTGACCTCGACGATGATCACCTTCATCAGGTCGGGGTCGTAGCGGTAGGAGTCGACGATGAACGAGGCGATCGCGCGCAGCTTCTCGCGCGGCTCGCGGTCGGTCCTCTCGGTCTCGGCGATCGCCGTGAGCATCACGTCCCAGCGCTCGAGGAACAGCGTGTCGAGGATCGTGTCCTTCGACGGGAAGTAGTGGTAGACGAGGCCGTAGGCGACGCCCGCCTCGTCGGCGATGTCCGACACGCGGCAGGTGTGGAAGCCCTGGCGGGCGAACACGCGCACCGCGGCGTCGAGGATCACGCGGCGCTTGTCGATCGCGGCGGTGCTCATGCGTAGAGCTTCGGGTCGCGCCGGTGGGTGAGTGCCGGCAACCGCCTGCGGACGTCCTGTTGGAGGCCGAAGTCGAGGTCGGCGACGATCACCGTCTCGCTGTCGGCGGCTGTCGCGAGCGGGACGCCCCAGGCGTCGATGATCGTGCTGCGGCCGC
>DATASU010000076.1:0-10527 GCA_036269095.1 Solirubrobacteraceae bacterium
CGCCGTCTCCGCGGCGCCCTCGCCGGCTTCGCGGCGATGGTCTTCAGCGGCGGCTGGTGGGTCGCGATCGTCGCCCTGCTCCCGGCGAGCTCGCGGCCCTTCATCGACGGCTCGCCCGACAACAGCATCCTCAACCTGATCTTCGACTACAACGGCTTCGGCCGGCTCAGTGGAGGCACCGGTGGCGGCAACTTCAGTGGCGCCACCGGCGTCTTCCGGTTGTTCAACGACCTGATGGGCGGGCAGGCCTCGTGGCTGCTTCCGGCGGCGGCGATCGTGCTCGCCGGCGGGATGGTGTGGCGTCTGCGGGCACCACGCACCGACCGGCTGCGCGCGGCGCTGATGCTGTGGGGCAGCTGGCTTGTGGTCAGCGGCGCCGTGTTCAGCTTCGGCAGCGGGGTGATCCACACCTACTACACGGTCGAGCTCGCCCCGGCGATCGCCGCGCTCTGCGGTATCGGCGCGACCGTTCTCTGGGAGCGCCGGGGGCTCGCCCCAGCGCGCATCGGCATGGCGCTGATGGTTGGCGTCACCGCCGTCTGGGCGGTCGTGATGCTGCAGCGCACGCCTTCATGGGAGCCGTGGCTGACGCCGCTCGTGATCGTCGCCGCGGTCGTGACGCTCGCCGGCCTGGCGATCCCGCCCTCGCTGCTGCGGCGGCGGCTTGCCGCCGCGACCGCGGTCGCGGCCGTCACCGCCTGCCTGGCGGCGCCGCTGGCCTACAGCGTCGAGACGATCACGACAGCGCACACCGGCTCGGTGGTGTCGGCGGGCCCGAGCGTCAGTGGCGCGAGCGGCTTCGGTGGCGGCGGCTCGCCGGGCGGTGGCTCGCCGGGTGGCGGTAGCTCGGCGGGCCGCGGCGGCTTCCCCGGCGGCGGCACCGCCGCGACGGGCAGCGCAGCAGGAGCAGGAGCCGGAGCAGGAGCAGGAGCAGGAGCCGGCGGCATGGGCGGCAGCAGCGTCAGCACCACGCTGGCCGCGGCGCTCAAGTCCGGCGCCTCCAAGTACCGCTGGGTCGCGGCGACGTCGGGCTCGCAGAGCGCCGCGTCACTCGAGCTGGCCTCCGGCGGTGAACCGGTGATGGCGATCGGCGGCTTCAGCGGCGAGGGCGGCAACATCTCGCTCGCCCAGTTCGAGAAGTACGTCAAGGCCAGTGAGATCCACTACTACATCGCCGGTGGTGGCGGAGCGGGCGGCCCCGGCGGCCTGACGAGCGCGACCGGCAGCGGTACGTCGGCCGGCTCGGCCGAGGCGGGCATCGGCTCGCTGTTCGGAGGCTCCAGCCCGAGCGCGGGCTCGGCCACCAGGACCGGGGCCCCGGCCGGAGGCTTCCCCGCCGGCAGCGCCGGAAGAAGCAGCAGCGGCAGCGGCAGCAGCGGCAGGATCGCCGGGCCCGGCGGCCGCTCGGGCACCACGTCGGAGATCGCCTCGTGGGTCGAGGCCCACTACAAGGCGGTGACGATCGGCGGACAGAGGGTCTACGACCTGACCCAGCCGAAGTCCTGAAGCCGGCGACCGGTGGCGTAGGGCGGGGCGGGGCGGCCAGCGGGCCGCCCGCCCCGAGCCACCCTCACTCCATGCGGCGAGCGACCGTTGGCAAGGGGCCGGCGAGGACCGCCTCGAGCTGCTGACGCGGGGCGTAGGCGAACGGGTGATGGAAGACGTCGAGCGGACGCTGGCCGTCTCTGACCTCGATCAGGAACTGGTTCCCGGTGCGCGCGTCGCGGACCGAGACCCAGACCGTGGCGGTCTCGGGGTCCCACCAGAGCTGGACCTGCAGCCCGTTGATGACGCGCGCGTCGAGCTCACGCATCGAGGTCACGCTCTCGATCGGAACCAGACGCACGCGTGGCGTCGATTGGCCTGCACTGCGACTGTTGAGGCGTGTCTTCGAATGCATGGTGAGAAGAACCCATAGGTTCCTCGCGAGTTGCTAGGCGGTTGGTTGCGTGTGCGTTGCGAGTCTGTTGCGAACCACTACGCAGCAGGCGCTCCCGCGGATCACCTTCGAGACACGTCGGGCGTCTACGGCACGCTGACTCCCGACAGCTGCACCGCCCCGTTCAAGGGGTTGAGCTCGTTGTCCTGCGCGACGCCCGGAGGCGTGATCGTGTCGATCACGTACGGAACCGAGCCCGGGCTCTCGTTGCAGATCGCGCTCGTATCACCGGCCGCGCAGACGCCGAACGTGTAGGCGCCCGCAGTCGAGGTGAAGTCGCGCGCCTGGTAGGAGTTGAAGCCGTTCTGACCGGCGAGCGCGACCGTGAACACCCAGCCGCTGCCGACGGTTCCGAACGCCGACTGGGGAACGATCAGCGTGACCGTGCCGCTGGCGTCGTCGACCACCTGCTGCACGCTGCCCAGCGACGCGCCGGACGCGTTGACCCAGACGGTCGGCGCGAAGCCCTGGGCCTCGAGCCGCTCGCTCCATGCGTCCGCGCCGGTGATCGAGTAGTTGAGCTGGGAGTACGCGGCCGCGGTCGAGGTGATCGGGGCCGACGGGTCGCGGACGTACAGATCGAGCAGCTGCGCTCCGAACGAGTTGCCGAAGGTCGACACCAGGTTCTTGATCGACGTCTGGATGTAGACGTCGGTGCCGGTCTGCGAGACCTTGAGCCCGGTCAGGTCGAAGCCGCCCGGCGCGAAGTCCGCCGCGGTCGGGTACTGATAGGTGCCCGGACCGTTGTCGTCGCCGGTCGGGTCGCTGACGCTGAGCACCTGCGTGCCCGGCAGCGCGACGTTGGTCACCGAGGTCTGGGCGTAGCCGGTGCTGCGGCCCGCGGTCGCGGTGACGGTGATCGTCGTGCTGCCGAAGCCGACCGGCAGCTGCAGCGACCAGTTGCCGGAGCGGTCGGCCCGCGTCGAGGCGGTGGCGGCCACGCCGCCGGTCGCGCCGACGCCCTCGGCGTCAACCCGTGCGCGGGCTGAGGTCGTGCCGCTGACGGTGACCGTCGCGCCGTTGACGCTGGTGCCACTCGCCGGCGAGCTGATCGTCAGCGGCAGCGCGCCCGGCATGCCATGTCTGACGTAGCGGTCGGTGACGATCCGCGGCGTCTCAAGCGTGTGGCCGGCGCTGAGGTCGAGCGCCAGGCGCGCGTACTGCGCCTGCGCCCACGTCAGCGGGCTGGCCGAGCCGGCGGGCTGCCCCGGCTCGAAGCCGATCGAGGCCGTCGCCGGGTCGCTGCCATAGGGGGACGCCGGCAGCGCCGGGTCCTCCCACACCTGCTCGGGCTCGAGGCCCTGGCCGGAGGTCATGTTGCGCATCGCGGTCAGCAGCGTGATCGCGGAGCTGCGCTGACCGGCGTCGAGGTCGTACTCCCCCCGCTCGCCGGAGAGCACCGGCCAGAGGTGGCCGGTGCCGGTGTCGGTCGGCGCCCACGGCGCGCCGACGGTCGTGCAGCTGGTGGCGCTCGGCTGATAGCAGTCGCCGTAGCCGTCGACCGACTCGGTCGGGCTCGTGCCGTAGCGGTAGAAGCCCGGCCCGCTCGGCGTCTGGCGCTCGATCGTGTCGTCGACGACCGTCAACGACGACCGGACCGTCGGGTCGTTGGCCGGCAGCACGCCGAGCCGCACGAGGTCGAGGAAGCCGGCATCGATCAGCGAGCGCTGGTCGACGGTGATGCTGCCGTTGCCGAGGTCGACCTGATCGCCGGAGTCCGGGTCGGCACTCTTGGAGATGCGGATGAAGTAGCTCGGAACTGTAGGGCTGATGAACGGACCGTTGGTGGTCACCGTCCAGGCCTTGATGTTGCGCGCGAAGTCATCGGCCGTGGCCTGGTAGACGCGGGCGCGCGCGCGGTCGCGGTTTACGCGGGCGATCTTCGCCGCGGCGGTCAGGCCGGCGATCTCGGCCGCGATCGTCGAGGGCGAGTAGCCCGACTGCTCCTCCCAGCGCTCGACGCCGTCGGACGGTCCGTGCGCGACGAGGAAGTCGGCGGCGGGGATCACCTGCTTGGTGTAGAGGCTGTGGTCGCGAGCGAGGCCGGACTGCCAGTCCATCAGGATCGGGTAGGAGGTCTCGTCGAGCTGCAGCCCACCGGTGTCGGGCGCCGCCTCGCCGTTGAGCAGCGAGTTGCGCGGCATCGAGCCGTCGGCCTGTTGCTGGCGGTCGAACAGGAAGCGCGTCGTTGCCTGCGCGGTGCGCAGGTCGCCCGCGAGCAGTAACGAGGTGAAGCCCTCGTACAGATCGCGAGCGAAGACCTCGCGGTAGGAGCCGAAGTAGGTGGGCTCGCCGTTGGTCAGGTTGCCGGCCGGGACGGACTGCCCCCAGGGCGAGGCGAGCCCGGCGACGAGCGCGCCCGGGAAGGTCTTGTCGACGCTCGCGCGAACGACGTTGACCGACTCGTAGTACTCGTGCACGGCCGCCGACCCGAGCCGAGCCGAGGGCCGCTGCAGGCCGGTGTCGTAGCGTTGCCATTGGCGCTCGTAGCGGTCGTAGGCGTCCGGGAAGGATTGCTGGACCGACGCGCCGGCGACCGACAGCGCGGCGCCCTGCGTGCTGCCGAAGCCGAGCGCGATGTTCGTGCCCTGCAGCGCGTTCACCTGCGAGGGCAGCTCCGCGGTCAGGGTCACGTGGCCGTCGGGAGCCGAGCCATATGGCGTCAGCGCATGCGAGCTGTCGAGCATCGAGAGCCCGTCGCTGGCGGTGCCGGCGTAGCCGACGCTCGCGTCGCTGAAGCCGCCGGAGGTCTCGAGCGCCATGTAGGTCGGAACCGCGTAGCTGCGGTTGACGGCGTCGGTCGTGGTGTTCGCGTTCGCGTCGACCGGCACGGTCTGGTTGCCGGAGCTCACCAGCGAAGCGGAGTTGCCACCCGCGTTCTGCGGGCCGCCACCACCGGTGCCGCCGGCGAGCGGGTCGAGCCGCACATAGACGTGATCAGTGCTCGGGCCCTCGAAGCGCACGTGCATGAGCACCGCGTCGCGCGCCGGATCGGCCACGTAGGTCGTCACGATCCGGTAGTTGTGGGCGCTGCTCGCGGCGACGATCGTGCAGGCCATCCCGGTCGGGTCGGACTGCACCGTGTAGGTCATGTCGCGCGTCTGCAGGTCGGTGAAGCTGTGCCCGTCGGTGACGACGTACTGCAGCGTGCCGACGTTGGTCGCGTCGATCGTCGGCCAGTAGGTATCGGAGAGCACGCCGCCCGCGACCGTGAACCAGACCTTCGAGGTCGTGTTCATCGCCGTGCCGACGCAGTCCTTGCGCGCGAGGTCGAAGTAGCTCTGGCTTCCCGGGGAGCCCGGCGCCGCGCCGGCAGTAGCGCCGGTGGCCTTGCCAGTCGTCCCGGCGGCGGTCTTGCCGGCGGCGGTCTTGCCGGCGGCGGCTGCCACCGAGGCGGAGGCACCGCCGATCAGCGCACAACCGCTGACAACCAAGCTGGCGGACAGGGCAATCCTGCGAACGATGCGGCGCATGCTTCCTCGCTCTCTCTAGGCAAACGCAGAGCCTGAAACCAGAGCCCCAGAGTCCCACGTAACCCGAAGCGGGGTCCGACAAACGTCGCTTGAGAGAATGCCGCCCGCTCAGGGGTGGCGGGCGTCAGGCCCGCTCAGGCCGCGTAGGCGTTGATCGCCTCGACGCGCTCGCGCGGGGCGTAGGCAAACGGGTGATGGAACACGTCCAGCGGCCGCTGCCCCTGCGCCACCGCGATGCTCAGTGCCTCGCCCGAGCGCGTATCGAGCACCGAGACCCAGACCTCGCCGTTGCTCTCATTCCACCACAGCCGCACATGCAGGCCGTCACCGACGCGGCTGTCGAGCTCACGGATCGAGGTCAGACTTTCAAGGTTCATCGGGCAACTCCCAGCATCGTTGAGTGGTGCGCTGACTGATACGAGTTGCTCAATGCATCGTCATTTCGGCCGCCGCCGCCGTGGGGAGTAGCTGGTCGCAAGTTGCGGGTTACTACTCTCAAGCCGCCTGGGCCCACGCCGAGGCCGCCCGGTCGAACCATGAACGCCACCGAAACCCAGCACGCCCGCGAGCTCTTCGAGAGGCTGTTCGCCGAGGTCAGCGCGATCGGCCTGGACCGGAGCAGCGGCGCGACCACGCGCCTGGCCTGGACCGAGCAGGCCGCGGCCGCGGCCGCCTGGTTCGACCGCACCGCCCGGAGTCTCGGCCTCGAGCCCGAGGTCGATCGCAACGGCAACCGCTGGGCCTGGGCGGGCGGGGCCGACACGGGCGCCGGTGCGATCATCACCGGCAGCCACCTCGACTCGGTGCGCGAGGGCGGGCGCTTCGACGGCGCGCTCGGTGTCGTCGTCGGCCTGATCGCGGTGCACCTGCTCGCCCAGCGGGGCGAGCAACCCCATTCCCGGCTGGGAGTGGTGTCGTTCGCCGATGAGGAGGGCGGGCGCTTCGACACCCCGACCTTCGGCAGCCGCGCGATGCTCGGGTCGCTCGACGTGCAGGCGATCCTGGAGCGCCGTGACCGCGAGGGCGTCAGCCTGCGCGACGCGCTCAGCGACGCCGGTCTCACCCCCACCGAGCTCGGTCCCGACCCGCAGCGGCTGCAGCAGATAGAAGCCTTCATCGAGGTGCACATCGAGCAGGACACGCTGCTCAGCGAGCGTGACCGCCGCCTCGCGCTCGGCACCGAGATCCTCCCGCACGGGCGCTGGCGCATCGACCTCCACGGTGAGGCCAATCACGCCGGCACGACGCCGCTGGCGATCCGCCGCGACCCGATGCTGACACTCGCCGCCGCCGTCACCGCCGCGCGCAGCGTCGCCGCCGACGAGCGCGCCCTGGCCACGGTCGGCAAGCTCGAGCTCGCGCCCAACGTGACCAACGCGATCGCCGAGCGGGTTTCGCTGTGGCTCGACGTGCGCGGCGAGGACGAGGCAACGGTGCGGCGCAGCGTCGAGCGGATCGTCGCCGCCGCGCAGGCCGACGCCGACGCTCAGGGCGTGCGGCTCGAATGCAGCCGCGAGTCGTTCGTCGGCGCGGTCCGGTTCTCGACTGATCTGCGCGCGCGCGTCGCCGCGATCCTCGCTGCCGAGGGGATCGAAGATCTGCCGATGGCGACCGGCGCCGGCCATGACTCGGGCGCGCTCGCAAACGCGGTGCCGACGGCGATGCTGTTCATCCGCAGCGCCACCGGTGCGAGCCACTCGGCGCGCGAGCTGGCGAGCGTCGAGGATTGCGTGTTTGGGATCGGGGCGCTGATCGAGGTACTCGCAGGGCTCGCAAACGACACGGTGAAGGTTGGTGACGATGGCTGAGAACACGGTCACGCTCGGGGGCGCGACGCTGCGCCCGGAGGACGTCGCGCTGGTCGCGCGCGAGGACGCGCGGGTGGAGCTCAGCCCCGACGCCTACGCGCGGATCGAGCGCAGCTGGCGGCAGATCCAGAGCCTCTCGGAATCCGGCAACGCGGTGTACGGCGTCTCGACCGGCTTCGGCGCACTGTCGACGACCCGCATCGCCCAGGACCGCTGGACCACGCTGCAGCACTCGCTCGTGCTCTCGCACGCCGCCGGCATGGGCCCGCCGGTCGAGCGCGAGGTCGTGCGCGCGATGATGCTGCTGCGCGCCCGCACGCTGGCACTCGGCTACTCGGGCGTGCACGCGCGCACGATCGAGGCGATCCTGGCACTGCTGAACGCGGGCATCACACCGGTCGTCCCTGAATACGGGTCACTGGGCGCGAGCGGCGACCTGGCACCGCTTGCGCATTTCTCCCTGGCCCTGCTTGGCCAGGGAGAAGTCCTAGACGTGGATGGCACTACGGCGCCCGCGGCCGAGGCGCTTGCCCGTGCCGGGCTCGAGCCGATCACGCTCGGGCCGAAGGAGGGCCTCTCCCTGATCAACGGCACCGACGGGATGCTCGGGATGCTTTCGCTGGCGTGCCTGGATTTTCTGAAGCTGTGCCGCACCGCGGACATCGCCGCGGCGATGAGCGTCGAGGCGCTGCTCGGGACCGACACGGCGTTTGACGCCGCGGTTCAGGCGCTGCGCCCGCATGTCGGTCAGCGCTTGAGCGCCGCCAACCTCGCGCGGCTGATGGCCGACTCGGCGATCGTCGCGTCGCACCGTGAGCACGACGACCGCGTGCAGGACGCCTACTCGATGCGCTGCGCGCCCCAGGTCGTCGGGGCCGCACGCGACGTGCTCGCCTACGCGCGCGGTGTGGCTGCGGTCGAGCTCGGTTCGGCGGTCGACAACCCCAGCGTGCTCGACGACGGCCGGCTCGTGTCCAACGGCAACTTCCACGGGATCCCGCTCGGCTTCGCCGCCGACTTCATGGCGATCGCCGCGGCCGAGGTCGGCGCGATCGCCGAGCGGCGGATCGACCGGCTGCTCGACGTCACCCGCTCGATGGGCCTGCCGGCGTTCCTCGGTGACAGCCCCGGACTCGACTCGGGGCTGATGATCGCCCAGTACACGGCCGCGGCGCTGGTCGCCGAGAACCGGCGGCTCGCCGCGCCCGCGAGCGTCGACTCGATCCCGACCTCGGGCATGCAGGAGGACCACGTCTCGATGGGCTGGAGCGCGGCGCGCAAGCTGCGCCTCACGCTCGAGAACCTGACCCGGATCCTGTCGGTCGAGCTGCTGTGCGCGGCGCGCGCACAGCAACTGCGGGCGCCGCTGGCGGCGGCACCGGGAACGGCCGCGGTCGCCGCGCTGATCGATCCGCGCCCGGGCCCCGACCGCAGTCCCGCGCCGGAGCTCGCGGCGGTCGCGGCGATGGTCGATTCCGGTGCGATCCTGAGCGCCGCCGAGCAGGCGATCGGGGCGCTCGAGTGAGCGGGCGGCTCGCGTGAGCGCTCCGCTGGCGCTGGTCGGCGCGGCCGAGGTGCTGCGGCTGCCCGATGATTCGCTCGAGCGGCTGCCGCAGTCGCGCGCCGGCGAGCTGACGCTCGAGCCCGGAGACGTGGTTTTTGATGGCGAGTTGATTGCCGGTTTCGAGGCCGACGCGAGCTGTCTGCGGGTCGATGCTTCGGGATGCTCGCTGGTCCCCGGGTTCGTCGACTGCCACACGCACCTGCCGTTTGCCGGCTGGCGCGCCGACGAGTACGCACTCAAGGTCGCGGGCACGCCGTACGCGGAGATCTCGCGCCAGGGCGGGGGGATCCGCTCGAGCGCCCAGGCGCTGGTGCGGTCCTCCAACGACGAGGTGCTGGCGCAGTCGCGTGCGCTCGCCGCGGAGATGTTGCGCCATGGCACCACGACGCTCGAGTGCAAGAGCGGCTATGGCCTGTCGATCGAGGGCGAGCTGCGGGCGCTGCTGCTGGCCGACGCGCTGCTCGATCAGCTGCCACAGGCGGGCAACATCACCGCGCTGCTGGCACACGCGGTGCCCGACGGCTACAGCGCGGCGAGCTGGATGGACGAGGTCGAGGGAATGCTCGACGCGGTCGTTACGCAGACCGGGGCGAGCGCGCTCGACATCTTCGTCGAGTCGATCGCGTTCTCAAACGACGATCTCCTGAGGATGGGGCGGCTGGCCGCGGCCCGCGGCTTGAAGCTGCGGGCACACGTCGAGCAGCTGGGCTCGCACGGCTCGGTGCCGGTCGCGATCGCGGCCGGCGCACGGTCTGTGGATCACCTGTCGTGCATGCCTGTCTCTGACATCCCGGCGCTGGTCGATTCGGATTGCGCGGCGGTGCTGCTGCCCGGGGCCGAGTTCATCGGCGCCGAGCATGTCGCGCCGGGGCGCGAGCTGGCCGACGCCGGCGCGGTGTGCGTGCTGGCGACCGATCTGAATCCGGGTACCTCACCGATCGCCTCGCTGCCGCTGGTGGCGGGGCTCGCGGTGCGCCGCTACGGCTGGTCTGTGAAGGAGGCGCTGCTGGCGCTGACCCTGAACGCCGCCTGGGTACTCGGCCGTTCGGTCGAGACCGGGGCTCTGAGCGTCGGCCGCCGCGCCGACGTGCTGCTGCTCGACGCGCCCGTGAGCCACATCCCGTACCGCTTCGGGCACAACCCGGTGGCGGCGGTGATCGTCGGCGGACGGCCGGTCTGGGTGCGCGACGATCACGCCTGGCGGTTTGAGGAGCCGGCGGCGTGAGCGAGTTCAGCAGTGCCCCCGGTAGGGGCCTTTCTGAACAAAACCCCTCCGCGCGGCCGCGGATCGCGGCGATGGTCAACGTGCACTCGCACGCGTTCCAGCGCGACATGCGCGGCGCCGCCGAGCGGATCAGCGCCGCCTCCGCCGGTGATGACTTCTGGAGCTGGCGCACGGCGATGTTCGACACGGTTGCGCGGCTCGACCCCGAATCGATGCGGACCGTCGCGCTGGCGGTCTACACGGAGATGGTCAACGCCGGCTACGGCAGCGTCGGCGAGTTCCACTACGTCCACCATCAGCCCGACGGCAGGCCCTACGACGAGCCCAACGCGATGGCGATCGCGGTGGCCGGGGCCGCGGTCGAGGCCGGGCTCGAGATCGTGCTGCTGCCCGCCGCCTATCACCGCAACGGCTGGCGCGACGGCGCCGACGGCCCGCCCGAGTCCGGCCAGCGGCGCTTCTGCGACGCCGAGGTCGAGACCTTCCTGGCGCGCGTCGACGCGCTGCGCGACTGGGCG